>NZ_CP017560.1:937248-1249664 GCF_001753205.1 Sporosarcina ureilytica | reverse complement strand
TTGATATTGTAAAAAAAGCTGGGAAAGGTGAATTATCTCCTGCAGCAGGAGAAATATATGGCATAGGAACCGAAGATACACCTATATTTCCTAATATGCATGAAGCAAGCGCCCTACTTGTAGGTGGAACATTAACAGCCGTAGATGAAGTGATGGAGGGACGCGCAAGGCATGCCCTGAATCTTGGTGGCGGGTTACACCATGGATTCAAGGGACGTGCATCAGGCTTCTGTGTGTATAATGACAGTTCTGTCGCAATTAAATATATGCAACAAAAATACGGGGCCAGGGTCCTCTATATCGATACGGATGCACATCACGGGGACGGCGTTCAATGGGCGTTTTACGATGATCCAAATGTTTGTACATTATCCATTCATGAAACTGGGCGCTATTTATTTCCTGGTACTGGGAAAATAACTGAGCGCGGAAATGGTCCGGGTTACGGCACGTCATTTAATTTTCCTATCGATGCATTTACAGAGGATGATTCGTTTTTAGCCATTTATCGAGCGGCAATGACGGAAGTAACCGAATACTTTAAACCCGATGTTATCCTAACCCAAAACGGCGTGGATGCACATTATTTTGATCCGTTAACCCATTTATATGGGACAATGAATATTTATAAAGAAATCCCACGTATTGCCCAGGAAATTGCAGACAAACATTGCGATGGCCGCTGGATAGCTGTTGGTGGAGGTGGGTATGACATTTGGCGGGTAGTTCCTCGTGCTTGGGCACATTTATGGATTGCGATGAATGGTCAAGAACCACCGACTGGTCCATTACCACAAAAATGGTTAGATAGATGGCAGAATGAAGCGCCAATCACACTCATTCCAACATGGGAAGATCCGAATCCCCTATATAAACCGATTCCTAGAAAAAAAGAAATTGAAGAGAAAAATGCACACATGCTTGAACAAGCACTTCATCCAATACGTACAAATAAATAAGGTTCTATGTCAAATGTTGGGGTGATGTGTTTTGCACGTCACCCTATTTTTATGATTTATTCTTTGACAAGTTGATTTCCGCTCCAGGTGGACGCGTTCGGCGGGGCGTGCGGTGAGCCGCTTCCTTCGCTTCGCTCCGTCCAGGGTCTCACCTGTCACGCTTCTCCCGCCCGAGTCGCCACCTTACGCTCCAATCAACAGATAACCTTCTTTTATACTTTGTTCATCATCCTACTAAATGAGTGCCAATTGTTTTATATTTGATGTTTAATAAAACCTTTGCTCTCGCATGATCAAAACGTCTAAAACCATATGCGTTCCTCTTCATTACTTTTGTTTTATTATTAATTCCTTCTAAAAATCCGTTCGAGTAATTAAAGGCGAAACTATTTAAAATTTCAGGTTGCCAGTTCTTCAATGTGCGAATCGCTTTCAGGAATGCGGGAATATTCGCGTCTTCTACCTTACGGTAAAAGGCTTTCAATCTTCTTTTGATTTCTGGCATATCATCTGATTTCTTCGCCCAATCAAACCACTCACAGTACGCTTCTTTCAGTTCATAAGCTTTCTTTAACTCATTAGAAAAGCCTGTATAACGATCTAAATAGAAACGATTCTTTTCAGCTAACTGATCACTTCTTTTATACAATACAAATCGCATTCGCTTACACTTTTTTCGGTCATATGCATGCCAATCCTTTTGTACTTTTCGACGTACTTCATCAATCGCCCAATAAATATAACGACAGAAGTGAAATCGATCCGCTACGATGACAGGCCGTCCCAGTGCTTGATTGACTGCTGCTTTAAAACTCGGGTTCATATCCATCACAACGAGTTCTACTTGTGATCCATATTTATAAAGATATTCCTTAATCGTATCTTTTCTTCGATTAGGTAAAATATCAATCGGCTCATGTGTATCGGCATCCGCAATGACTAATTGAAACTTACCAACGTCTGTATCACCTTTATATTCATCAATTGCGATTCTTTTAGGAAGTTGAGTCTTCATCGTTAAATATTCTTTGGCGCTTTTCTTAAAACGTCTCATAATTGTAGCGCTTGACGTCCCCAGGCTTTCTGCAGCCTCTTTAAAAGTCTTTGCTTTAAAAGAACGTATTTGGGCCACTTGATTCCATTCTTTTGAATAACGTTGGTATTTGTCGACAAAGGATGTGTCCTCTGAAAATCTTTTACCGCAGCCACACGCATAGCGACGACGTCGATAGAATAAAACTGTTAAACGCTCGAAAAATTTTAAATGATTAATTTTTCTTATGCGATAATCATGAACCTTTTCGGTATAGGCATGACAAGATGGGCACTTATGAGCTTTTATGGGTAAAGATACATAGAGTGCTACTCTTTCACCAACTTCTTCTATTTTCTCAATGATTACTTCTTTTAATCCTAGGATTTTCATGTTAAAATTCATTTGCACGGGTCACCTATCCTTTACTTTTTTCTAGTCAATTAAAGTATAAAAGAATTAGGTGACCTCGTGCATTTTTTTATGCTGAATTGTTTTGAAACCCCAACATATATAATAGAACCATAAATAAAATAGAAGCATACTACTTCATAGATTCAATAAAAAAAGACTATCCCATGACCGGTTTTGGTGCCGGTTGTTAGGGAAGTCTTTTTTATTTCAATGAATCGCGCTCAGCGAAATGATAAGGTAAGTTAATTTGTTGGCTTTCCACTTCTTCCTTATCCATCAATTTTGTTAGTAATCGCATCGCTACCGCCCCAATGTCGTATAACGGAACAACTACTGAAGTTAATTGAGGTCTTACAATTCGCGTCAAATTCGAATGCTCATAACAGATGATTTCATAATCTTCAGGCACAGAGTAACCCGCATCACGAATGCCATTTAAAATACCTACCGCTAGTGTACTATTACTCGCTAGAAATGCAGTTGGCTGTTGCTCAATCTTCTGAATCTCTTTCCAACTTTCATAAGAATCGTCATATGTATCTTCTACCTCAAATACATACTCTTCATTAATCTCTATCCCTGCTTCTTTTAACGCGCGTTCATAGCCAGCTTTTTTCTGCACTCGGTTGATATCTCTACTTAGCGGACCAGTGATAAAAGCAATTTTTTTATGTCCATTCTCAATCAGTTTTACGACCGATTCATAAGCGGCTTGTTCATAATCAATATTAACAGTTGGAAATTGTTCTTCTATGTCTATCGTTCCCGCTAGCACGATTGGTACAGGTGCCTTGGACATCTCTTGTCGCACTTCCTCAGAAACTGAGTCGCTCATAAAAATTACCCCGTCCACTTGCTTTCCTAAGTGGTCGACAAGTAGTTCAAGTTCACGTTCAGACCGTTCATCCGAATTGGATAAAATAATATTGTATTCATACATCGTCGCAATATCAGCAATCCCTCGTGATACCTCTCCATAGAAACTTGTGGAAATATCTGGGATGATTACGCCAATTGTTGTCGTCTTTTTGCTAGCTAGCCCTCTTGCAACTGCATTCGGACGATATCCAAGTCGTTCAATGCTTTCAAGTACTTTCCTTCTCGTTGAAGGTTTCACGTTTTGATTCCCGTTTACAACTCGTGAAACTGTTGCCATCGAGACATTTGCATCTCGCGCTACATCATATATTGTAATTGCCATCGACATGTCTCCTCTTTGAAGTAATTTTAAATTATTGGTCCATTCATTTTTATAGAGTATGGACATACTCATGGTTATTTAATATTTATAGACAATGAAGTAAGTTATCTTCTAGTGATTTATTCCAATCAAACTTCAGCGATTCATAGTTAGATGATGCTTCCTGTCAATAATACCCTAATTTGTCCTTCTACGTTATTAAAACATAATTTCTCCTTATTTTCCACTGATATCGTATTGTGGGTTGAGTTCGAATTTTTATTTATTCCCTACAAACATTTTACTCATACCGTATTGTACGTATCCTAATTTGAATGTAAAAAAACGCCGAACCATAAAGGTCCGGCGTTAAATGATTATGCATGAATTTTTAAATAGTCTAAAATAGAATTGTAGAATTCATCAAACTGCGCAAGATCCATTTGTTGAGCAGAGTCTGAAAGGGCAACTGCAGGATCTGGATGGACTTCTGCCATTACACCATCGGCTCCAACAGCGATTGCTGCTTTTGCAGTTGGCAGGAGTAAATCACGTCTTCCAGTTGAATGTGTGACATCCACAAATACTGGCAAGTGAGTTTCTTGTTTTAAAATCGGAACTGCTGAAATATCAAGCGTGTTTCGAGTAGCACGTTCGTATGTCCTGATTCCTCTCTCACAAAGAATAATTTGATCGTTACCTTGAGAGATAATATATTCTGCTGCATTGATAAACTCATCTAGTGTAGCAGATAGTCCTCGCTTCAGTAAAACAGGTTTATTAACAGAACCTGCTTCCTTTAATAATTCAAAGTTGTGCATGTTTCTTGCACCAATTTGAATGACATCGATATAATCCAATGCCTCTTCAAGATGTGAAGGTGTTACAATTTCACTTACCACAGCAAGTCCAGTTTCATCTGCGACTCTCTTTAAAATTTGCAAGCCTTCAAGTCCGAGACCTTGGAAATCATACGGTGATGTACGTGGTTTGTAAGCGCCACCTCTTAATAGTCTTTGACCTTTTGCTTTTAACGCCTGTGCAACCGTAGATACTTGTTCATATGATTCTACTGCACACGGTCCAAAGATAAATGATGGTATACCATTGCCAATTTCTTCACCGTTAATTGTCACGATTGTATCTTCAGCCTTCTTCTTACGCGAAACAAGCAATGCATTGCGTTGTTCATCTTCTTGAATTTCAAGCGCGGTCATGAAAATTCCTTTAAAAATATGTTCCATTACGCCATTTGGAAGTGGCCCTTTATTATATTCTTTTAGGAAATTTAACATTTCACGTTCGCGGATTGGGTCATAGCGATTGACACCCTGCTTTTCTTTCACTTTACCAATTTCTTGCACAATCTCAGTTCTCTCATTAATTAAATCTAAAATCATTGTGTTCAAGCCGTCTACTTTATCTCTCAACTCGTCTAAATTAAGGTGTCCCATCTACGTCCTTCTCCCCCCTGCACATACCCACTCTTTTATACTAAAGAGAAATATGTTACATTTTTTGATAATAGACTTATTATAGTCAATCATTTTAGAAAAGTCACGTGAAATGTTACTATTTTCACAAAAATCGACATTATCTATAAAAAGAATGAATCACGTGTCGTCAAATTTATTTGCACCCAATCTAGATACTCGCTCAGTTGTAGGAATTACACTACTTTTTTCTAAGCAAATAATTTCGAGGTACAATTCATGCAACGCATATATTTTGATACAGAAGAAGCACAAACCCCTATTAGGTTTGTGCTTCATTTTTATTTATCTGATGTATTTTTTGCAACAGCCTCTTTTAAGGCTTCAGCAGTTTGCGTTACTTTTTCTTCGCCAGCTTTGAGTGTTTCTTGCACTCTTTCATTTGTTTTATCAATAAATTCTATTGCTTCTTCCCCTTCGAATGATACAGTGCCATCATCCATTGGGATATTCGCATTATTTTTAACAGATTTTACTTTATCAACGAGTTGTCCAGATTGCTTTTGGATCGTTTTTGTTACGCCACCTGTTTTCTCTTTCGCTGTGGACGCAAATTCCGTCGCTTTATCTTTTGCAATGGTACTGTAAGTAGTTGCCTTTTCTTTTGCAACAGAGCCATATTCAGATGCCTTGTCTTTTGCAATGGCACTTAGTTCGATACTTTTATCTTTTAACTGTACCGCTTGCGATGAAAAGTCATTGCGCATTTCTTTACCTGTTTTCGGTGCAAGGAATAATGCGGTCGCTGCTCCAATTACACCTCCAACAACGGCGCCTAACAGAAAGCTTCCAGCACCCGTATCCTCTTGCTCATTATAAAAAGTGTCAGTATAGCCTCTTTGTGAATATTGACTCGGCAGATACGTTGGTTCACCTGTCACATTTTCATAATGGTTGTTTTCTGAATCGTATTCATGATTGAAACGTTCTTCATTGTAACTTGGCTTTTTTGTATTGATTTCACTCATCGTCTAATCTCCTCACTTTTGTTTTGTAATAAATGAATAGCTAAAAAGATGCAGTTTCATATAACAGTCTTTTACTTATTATATCCATAACATTGGTATTCCCTATTTAGAGAAAATTTAAACGTTACGCTAAAGCTTAATAAACAACTTCGACATCGAACACAAAAATCCTTCTTTTCAATACAAAATATTTTCCCCAGCATTAAAACGACAAAAAAGACGAGCGCTAAAAATATAGCTACCCGTCTCGTTCACCGCTTATTAAAGTTGTGTTTGACAGTTCAGGAAGCAGTTTCGTTTTTATGAATATGCAGCTTGAAATCATTTAAATACTTTTGAATATCTCCCGCACCCATAAACAAGTAGACCGACTTGCCATGCTCTTTTAATTGCGCCGTATTTTCAAGTGCTAAATACTGCGCATCAGGAACTCTCGCAATCAATTCCTCAATTGTCAAACTACCTTCTTTCTCCCTGGCAGAACTAAAAATATCACATAAATAAACATAATCCGCTTCAGATAAACTTTTTGCAAACTCATCCAGTAATGCGGCTGTCCTTGTAAATGTGTGCGGTTGAAATACCGCAATAATATCCTTATCTGGATACTTTTGTTTTGCTGACTGTAACGTAGCCTTAATCTCAGTAGGATGATGTGCGTAATCATCGATAATAATATGGCCCTTACATTCCTCAACAGAAAATCTACGTTTTACGCCATGGAAACTAGACAGTCGTTCTTGAACGAGTGTCGCTGGAATTCCTTCATAATGACAAAGTGCAATGACCCCTAATGCATTTAAAATCGCATGGTCGCCCGTTAAAGGGATCGTAAATGTAAAGTAATATTCATTTCTAACATAAACATCAAATGTTGATCCTGTTGATGTCTTTTGAATGTTTTTGGCAGCAAAATCATTGGATTCTTCAAATCCATAATAGACAACTGGTACATTCGCTTGAATCTCCTGCAAATGAGGATCATCCCCACATGCGATTAACCCTTTTTTCACGCGCAATGCCATTTCACCAAATGCATTCAAAACATCATTTAAATCCTTGAAATAGTCAGGATGATCAAAATCAATATTTGTCATAATCGCATAATCTGGGTCATATGCAAGAAAATGTCTCTTATATTCACAAGCCTCAAATGCGAAATACTCACTATCCTGAACACCTTTTCCAGTCCCATCTCCAATAAGATAGGAAGTCGGCGCATAACCAGATATCACGTGGGCCAGAAGCCCTGTTGTTGATGTCTTTCCATGAGAACCTGTAACTCCGATGGAAATAAATCTTTCCATATATTTCCCCAAAAATTCATGGTAACGGACAACTTCTACGCCCAATTCTTTCGCTTTTACAATTTCAGGATGATCATCTGGAAAAGCATTTCCCGCAATGACGACCATTCCTTTTTTTATATTCTCCGCACTGAAAGGAAAAATCAGAATTCCTCTTTCACGTAACGGATCTTCGGTAAAAAAATGCTTTCCTACATCCGAACCTTGTACTTCGTAGTTGGAATCATGTAAAATCTGCGCAAGCGAACTCATCCCAGATCCTTTAATTCCTGTAAAATGAAACAATGTCATATTGCAACCTCCCGGGACCTTCTTGGCATCCCTTATCCTCATCTATCTATTTCCAATTTTCTTTTCAATTATGCATTTTTATATCTATAGAACAGTCTCTTTAAGTTCATTTAAATCGCTTTCTGTTAAGTAAACATCTCGTGCTCGACTACCTTGTTGTGGAGATATAAAACCTAGCTTTTCTAGCCGGTCCATTAATTTAGCCGCGCGATTGTAACCGATGCTAAAATTTCTTTGCAACATAGAAGTGGATGCACTATCTTGTTCGTAAATAAACTGACAAGCTTCCACAAACAGTGGATCTTCCTCTTCATCTACTGCACTTTTCAACAATTCATCTTGCCCAAACAAATAAGTCGGAGATGCTTCGTTTTGAACATGTTCTATTATACGTTCAATTTCGTCATCCGTGACAAATGTCCCTTGTAGGCGCACAGGCGATGACTCACCATTTCCTACATACAACATATCCCCTCTTCCAAGCAATCTTTCAGCTCCATTCGTGTCAATCATTGTACGCGAATCGACTTGTGAAGAAACTGAAAAAGCAATTCGAGTTGGAATATTTGCTTTGATAATCCCCGTAATGACATCAACTGATGGACGTTGTGTTGCAATAATTAAATGGATACCACAAGCGCGCGCTTTCTGTGCAATTCGACTAATTGATACTTCAACATCGCTTGGTGCCATCATCATTAAATCAGCAAGTTCGTCAATAACGATTAATAAATAAGGCATCTTTAATGAAAACTGCCTATTGTCTAATACTTGCTTATTATATCGCTCAATATCTCTGACACCCGCATGCGCTAATAGTTCATAGCGGCGCTCCATTTCAGCGACAGCCCATTTTAATGCAGCAGTTGCAGCTTTAACATCTGTAATCACTGGGCTAATTAAATGCGGAATTCCGTTAAATGGCGCTAATTCAACCATTTTCGGGTCGATTAACATCATTTTCAAATCAGCAGGTGAAGCCTTATACAGTAAACTGATTAATATCGAATTGATACAAACAGATTTACCAGAACCTGTCGCTCCGGCAATCAACCCATGGGGCATTGTTCTAAGATCCAATGTGACTGGTTCTCCAGTCAGTCCTAACCCTAAGACAGCCTCTAGCGGAGATTCAGAATCCCTAAATGAGTCCGTTTGAATCACTTCTGAAATCCGAACAGCCCGCGCATTCCGATTTGGGATTTCTATGCCGATTGAACTTTTCCCCGGAATTGGCGCTTGGATTCGAATATCTCTTGCAGCTAGTGTTAGTTTTAAATCATCTGTTAAGTTTCGAACACGACTTACTTTTGTTCCTTGACCGACTGTTAATTCGAATCGTGTAACAGTAGGTCCCTGCACAGCGTCTATGACATTTGCTTGCACGCCAAAATGAGACAAGGACTCTTCTAATTTTTCGGATTGAGAAGTTAACCATTCCGTATCTTCAATTTGCGATTCTGGCGGTACCAAATTATCGATGGACGGAAATACATAATGTTCAAAATCCGGAGTTTCTGCCACTTTGTCTTCGATGACTACTTCTGTTTTCTCGACCGGTTTAATTACCTGCTCACTCGGTTGCACTGTTATTGCTTTTTGTGCTTCTTTTTTCTTCGCCTCTAATTTCTCTTTATCTGATTTTAGCATTAAGACGTTAAAAGGAACGATTCTTTCTCTTTTCTGCTCAGCCGCTGGTTCCGCTTCAACTGTCGCGGCGCTTTCGTTCGTCTGTTCTGTCATTGTCTTGTTGTCTAAGCTTTCTTGAAGAGGTTCTTCAATTTCAGATTCAGCTTCCGTTAACTCTTGCGCTTCCGGTAATACTTTATCATTGATTTGCACCGATTCCTGTTCTTCCACAACTGTCTCTGCTTCTACCGGAGGTGAAACTACATTCTCTTGGAAATTTTCCGATTCAGCTTGATTGGAAGCAATCACTTCTTGATGTACTTCTATCTCATGTAGTTTTTCTAGCGTTTCATCTTCGTGAGTTAATTCTAAGTCTTTTTGTTGATTAATAGGCTCGTCTTGAATTGACTCTTCTGGATTCGATTGAATTGCATTTTCAGGTGAATCTTCTTGTTCTCGATCCTGACACAATTGCACGTTCTCCTCATATGCTTCAGCGGCCTCAAAATCTGTCTTAACATTTACATGAGGACCTTCCCGCTCCTCTTCCAATACATCCAACTGAGTAGTTTCTTGAGATGTCCCTTTTTCCTCAGTTTTATTAACCTGAAAAACTTCTTCTTTCGATTCTTTCACCTGCATATTTTGCTCTTGGTGAAGTGTAAATCTAGGTATCTCATTTTCGTTTTGTTTTTGCTCCTTTGGAGGAGAAAAACCGTATATCGGAGAAGGGACCTTTGACGGCACAAAACGGTCCGATGTTTTCCTTCTGCTAGCATAATCGGTTGTTACGCTAGAATTGCTTTCCGCCTGTTCCGAAACTACTTCTTTTTGAATCAATTCTTCCCTTGGTGACTCACTAGCTCTATGTACGTTTACTTGGACATTCTGGGATGGCCATCTCTCATTTTTATATAGAGGAATAGGTTCATAGTCATCTAGTTCCTGACTGGGGGAGGACGGTTCGACTTGTCTTGGATAATCATCCATATCGTCTTCATCCCAACCGTAAATTTCTGCATCCGTAATAATAGGGAAGCGGAATGCAGGCCTTGCCTTTTGTTCGTTTGGATTGTTCTCGTTTTTATTTTGTTCATCCATTTTTTCTACATACTGTTTTTCTTCAACTTCTTCGCCAAATAGGCGATTTGTCAACGTTTTAAACCATTTCAACATAATCACTCTTTCCATGTCGATTAGTCTATTTTAGCAGTTTATGAACATTGAAATCAAATTATATCCTAAAATAAGAGGAACGTACCAGCCTATCTATTTCTTTACTCATAGAAAAAGCATAGCTAGAGTAATTTTAAACTAGAGATATAGCATTAGAATTCGATCCAGTCATTTAAATAAACTGATTCTTTTTTTAGTAAATCATCAAAAAACAGGTGAAGAAGAAAACTTCTTTACCTGCTTTTCTGAGGCCTGACAGCTCTTATGAACGAAACGCTTCGCCTACAATCGCACTATCGTCTAATACGAGAATCCCTACATTTTCCTCAGCATTTGGGATTGCTAATTCGGAAGCTGAGCAAATCATCCCTGAAGATGGAACACCACGTAATTCAGCATCTCGAATAATCATTCCTGATGGCATAACTGCACCAACTTTTGCAACAACGACTTTTTGGTCTTCCGCAACGTTTGCTGCACCACAAACAATTTGCAATTGCTCATTCCCTACATCTACTGTACACACACTTAATTTATCAGCATTTGGATGTTTTTCTTTTCGCACAACATGCCCAATCACAAATTTAGGCGAGAGATCTACATCTAGCACTAACTCAGCCCCATTTTTAGTTAAGGCCTGCTGTATTTTTTCAACAATTTCTTCTGTTAATTCAATTTGTCCATTACCTTCTACTTCCACATAAGAAGTTGCCTTGAATAAATTGAAACCAACAACCTCATTCGTTTCCGCATTTTGAATGAGGACAACATCATTATGAGTGGTAAAGTTTACATTCTCCGGATTATTTGTTGTCAACTGAACAAGAAGTACATCCCCTACACCGTTCGCATTATAAAATAAATTCATTTCATTCTTTTCCTTTCTTTCGTGCAACACGATTTTTAGCCATAATAAATATTGGTTCTAAATGCCCTTCCTCGTAAACGAAGGACAACGACGTCACTGGAACAGTCCCATTCGTAAAGAACTGCATCGTCATTTGTGCTAACACATCATACCCTGTTTTGTTACGAATGTCACCGATGATTAATACATCTTGATGTGGAACCGAAACCGTCATGTCCCCTTCAATTTTCGTTTCCATATTTGCTAGGAAAGCACGATTTAATATGCGGCTAGCGTCGTAGCCATCGTTATTGTTTACAAAGTAGAACACATTCCCAGCAACTTCATCTTTTTTCATTTTAGTCGATAAACTGCGTACATTGAACAAAGCAATTTCGCTAATTTCTTCAGTTGACTTCCCTAGTTCTTCGATCATACTCTCGTCAATCAGGCGATACGTCTCACCTAAGTCTAATGCATAGTAAATCCGCGTTTCGGCTGTATGATCTTTCATAACAAATCGCTGACCTGCAGAAGTCTGTTCTGGAAATGAAGCGGAACGAATCACCGGATAAATTGTGCTCTGGCCTTTAAAACCTTTCATTTTCTCTATTTCCATCGCTCTAAATGTTGCGTCAATCGTATATACCACTTCATCTATCGCCACTTCTTTTTTCTGATTATATTTCCGGATGATTTCAGGAAGTGATATTTCCATTCCTTTATTTAGACCGGTATGCTCTAATCTTAATTTGTCTGTTTTTTCATCGTATTGCCATTCATAATCTTCGTTTGGTAAGCGTTTCTTAAGTAGTTCTACAAGTTCTTTAGATTTCACTGTCCCGACTCCTTTATTCATAAAAATGAACGGCCACCACTCTGGTTGTTTAGGCGACCGTCCGTTATCTTCTAATATTATCCTTCATTTAGTGAATCGAACGAACAATTTGCATCATCGTCTCTAAATTTCGAACGACATTCTTTTCATTTGTGAGTGTTGACATTTTTGCGCCGCCGACACTTGCAATTAATTCAATCGTACCATCCTCATGATTTACTATCGCAGCAAAACCAAATGTATCTCCATCACTAAACTTTTCCTCAGCAACAATATTCGCCTCTTCATTGGCGTGTAACAATTCATAGAAAAGATCGCTTTCCTTTGTTTCATTTGGATTAACAAATAAAATAAAAGTTTCTTTCCCTTTATTAAATACGATATTTTGCGCATCTGAATCGTCACTAATCGTAAATCCTACTGGTTTATATAGTTTAGTTCCATCAATTTCTTCCGTTTGCTCTTTATTATCCGCATGAAAAGCTTCCCTCGCCGCTTTTATACCTTCACTCGCATAGTCTTCTAGTGATTTACCACAAGCCGTGAGTAAAAAGACCACAACCGATACGAGGAATATATATTTCCACGTTTGGAACATTCGATTTTTCCTCCAATCATGATGATTGATTGCCAGCATAGCACTGTCATTAATTCTTCCGACTTAAAACTCTTTCTCTATTTTAAAGATGTTACCCGGCAGTTGCAACCGTTGTGTACTTTTACTATCACAATCGTTGATATTCTACTTAGTTTCCGTCAGTGCCATTTTCAAAATGGTATTGAAGTTGTCCGATTAATAAGTGCAGAATGTGTGCAAATAAATCAATCCTTGTAACAGCTCCGGCT
The DNA here is from genome assembly GCF_001753205.1 of Sporosarcina ureilytica. Classification (GTDB taxonomy): domain Bacteria; phylum Bacillota; class Bacilli; order Bacillales_A; family Planococcaceae; genus Sporosarcina; species Sporosarcina ureilytica. The sequence continues at coordinate 1,236,683 of NZ_CP017560.1, read as the reverse complement.
GTAAACATACCCATGGCCCCTTCTTTTTGTCTTAGACCTTTTGCTCGAAAGTAACTGTCGATTACAGGACCCAATTCCTTACCTTGATGAATCTCATTGGCCACTTCGGAAGGTAGTGGAATTTGTGCACCACCAGCAGTAATCACGTGTTCATTAGGTAAAACGAGTGCCCCCCAATTACAAATATACATTGCCCCCCCTAACAAACGTACTCCGCCCTCCAACCCTATACCAATGACATTTTGTTCATTCGAATACACTTGTCGCGCTCGGTTTATCGCCCCCGTGATTGTTTCTTCATCGCCAAATGGCTGGGCATCAACACCTGAACTTGCTTCTACCGCTGTTATTTTCGCATTGGGAAAGTAGTGCCAAATAACATTTTTAGTAGCTTGTACTTTTGCTTGATTCGTTGAGCCTATTATAAAATCCATCTTATCACTCCTGACGTTATAGCCCTAAAAGACATATAGAGCACAATCTAATTTCGTCGCGCCCAAAACTCTATACATTGGCACCGCTTGCTGAATAAAAAAGTCGTCCTTCCTATTTGCGAAAGGACGACTTCAAATTAGACGTTTCGTTTGATTGTTTCAACAGTTGTTTTATCACATGATTGAACGAGCTTCACGAGTAATTCTTTTGCGGCAGCATAATCATCTGTATGAATGATCGAAGCAGCTGTGTGAATATAACGTGAACAAATACCGATGACTGCGCTTGGCACGCCTTCATTTGCAGTATGCACACGTCCCGCATCTGTCCCGCCTTGTGACACAAAATATTGATAGGGAATATTATTTGTTTCGGCTGTATCCAAAATAAACTCACGCATGCCTCGATGAGTGACCATCGTACGGTCCATAATACGTAGAAGAGTTCCCTTCCCAAGTTGTCCAAATTCATTTTTATCTCCTGATGCATCATTAGCAGGGCTTGCATCAAGCGCGAAAAACAAGTCTGGATCAATCATTGTTGCAGAAGCTTGCGCACCGCGGAGACCAACTTCTTCCATAACATTAGCCCCCGAATATAATGTGTTCGGTAGCGTTTGTCCATGTACTTCTTTTAATAGCTCAATGGACAAGCCACACCCATAACGATTGTCCCAAGCTTTCGCTAAAATCTTTTTATCATTCGCCATTGGAGTGAATGGGCATACGGGTACAATTTGTTGTCCCGGACGGATGCCAATTTTCATCGCATCCTCTCTATCATCTGCGCCAATGTCAATCAACATATTTTTTATATCCATCGGCTTATTTCTCACTTCATCACTCAATAAGTGAGGTGGAATAGATCCGATGACACCAATAACCGGACCATTGTTAGTAATAATTTCAACACGTTGTGCTAATAAAACCTGACTCCACCAACCGCCTAATGGCTGAAAACGGATCATCCCATTCTCAGTGATGGAAGTTACCATAAAACCTACCTCATCCATATGACCAGCAACTAAAATTCGTGGGCCGTCTTCTAGTCCTTTTTTAACACCAAAAATGCCACCAAGATTATCTTGAACCACTTCATCGGCATACTTTCCTAACTCACCGCGCATATAATTGCGAACTGCATGCTCATTACCAGGTGCACCCGGTAATTCTGTTAATGTTTTAAACATATCTAATGTTTCTTTTTTCACGAATACGGCCTCCCAAATGATTCATTTACCTTTATTAGTGTAAACGATTATTCTGAAAGTTTCCATCTTATTTTGTAAATCGAAGTACTTTTCTTTCACTCAACTATCAGACAATGTTATTTTTGTGGTACACTATGAAAAAGACTACATAGGAGGTTTTGATTTTGAAGCTAAAAGATTTTCTTGCTGGTATTCTCACAGGTGTAGCAGTTGGAATTGTAGTAAAAGAAGCGATAGATCGTGCTAATCCATATATTTCAGCGGATTCTGTATTAAACAATATTAAAGACGAGTTTAAAAAAGAAGGCCCAATCGATGGCTCATGGATTGTTATGAAAACCGAACCATTTGAAAATAATATGATTACAATGGACGTTTATCGAGGTGGAATTTCACGTATTCAAAATGGTGACCTAGAACAATTCGAGTTTGCAGCAAATGCGAAAACAGGAACTGTTGTCGTGCTTATGAAACTGTAAATTTTATAAATACAGCCAAACAAAAACAAGTGAAGGAATCATTAATGATTCCCTCACTTGTTTTTTTGTTGGCTCGTGTTGTGTAACAAACCGTTAACGATCCTTTTCATGAGAATAATTTGAGCGTTCCACAGCCCCTACAATATTCTTTCCTGTCTCGTCCCATTTCACAAGCCGATAAACTGCATCGTGGTAAAAACTATACCAATAGTTTCCTTTCAATCCTTCTTCCATCAGTTTTTCTTTCGCTGCGATTGAGTCCATAGGATAGTCGTCATATGCAAGCACCCATAAAGGGTTACTATGCGCGTGAGTCGGCATCAAATCTCCCATATGTAAAATCGTTTCATCATTTTGTGTTAATTTTATAATACTATGCCCATTACTATGCCCACCTGTATGAACCATTTCGATACCTGGCATAATTGTAATTCGTTTTTGAAACGGCTTCACTTGATGTTGAATCGGCTCCCAATTTTCTTTCCAATACGTATTTTTAGAGCGGATATTTGGTTCGCGCATTTCATCCCACTCTACTTGCGATGTGAAAATTTCAGCATTTTGAAAAACAGAAACAAGCTCTTGTCCTTGCCATTTTGTCAATCCTGCCGCATGGTCATTGTGCATATGCGTCATTAAAATGATATCGATATCTTCAGGTTGTAGTCCGAGTTCATTTAATTCTTTCGCCACACTCGACTCTTCAACTATACCTAAATTCCGTTTCATTTTATCGCTTAGTTTGTCGTTACCAAGGCCCGTATCAATTAAAATGTTTTTGTTTTGATATCTTATCAAGATTGGATGGGCTGTTAATTCAATTAAATTACTCTCGTTAACATCATATCTCTTAGACCATAGAATCTTCGGAACTGGCCCAAACATTGTCCCCCCGTCTAAGTAGTTTAGACCCCCATCCAACCATGTTAATGTCATGTCGTGAAATGTAAATTGATCCATTTCCAAACTCCCCTTTTACTTTTTCTATTCCGCATCATCTTCTTCAATTAATAAACGACTGATTGCTGTTGTTTGCCCTACATCTAAAATGGCTTGAGCCGCTCGAAACTGAGTATATTTCAAAGGTGTTGAAAGTTTGCCAATCGAATCGAACCACTCTTCATAATAGCGTCTATCAATGACCTCTAAATCAAAGCCGCCTATTGGATAATCAATGTACCCATTCCTTGAAATCAAATACTTTTTAATCGGAAAATCTATATCTCGCTCTTTAAAAAGCTGAGAAATAATTTTAGTCATCCGATTTAACGAAAGAAGTGGATTTAACACTTTCACTTCTTCCTTCCCATGTCTTTTTGTCCAAAAACGACTGCCATCCCCAGAAAATGCAGCAACGTCTTCTTCTTCTAACACTGTTATACACATGCATTCAACGGGCGTAATTAGGATGATATCTAATTCCACAGGCGCTTTTTGAAGCTTAATGATTGGTTCGTAAAACAGTAAATAACTGTCCGGTAAATCTTGAAGAAATGAGCGTAATAACGAATCTCTCATATATTTTGGTGCCACACGCGACTTGTCCATTAACGTGGAACTCGCCCATTTTATTTGAAAGTGAAAAAGCTGATCCAAATAAAGCTGACGTAGTTGCTCAATCGATCCAGGTTGATAAATCACGTTCGGATTAAAATCAAAGCTTTCGTCCTCTTCGATTATTTTCTTTTCATCCGCTTCACGCTCTTCCTCTTTACTTCCTTTAAAAAGCCTAAAAAATGAAGAGAATAAACTTTTACGATTTTTCTCTTCCTCATCTACCTCTTGATCATTTTCAGACTCAAATAACGTATGTTCTGCACCTGTTTCCCACTGAATCTTCATCCGGTTCCATTGATACTGTTTGAGTCGGAGAAATTGGGTTGGATAACGCGTTAAGTCATTTTCATATCTAGAAACATAGTCTAGTAACTTGACGAGTTGTGCCATATTCATCAACTCCGATCTTTTTCATCCTTTGCGAGCGATGGTTACTGTTTACAAAGTGACGGGATTTTTGTCGCAAAAGCTTTCTGTAGCTTTTTTGTAATGTTCCCTCTTTGACCATCGCCAATTGTTTGCCCATCTATCGTAATGACTGGCATCACTTCTGCTGTTGTTGACGTATAAAAGACTTCATCCATCTCAAAAGCTTCCGCTAATGTAAATGCTTTTTCCTCTACAGGGATATTTAATTCATCGCAAAGCTGAAGAACAACTTGCCTTGTAATGCCTTCCAATATTAAATTCGAAACAGGATGTGTCCTTACAACGCCGTCTTTCACGCCAAACATATTCGTCGAAGAACCTTCTGTAACGATGCCATCACGATGTAGAATCGCTTCTTCACATCCAGCAGCTTTTGCCTCTTCTTTCGCCAATACACTCCCAAGTAAGTTTAAACTTTTAATATCACAACGTAGCCAGCGGATATCTTCAACCGATTTCACTGCCACGCCGCTTTTCATATTTTCTTTTGGTCTACTGCCTTCCATTGTATATGCTGTTACAACTGCAGGAACAGCAGGTACAGGGAAATGATGTTGTCTTACCGCGGCACCTCTTGTCACTTGCATATATACATGCCCATCGAGTAAATTATTTCTGTCAATTAATTCACGTGCTACGCCAATTAATTGGTCTTCAGAATAAGGCATCGTTAAGTTAATTTTAGCGGCACTTTTAGTCAAACGACTAATATGTTCTTCAGCCGTAAATAATTCACCGCCATACACTTTGATGACTTCATAAACACCATCTCCAAAATAATACCCACGATCATCAATTGAAATCTTTATTTCGTCTTGCTTCGTAAATTGTCCGTCAATAAAATAGAATGTCATTTCAATACTCCTCTCATTAGGTACCCAAAAGAATTAATTTATCGTTTTTTATCAAAACTATATTTCTTATTCTCCCACGTTTTTTACATAAAAGAAAGAGGTACATAGATTTTCCTTCTCTATGTATTGAATTTTCACTCAAAATTTATTATAATAAAATAGAGTCAAAATGTCAGTTGACTTTCAAAAGGAGTACTTGCTATTCATAGGAAGGATGTGCGGCTCTTAAAAATTTCAACATGTTTAACAGACCATTCACTAGTCTCATGCTTTTCGCTTTGGAAATATGATGATAAAGGAGTGATTTAACAGTTGAAAGAAGCTACAGAACGTATGCTTACCCGCATTAAAGACGTCTACATGTACATCCTTGACAATGGCACAGTAACGACACAAAATGTAGTCGACGAATTTGACATCACTCCTCGCACGGCACAGAGGGACTTAAACGTTTTAGTATACAACGAACTTGTTACAAGCCCCGTGCGCGGTAAATGGACAACGACATCAAAGAAAGTTATTTCATAGTTTAACAATTTTGTTTACCTATATGAAAACAAGGCTGAATCTACTATTGAGATTCAGCCTTGTTTTATTCTTCTGCAATATCCTCAAGCAAATGAAGTTCCTCTGCTGTTAATTCGCGATAACTACCTAACGGAATCGTTTCATCTAATTGTAAAGGGCCCATTGAAAGCCTTTTTAAATAAACAACCTTTTTATCAACCGCTTCAAACATCCGCTTCACTTGATGAAATTTACCTTCCGTAATCGTCAGTTCAATTTCTGATACTGTATCTGATTTTAATATTTTTAATTCGCCTGGTTTTGTTTCATAGCCATCATCTAATGTCACGCCGTCTGAAAAAGCTTGAATATCCTCTTCAGTCACAATGCCTGCTACGTGTGCATAATACGTTTTCGGTACATTTTTTCTGGGTGACAATAAATTGTGCGCTAACTTTCCATTGTTTGAGATTAATAAAAACCCTTCAGTATCTTTATCTAAGCGTCCAACCGGAAAAGGGCTGAAATGTCGATGTTCATCGCTGAGTAAATCAATTACTGTTTTCTCTCTCAAATCTTCCGTTGCTGAAAGTACACCTTGCTTTTTATTCATCATTAAATAGATAAACTCTCGATAAATGACAGGTTCCCCATAACAAGTGACAATATCTTCAGTTGTATCAATATGAATATTTGGCTTTTTTGCCACTTGATCATTGACACGAACTGCACCATTTTTCAATAACTGCTTCACTTCTTTTCGTGATCCAAACCCCATATTTGCTAATAATTTATCTAACCGCAATGCAATCACCACCTACAATCCGAGTTTATTTGTAATTCTTGTTAATCGTTCACCGAAAAGCTTTTGTGCCAAACCTGTTTTGAGTGATAAATATCCGTAAACGATCACGCCTACCCCCGCACAAATGAGGATATATAACAATGCCTGCATCTTGCCGTCTACGGGGTTTACCGCATTTAATCCTTTTAATGTAAAGAAAACAGCGATAAACATGACGACATTCAAAATCCCGATGAGAATTAATCTTCTAAACACCAATTTTGAATGATAGTGAAGCGTCTTTGTAATAATAAATATGTTTAGGCCAACTGCAACTGAATAGCCAATCGCCGTCGCAATGATTGCCCCATTCGTTTCAAATAATTTTATCAAAGGAATGTTTAACATTAATTTTAATAATAAGCCGAATAAAGACGTAAATACAATCCACTTATGGCGGTCAATTCCCTGTAAAATAGCGGCAGTTACCGTGTATAATCCAAAGAGAATGGCAACGGGCGCATAACTCGCGAGTATTGCGGCCCCGACATCGCTTTTGCTGTATAAAAGCTGATATAACTCATCAGATAGTACAGCCAATCCAATGACCATTGGAACTGTTAAATACATCATAATTTGGTACGTTTGGTCCAATGAACGAGTAATTCCGATTTGGTTTTTCTTCGTATAATCTGCTGTAATTACCGGGATTAATGCCATGGAGAAGCCAGTCGCAACCATTACGGGAATCATAACAAATTTATGTGTCAAAAGGTTTAACATACCTAAATAAGTATCAGATACTGCTGCAAGCCCAATTGATTTCATCGCACTGTTAAATGTAATCATATCTACAAATTGGTAAAGTGGATTGATTACACCGACTAATACAAAAGGAATAATATACGTGAAAACTTCTGCATACATATCTTTAATCGTTACGTCACTCGCTGGTGGACTTTTCGCTAATAAATAATCAAATTCTGGTTTATATTTTCTCCAATAAAAATACAATACCCCGAGACTAGCAATCGCACCAATCGCTGCAGCAAAAACCGCAAAATTCACGGCCACTTTAGGGGATTCATGTAAGAAATTCACGACGATAAATCCACCTATTAAGACAACCGCAATACGGACAATTTGCTCGACCAGTTGAGAAACGGCGGTCGGCTCCATTTTATTATAACCTTGCAAAAATCCGCGAACAATGCTCATCATCGGAACAACAAGAAGTGCATAACTGACCCAACGAATCACACTGGCAATTTCTTCAACTGTGAAAATCTGCTCATCATCTGTACGAACAAGATGGGCAATTGGCTCAGCCAAAAAGAATAATATTAAAAAAGATACAATCCCCGAAAGGATCATGATGCCCATACTACCTCTTAATATTTTACGACCCGTCGCATAATCGCCGAGGGCATTGTATTTTGACACGAATTTAGAAATCGCGAGCGGCGCACCGGAAATCGCAATAGACAAAGCAATGTTATAAGGGATATAAGCATATTGGTATAATCCAATATTTTCTTCCCCAACAATTGCATAAAAAGGAATGAGGTAAAATAGACCGAGCGCTTTCGAAAGAAACAGCCCAATCGTTAAAATGGCGGTACCTTTAAGAAGTTTTGACGACATAATTAATCCTTCCATTCTCTAAAATCTATCTAATAGTTTACCCTTGACGACCACATTACACAATCATTAACATTGAATGATGTATAATAAGACATGCCAAAGGAAGCGCTTTGGTGCGACAAGCTTAATGAAAAAGTCTATGCTTCCTAACGCAATGAAAAATTCTTGTTTTATAAATATATGAAATCTACTCAAACTATATATTATACAACATTCTACGAAAGTGTGGTTCAATTTAATGTATGACGTAATTATTATTGGTGCAGGCCCGTCTGGTTTGATGGCTTCCATTGCGGCTGCAGAAAACGGAAGCAAAGTACTGCTCCTTGAAAAAGGGAAAAAACCAGGAAATAAACTGGCGATTTCTGGTGGAGGCCGCTGTAACGTAACAAATCGTCTTCCTCAAGAAGAGATTATTAAGAATATCCCGGGAAATGGTCGTTTTTTATATGGTCCGTTTTCCGTATTTAATAATGAAGATATTATTCATTTCTTTGAAAACTTAGGTGTTCCCCTTAAAGAAGAGGATCATGGAAGGATGTTTCCGGTTTCAAATAAAGCAAAAGATGTTGTGAATGCATTATTAGAAGAAATGAAACGACTCAATGTAGACTTAAAATTAGAAACAAAAGTTGCAAAATTGTTAATGGATGACGAAAAGATTCTCGGTGTTCGTCTCGATAATGGCGAAGAAATTCGTGCCCATGCGGTTGTTTTAGCAGTTGGTGGAAAAGCAGTCCCGCAAACTGGGAGCACTGGGGATGGATATCCTTGGGCGGAACGGGCAGGTCACACAATTACAACGCTGTATCCGACTGAAGTTCCTTTACTATCAAGTGAACCATTTATCATTTCCAAAGAGCTTCAAGGGCTTGCACTTCGAGATGCGGCCGTATCCGTTTTAAACGCGAAAGGAAAAACACTCGTTACGCATACGATGGATATGCTTTTCACTCACTTCGGATTAAGTGGTCCCGCAATTTTGCGATGCAGTCAATTTGTCGTCAAAGAACGGATGAAAAACGGCAACAAACCAGTAACAATGAATATCGATACACTTCCTTCACAAAACGAAGAAGAAGTATTCCAGCTAATCAACAGAACGGTTAAGGAAGATGCTAAAAAACAAGTGAATAATTCTTTAAAAGGCATTGTGCCTGAGAAATGGCTACATTTTTTATTAGAGCGAGCGACGATTGACCCAACTGAAACTGGCGCCACCTTATCTGCTGAAAAGTTACGGGCACTCGCTCATTTACTTAAATCCTTTACGTTGGAAGTGAATGGCACGCAACCTATCGAAAGGGCCTTCGTAACAGGAGGTGGCGTTTCAACCAAAGAAATCGTTCCAAAAACAATGGCTTCCAAAAAGAAAGACGGTCTCTATTTTTGCGGCGAAATCTTAGATGTCCATGGCTATACAGGAGGCTATAATATTACATCCGCACTTGTCACAGGTAGAATTGCAGGGATGAGCGCCGGTCATTATGCCACGCTTTTTGTCTAATCATCACGCAAAAAAACGCGTATCCTTCATTGGATACGCGTTTTTCATTTTACAATTATGGTGCGACGATATTCACAAGTCTCCCTGGAATACCAATAATCTTCTTCACTTCTTTTCCAGCTAAAAACTCGTTCACTTTCTCGTCTTCTAGCGCGATTTGTTCGAGTTCTTCTTTCGTGCTGTCTTTCGCAACTTCAATACGTGCACGTACTCTTCCGTTAATTTGAACAGCGATTTCTACGGTATCGTCTACTAATTTAGATTCATCATAAGTTGGCCACTCTTCATACGTAATTGTATCCGTATGGCCAAGTTTCTCCCATAACTCTTCCGCAAGATGCGGTGTAATCGGAGAAATTAACTTCACAAATCCTTCAGCATAAGCAGTTGGTACTTGATCCGCTTTATAACATTCATTAATGAATACCATCATTTGAGAAATCGCTGTATTATTGTGCATTGCTTCATAATCATTCGTTACTTTTTTCACCGTCTGATGATACACTTTTTCAAGTGCTCCGCCCGGCTCCCCACTAATTTTCTCGCTAAGTGTGCCATCTTCATTCATAAACAAGCGCCAAATACGGTCTAAGAAACGTCTTGCACCGTCAAGTCCATTTGTTGACCAAGCTTTTGATGCGTCAAGCGGTCCCATGAACATTTCGTATAGGCGAAGTGTATCTGCACCGTGTGAATGAACGATATCATCAGGGTTAATAACATTTCCAATTGACTTGGACATTTTCTCGTTACCTTCACCTAAAATCATACCTTGGTTAAACAACTTTTGGAAAGGTTCTTTTGTTTCAACGACGCCAATATCATATAGCACTTTATGCCAGAAGCGTGCGTACAATAAGTGAAGAACCGCGTGTTCTGCTCCCCCGACATAAATGTCAACAGGTAACCAACGTTTCGCTAGTTCTGGGTCAATGAGCATTTCGTCGTTATTTGGATCGATATAACGTAAGTAATACCAGCAGCTTCCCGCCCATTGCGGCATTGTATTCGTTTCACGGCGACCTTTCATGCCAGTCTTCGGATCAACAACATTTACCCAGTCGTCGATATTGGCAAGTGGTGATTCACCCGTTCCACTCGGTTTAATATTGGATGTTTTCGGTAACTCTAACGGCAACTCAGACTCGTCCAACGCTGTCATTGTACCATCTTCCCAATGAATAATCGGGATTGGTTCTCCCCAATAACGTTGTCTTGAAAATAGCCAGTCACGTAAACGGTAAGAAATTTTCTTTTCACCTTTACCTTGTTCTACAAACCAGGCAATTGCTTTTTCAATTGCTTCTTCTTTTTGAAGTCCGTTTAAGAAATCCGAATTAATATGTGGTCCATCTCCAACATACGCTTCTTTTGTTATCTCTCCACCTTCAACGACTTCAACAATCGGTAAATCAAACTTCGTTGCAAACTCATAGTCACGCTCGTCATGTGCAGGAACTGCCATAATTGCGCCTGTCCCGTAAGACACAAGTACATAGTCAGCAATCCAAATTGGCATCTTTTCGCCACTAGCCGGATTAATCGCATAAGCACCTGTAAATACGCCTGTCTTTTCATCCGCTAAATCCGTACGTTCTAAATCGCTCTTTAGTTTTACTTCTTGCAAATAAGCTTCGACTGCTTCTTTTTGCTCTTCTGTCGTAATTTCTGCGACCAATTTATGTTCAGGTGCTAATACCGCGTACGTTGCACCAAAGATTGTATCTGGACGCGTTGTAAATGCTTTGAAACTTTTATCTGTTCCTTCAATTTCAAATGTTAATTCAGCACCTTCAGAACGCCCAATCCAATTACGCTGCATATCTTTCAAACTTTCAGGCCAATCAAGATCATCTAAATCCTCAAGAAGTCTATCGGCATACTCTGTTATGCGAAGTACCCACTGACGCATTGGACGACGTTCTACTGGATGTCCGCCACGCTCAGATAGTCCATCGATAATTTCTTCATTCGCAAGAACCGTACCTAAAGCAGGGCACCAGTTTACATCGACTTCGTCTACATATGCCAAACCTTTTTTATACAATTGAATAAAAATCCATTGTGTCCATTTATAATAAGATGGATCGGTTGTATTAATTTCACGATCCCAGTCATATGAAAAGCCTAAGTCCTTCATTTGACGCTTAAATGTTGCAATGTTCTTCGCTGTAAATTCAGCAGGGTCATTACCGGTATCGAGTGCATATTGTTCAGCAGGTAAACCAAAAGCATCCCAGCCCATTGGATGAAGGACGTTATACCCTTGTTTCCGTTTGAATGAACTTAAAATATCTGTCGCAATATAACCAAGTGGATGACCAACATGTAGCCCAGCACCAGACGGATACGGGAACATATCAAGCGCATAGAATTTTGGTTTCGACGGATCATTCGTCATTTTATACGTTTTATTTTCTTCCCAATACTGTTGCCACTTCTTCTCGATTTGATCGTGATTGTAACTCATTAGTGATTAATTCCTCCTTAAAATAAAAAATCCCGTCCCTAAAAAATAGAAGGGACGAGATTTTTTTACAAACTCCCGCGATACCACCCAAATTGACGATAAATCGTCCAACTTGTCTCCTTAACGCGGATAACGGCATAAATTACTAAATTTCACTTATGCATGCTCTAAGGCGAGTTCGTCTATTTGTCCACTATCGACTCCCACCAACCGCCGACTCTCTGAAAGTGTTCGTTACAGATTACTATTCCTCTTCAAAGCAAACAATATACATTTGCTCTTATTTTACCCGAATAAACGAAATTTAACAACTACAACTGAACATTTTCGACAACATTTTCAACATTTAACTCCGCTTCAGTCGAGTTGACTACATCTTGTACAGTAAATCCTTCAAATACTTCTTTTAATTTCAAACCTTGAGGTGTTACTTCGATAGCAGCTCGTTCTGTAATAATTTTATGCACAACGCCTTTTCCAGTAAGCGGGAGTGTACATTCTTTTTTAATTTTAGCAGAGCCGTCTTTTGCAACATGATCCATAATGACAATAATTTTCTTAGCACCGTGGACGAGATCCATCGCACCGCCCATTCCTTTAATCATCTTTCCAGGGATCATCCAGTTCGCCAAGTCTCCATTTTCGGAAACTTCCATTCCACCTAAAATCGCCACGTCAATATGTCCGCCGCGAATCATTCCGAATGATTCAGCACTTGTAAAGTAAGCAGAACCTGGAATCGCAGTAACCGTTTCTTTACCTGCATTAATCAAATCAGGATCTACATTTTCTTCTGTAGGATAAGGTCCAATTCCGAGCAATCCATTTTCTGATTGTAAAACAACTGTTTTATCATCAGAAATATAGTTCGCGACTAACGTTGGCATCCCGATACCAAGGTTTACGTAATCCCCATCAGCAATTTCCTTTTCTGCGCGCTTCGCAATTCGTTCTCTATAATTAATTTTCCCCATATTCACCATTCCCCTTCCTCCGTTTATCGTGTCGTTAAACGTTCAATGCGCTTTTCCGCTTTCGATTGCAGCAGCCCCTGCACATAGATACTTGGCGTATGAATTGTTGCAGGGTCCAAATCACCCGTTTCTACAACCTCTTCCACTTCTGCAATTGTTACTTTCCCAGCAGCGGCCATCATCGGATTGAAGTTTTGTGCCGTTTTATTGTAAATTAAGTTTCCAAACTTATCAGCTTTTTCCGCTTTCACAAGTGAAAAGTCTGCATGCAAAGCTTTCTCCAGCACATATTCTTTCCCGTCAAACTCCCGTACCTCCTTGCCTTCCGCAACAGTTGTCCCAACGCCTGCCGGAGTGAAAAATGCCGGAATGCCCGCCCCTCCCGCGCGAATCCTTTCAGCTAGTGTACCTTGCGGCGTCAATTCAACTTCAATTTCTCCCGAAAGCACCTGACGTTCAAACTCTTTATTTTCCCCAACATATGATCCAATCATTTTCTTGATTTGTTTATTTTTTAATAGAAGTCCGAGCCCCCACTCGTCAACACCACAGTTATTCGAAATAATCGTTAAATCTTTTACACCTTTTTCAACTAGCGCCAAAATTAGTTGCTCTGGAATCCCAACAAGTCCGAACCCGCCAACCATAAGTGTCGCGCCATTCTCTATATTTGCAACCGCTTCCTTTGCTGAACTATAAATAGGTTTCATGCTTACTTCCCCCTTCTGTAAATTTATTCCCTCTCTTCCATTAAATCAAAATTCTCCCAATCTTGCAATCAAGCGGATGAAAATATTCAATAACCTATCGTATTGTGCTCATTTTCGATAAAATGCTTCTCTTTTCTTTTTGATCTATCACAAGTAAAGTGCAACTTTCCTTGGATAGTACATAATGCTTTTGGGAAAGTACGAAACGTTTATGGAAAAGTTTGCAACGCCCGCGAAGGTTCGCAACGCTTTGGGAGAGGTACTAAACGTTTACAGAAATGTATGCAACGCTCCTGGAAAAGTTTGCAACGTTCGCGAAAGTTCGCAACACTTTGGGAGAAGTTTAAAACGTTTACGGAAATGTATGCAACGCTACTGGAAAAGTTTGCAACGTTCCCTCTGGCAAAATAGTTAGATCCCAAATAAAAAAGCAAGTAGATTTTATAGATCTACTTGCTAAGTGAATCACTTTTTTTTCACAGCTAGAACAAATGCGACCAAAGCAAACCCAGAAATGATTGAAACGGGAACACCATACCCTAACATATACGAAGGAATATAATTAGAATTTAAGATGTAAATTAATGCGCCTATACTAATAATAAATATTGTTAATGTGAAAACTGAGATTCGATCCAACATATCCACCCCATTTTGATTTCATCACCATTATTAAGCCAATACTTATTCGCTTTTCATAGAATACCCTGTCTTCTTCATCGGCTTATCATATACAAGCGTTGTAATAATCGCCAAACTCATTAACGCTGTTAAAATGAAAATCATCACCCTCATGTCGTAAATATCAACCAAGATCCCACCTGCTACAGGTCCTATCATTCGGCCAATTGTCGCGGATGAATTCACGATTCCTTGGTAAAAACCTTCCCTGCCCCGTGGTGCTAACTGATTCGCAATTGTTGGAATCGCAGGCCAGACAAACATTTCTCCAAACGTAACAATCACCATTGCAGCAACAAACATTTTAAATGAATCAGCATATGCAACGACTGTAAATGAGATAATAAAGATAAATATTCCAATTAACATCTGCGTTTTAATTTTGTGTTCTAACCGTTTAATAATCGGTCGAATAATCGGTTGTCCAAGAACAATCAGTAATCCATTTATCGTCCAAATTAAACTATATTGTCTTAATGAAACGCCGAGATCTAAAGCAAATGTCGAAATTGTAGTTGACCATTGCGAATAAATAATCCAAGTAAGTAAATATCCGCCTGTAATAATAAGCAATGCATAGAATGGTGCCTTGTCTGTAATTGCCTTCTGTTCTTTTAACACATTCGTCTGTAAATCCGGTGCTGTTTCCATATTTTTATAACCAAAAAAAGCAAATAAAAAGAAAATCACATAGAAAAATAAGTTCGCAGAAAAGATATAATGAATATTGACTGAAGCAACAAGTCCCGCCAAAGAAGGACCAATTGCAACACCGACATTTTGTGATAAATATAATGTATTGAACGCTTTTCGTCCACCGTCTGGCCATACGGAACCAATCATCGCATACATACTCGGAAAAATGATTCCGCCGCTAAATCCTAATACCATTAAAAACCAAACATAACTCGGCCAATCATTCCAAAACACGAGACAAATTAAGGCGAGTATAGATAGCCCAATGCCTCCTAAAATGGATTTATAGCCGCCGATACGGTCGAATAAAAAACCACCTAGTAAATTTCCAATAACGCCTGCTCCTTGGTTAGCCATAAGAACAAATCCGGCTACAGTGAGCGATTTCCCTAAATAATCATGAATATATATTGTGTTTAAAGGCCATAGAAATGAATTTCCCGTCACATTGACGAGCATCCCTATCACTAATAGCCATACTGCTCTCGGCATTTCCATCCCTCTTTTCCAATCAAATAATATATTAAATTTTAGTCTTATCTTTCCAAATGAACAAGCACTATTTACATTAGTTCACAATCGTAATTTAATCCTCAAACATGCTATACTTTGATGGTAGAGGAGTGAAGAAAGTGGATAATAATAAATTCCCTTTTCCGACAGAAGGAAAACGATACTATACATGGTCACGTCATTTAAAAGATCAATTTGGTTTTAAAGTATTTAAAGTTGCCCTAGATGCTGGGTTCGATTGTCCCAATCGTGATGGCACCGTAGCGTACGGGGGCTGTACATTTTGTAGTGTAGCTGGCTCTGGGGATTTCGCTGGAGATCGAGTTGACCCAATTGACGTGCAATTTTCCGAGATTAAAGCGAAGATGCACCGTAAATGGAAAGATGGTAAACCAATGGCCTATTTCCAAGCTTATACAAATACGCATGCCCCATTACATGTTTTAAAAGAAAAGTTCGAGGCTGCCCTTGCTCAAGAAGGCGTTATCGGACTTTCTATTGCAACACGTCCAGATTGTTTGCCTGATGATGTTGTTGAGTATTTAGCCGAGTTAAACGAGCGGACTTATTTATGGGTGGAGCTAGGTCTTCAAACAGTCCATGAAAAAACGGCTCAACTTGTGAATCGAGCCCATGATTATGCAACCTATGTAGAAGGCGTTAATAAACTTCGCAAGCACAATATTCGTGTCTGCACACATATTATCAACGGGATGCCCGGGGAAGATTATGACATGATGATGGAAACCGCACGTGAGGTCGCAAAGCTAGATGTACAAGGCATTAAAATCCATCTCCTACATTTACTAAAGGGTACACCAATGGTTAAACAATATGAAAAAGGAAAACTACGCTTTTTAGAAAAGGATGAATACATTAGCCTTGTAGTTGACCAACTTGAAATTTTACCGCCCCATATGATTATCCATCGTATTACCGGAGATGGCCCAATCGAATTAATGATTGGCCCGATGTGGAGCGTTACAAAGTGGGAAGTTTTAAATGGCATCGACCAAGAATTAATACGCCGCAATAGTTGGCAAGGAAAGTATTATGAGAAAGTAGTTGAAACACTTTGAGTCAAATTATACTTCACCGTGTCCTACCACTTTCAAAAAGGCTAATTGAACAAACTGTGTTGCCTGGCGAAACAGTTGTTGATGCAACAGCAGGAAATGGAAATGACACGAAGTTTTTAGCAGAACTCGTTGGCGAAGAGGGTCATGTCTTTGCTTTTGACATTCAGCGGCAGGCACTTGATTCGACAGCGGAACGTTTACAAGAGCTAACAGAACGCGTGACACTTGTATTAGACAGTCACGCGAACGCTGAAAAATATATACAGACCCCGATTGGCGGTGCGATGTTTAACTTAGGCTACTTGCCGTATAGTGACGATTTATCCATCATTACAAAACCTGATTCTACAATCGAAGCAATTCATAAATTACTTGGTCTCTTGAAAAAGGACGGGATGATTACAATCGCTGTTTATGATGGACACGAAGGTGGAAAAGAAGAACGAGAGGCACTCCTTCAATATGTCACAAAACTCCATCAAGCTGATGTTCACGTCGCAAAATACGAATTGCTCAATCAATTAAATAATCCGCCATTTTTACTTGCGATTGAAAAATTACGTGATTTTGAAGAACCGAGAATGCTAGATTAACTGATAAACAAAAACGAGTCTTTCCCAATGTAATATAGGAAAGACTCGTTTATTTACTTAGTAATGACGAATATCCGCAATTGGCCCAGTTGTTTTAAAATCAGCTTTTTCCAAAAAGCTGATTAAGTTACGTGCCGTCTCCTCTGCACTACTTAACAACCCTTGTTCTTTATACTCAACAAACCTATTTAGTAACGGAAAAGACGCTTCACTGCTATGTCGAATCGTCTCTTGCATGCCCGTATCAATAATCCCCGGTGCAATAGACACGATTTCCACAGGATTAGTAGCACGCTCTTGCTCAACAGCAATCACGCGGGAAAAATGATCAAGTCCCGCCTTTGTCGTACAATAAGCGCCCCATCCTTCATACGGTTTCCGTCCAGCCCCTGAAGAAATGTTCATAATCTTTTTAGCGCCACTAAAAGCTTCTAATTCCCGGATAAACGTATTACATAAAATCATGGGTGCAGTTAGATTGATGGATATAGCATTGGATACTTCTGCACTATTTACTGTTCCGATTAATCCAATTGGTTCTACGGTTCCCGCATTATTAATTAAAGTAAACGATGTGGCTTCCACAATATGCTCACGAATAATCGCTGTTAAAACCCCTTCTAACTTTTCTGTTTCTGCAAGGTCGACCGTTACAAAATGCCTCGCTTTAGCTGGCATAGTTCTCGCTAACCCGATTACTTTCTTCCCTTTTTCCTGTAATTGTTTTAATACTGATAAACCAATTCCTTTTGATGCACCTGTTACAATAACAATTTCTATTTTCCTCACTCCTCTTCCGTATATGCAAGAAACCATGCTGTGAGGTCTTCATTCAGCTGACTTTGTACTTTCTCTCTAAACACTTCAGGGTCCTTAAAATCTACTAAAGTAGTCCCAAACCATTTTTCCACCCGGTCTCTTGAAACATTATACGTTTTATCATTAAATTTCATATTGATCTGTTGTAAGTTTTCTATAAGCGCAAACATTGCCGTTGAATTATAAATCATACCTTGTTGTGCTTGGCGCTCAATTTCTGTTGAATTAATATCATAATTCACTAGAAGAGATAAGGCATCCGAATCAAGTTCTATCGTGCCTATATATTGATTGAGTGGCAATTCATTCAATAAATTTATTACATTCGATGCATCCCCCATATACAGTGATTCAAATTGGGTCACCTTTTCAAATTCATGTGTGATAGCATCTTGCTGTAATTTCTCCTCCCCAATTTTCACTTTGCTTGGTACTTCAAAAAATTGAATCCATATGAACAAAGGAATCCCGATAATTAAAATCGCAATCATAACTTTCCTTCGATTATCCATCCGTTCCCCCACTCTCATTTCAACTTGCATTTCTCTAGATTTCTAGCTTTTAATAATTGTAACATTTCGATTACTGGAATGAAATCATATTTTTATCACATTTTTTAATTTAGGTCTTATACTTTGCAACACATACCGACTTTTGTCATTTCCCTCCCCCAATATTAGGTCTAACTTATGTTGATTCGTAAATCAACATAGGACAATAATAACAATCCTTTACTAAAAAACTTAATACAAAAAACCGCCAATCATTAAGATTAGCGGCTTATATTCATTCAATCTAGTATTTGTACTTTCACTTCTTTACGTCCCCATTGAAAAGCCTCTTTTTTCGTCGGGAAAAATACATCGATAGTATTTCCTTTGATTGCACTTCCGATATCTCCAGCGACCGCATAGCCATAACCTTCAACAAAGACCTTAGAGCCAAGTGGTATCACTTTCGGATCGACCGCGATGACTTTTTGATTTGGATTTTTTCGTAGGTTAATTCCTGTTTTTGTAATGCCAATACATCCATTACAGTAAGCTGTGTAGGCCGTTGATTTCATTGTCAATTCTTTCTTCACTTGCTTTGATGCTGTTTTCGTTTTTGATATTTTATTTCCAACGATTAACGTTTGATTTGGAAAAATGATATTACCGCTTAAATTGTTCCAAGTTTTTAAGTTTGATACACTAGTGTTATAGAGTAAGGATATCCGATATAAGTTATCACCTGATTTTACAGTATATTTTGGCGAAGATGCATAGCTCTCTTTCACGCCAAATCCAAATATGAAAAGACCTGTTAGAAATGCAATACTAAATTTTTTCAACTTCTCATCCCCTTGTTCATCATTGCGCTTGGTGATTCCGGTAGCTGCCATTAACTATTTAACTTTGAGTCTTTCTGCTATCTGTTTATAAGCATTACGACTCTTATCAACAGATACCTATTCCAACCGCGCTTAACTAAACCTAGTTTATCTGTTGAACATTACAGAAGAATGACAAAGAAAATTCGATTACATTACAGAACGACGCCACATTATTACAAAAGAGGTGTATATGATGGATACTCTTACAATTCGTCAAGCTACTAAAAAGGATATCCACAAAGTGCAAGACGTCCTTATAACAAGTCAGCAGTTTACATATAAAAACATATTTTCTGAATCAAACATCCAGAAAATTATTCATCGCTATTACAATCTGGATAGACTATCGGAAGAGATTGCGTGCATTAACGCCAAATGGCACGGCTACATCGTCGCCGAAGAACAAGGAAATATTATTGGTGTGATTGGCGGTGGGATGAGGGATGAAACAGATGGAGAGGTCTATGTGTTGTACTTGCATCCTAAGGAGCGAGGTAAAGGAGTTGGCACACGGCTGCTCAATCACTTTACTAAAATCCAAAAATATACTTACGGAGCTGAAGAGCAATGGGTTGCTGTCGCAAAAGGAAATGATTACGGGATTCCTTTTTACGAAGCACGAGGATTTACATTTCAATACGAAAGCCAATCGTATGCAGCATTAGATAAGAATGATATCTCTTTATGGTATAAAAGAAAAATTATAAAAGGAGTATGAAAATTGATAGAAATTAAAGGTCGATATAACGAAGCGGTTGTTTTTACAGATGTGATTGAGGATACTGCAAAACAGCAAGTATATGACTTATGTAATCTAGAATTTCTCCAAGACTCGAAAATTCGAATGATGCCTGATTTACATGCCGGTAAAGGATGCACCGTTGGGACAACGATGACAATTACAGATAAAGTAGTCCCTAATTTTGTTGGCGTTGATTTAGGTTGCGGAATGATTTGCGTGAAAATTGACGTTCAGAAAAAAGATATCGACTTTCATAAACTCGATCAAGTGATTAGAAGAAATGTACCAAGCGGCATGAAGATTCGCAGAAAGGCTCATCGCAATGCGAATCAGATTCCTTTTAATGAAATCCTGGCGCCTATAAATGAAGGAAGAGCTAAAAACAGCGTCGGTACATTAGGTGGTGGGAATCACTTTATCGAGATAAACGAAGATTCAAAAGGTAATATTTATCTTGTGATTCATTCAGGCAGTCGTAATCCTGGCAAACAAATCTCGGACCATTATCAAGACTTGGCGATTGAGCAATTAGATTCACGACCAGACCGTGAAAACTTAGATAGAAATACTGCTTATTTAGAAGGCGAGCAAATGCAAAATTATTTACATGACGTTGGTATAGCCCAGCAATACGCCGCAGTCAATCGTCAAACGATGGCAGAAGTGATTATGAGAGGGATGGACTGGAACGAAATCAGTACGTTTGATACGATTCACAATTACGTTGACTTAGACAATATGATTTTAAGAAAAGGTGCAATTTCTGCTCAGAAAGATGAAATCGTCATTATTCCGATGAATATGCGCGACGGCTCGCTCATTTGCCGCGGGAAAGGAAATCCAGATTGGAACTATTCCGGTCCGCACGGTGCTGGCCGAACAATGAGCCGGACTCAAGCTAGAAGACAAGTGAAACTTGCAGAATTTGAAGATGCCATGGCAGATGTTTGGAGCACGTCCGTCACAAAGTCAACAATCGATGAATCTCCATTCGCTTATAAAAAAATGGATGATATCGTCCGTCATATTGGCGATTCCGTTGAAGTATTGGAAATTATTAAGCCTTTATACAATTATAAAGCCTAAAGGTGGGATGAATAATGTTCAAATCAGTTACTTTATATACTGATCAACTAGTGGAAATGAAAAATTTCTACCACAATCTATTAGAGATCCCCATTATTGAAAAAGGCAAGAATTTCTTTACTTTAAGCATCGGTACATCAACCCTCACTTTTAAACAAAGTGAGGGGAATTCCATTTATCACTTTGCGTTTAACATTCCTGGGAATCACCTAACTTCCGCAAAACGTTGGTTAACTGAACGGGTCTCCTTAAATAAAGAAGACGACAAAGATGAAATATTTTATAAAAATTTTAATGCAGATGCAATTTACTTCGATGATCCGTCTGGTAATATTGTTGAATATATCGGAAGAAGAACCGTAATACATGACGGAGAGTTCTCCATTCAGTCCCTTATCAATATAAGTGAGATGAGTGTGACAACGCCATATGTAAAAATAGTTGGACAACAACTAATGGAAATAGGCATTCCAACTTTTCATAACCAATCACTGCAGGAAGACGACTTAAACTTTTTAGGAATGGATGACACTTATGTCGTCCTAGTCCCGCCGAATCGAACGTGGTATTTTTCCGATGTGAAAAGTAAAACTGATCCATTGGAAATTAAATTTACAAGTAATAGAGAAATTATTATTACGAAAGACGGACGACTTAAACTTAAATAATTGATTGAAATGCAATATATTATATATCGTTTAAATCTATTTTGATGTATACTAGATACAATGGTTCTTTAAGGAGGATTGTTCAGCGATGCCTATACCAACGAATTTTGAAAGGCCAAGACGCTTAACCGCAAAAGAAAATGCATTTCAGCAAATCCAAGAATGGATTATAGATGGAACGTTAAAACCTTCTGAAAAGCTCAATGATGTTGAACTTGCAAAAGCACTAGGCGTAAGCCGGACACCAGTTCGTGAATCTCTTCAACTTTTAGAAGTTCAAGGATTCGTTGAAATGTTTCCAGGAAAAGCAACGCAAGTAACAGAGGTTGAAAAAGATACAATCACTGACTTACTTCCACCGCTCGCTGTTTTGCAAGCGCTATCAGCGGAACTAGCAATACCTAATTTGACCGATGAAACGATACAGTTACTTGAAGAAACAAATAAAAAATTTGCTGAAGCAATTCATGATAAGCAGTTTTTTAACGCTTTAAAAATCGATGAAGCATTTCACCAAATCATTGGGGATACAGCGAATAATCCTTATATCACTTCACTTGTATCCAACTTGCAAGCTCATGTAAGAAGACTATTTTTTCATAACTCTATCGTTTTAACCGAAAGTTCCATTCAAGAGCACGCCGATATCATTCGTCTTATGAAAAACGGTGAAGGCGAAAACGCATCGAGTATTATGCGTGGAAACTGGTTACGCGCAATTGAAGAGTTTCGTTCACTAAAAAACTGATTTCCATAATGGAAATCAGTTTTTTAGCTTAAATTTAAATATCCTTATTCAAGAGCTAAACTTTTTGCAGCAATCTCTTTGTGACGGATAATTTGTCTAACGTAAAGTAGGAATACACCAAACGTCATGACCCCACCTATGATTAAAGAAATCGTGTAGTCTAAATTCAAACCTTCCGGTGCATAAACGAAATAAGTCGTAACAACGCCAGTCATAAACAAGGCCGGAATACTTGCAATATAATGCGCGTGAGCACGTCCTTCTTTTAATAAATACGAAACAACAACCCATAACATAATTGTTGCAGTGATCTGATTTGTTCCACCTACATATCTCCATAAGAACGTATAATCAATCATCGATAATAAAAATGCCGGTGTCCCTAACGCGATTGTTGCTAAAATTACAGTACTCTTCTTGTCTGGGTTAATCCATTTTGAAACAGAGTCCATAACAATCATTCTAGAAGAACGGAGAGCTGTATCTCCAGTTGTAATTGGTAAAATTATAATTGCGAGAATGGCTAAAACACCGCCGACTGTACCTAACATTGTTGTAGACATTTCATTAATAACACCTGCTGGACCACCCGCTGCTAGTGCAGATTGTAATCCGCCCGTTCCACCGAAAAATGTCATCCCCGCAGCTGCCCAAATTAATGCAATAACACCTTCTCCAATCATCGCACCGTAAAAGATTTTACGACCTTCAGATTCTTTTTTCATCGTTCTAGAAACGATAGGACTTTGCGTCGAGTGAAACCCGGAAATCGCTCCGCAAGAAATCGTAACCATTAGAAGTGGCCAAACTGGTAATTCCCCCGGATGCATATTGTTCAACGTTAAGTTTGGAATTGAGTAATTCCCAAAAATGAGAACTCCAGCGATTGCTACCGCCATAATAATAATGACTGCGCCAAATATCGGGTAAATTCTACCAATGATTTTATTAATCGGTAAGATGGCCGCGATAAAGAAATACGCAAAAACAACGAAAATTGCGCCCATAAAGGAAAGTGGTGTTACTTGTGCAAGTAACTGTGCTGGACCGGCAGTAAAAGCTGCTGTAACCAAAATCATTAAGATAAGCGAAACAACGATAATCGACTTCTTCGCAAATTGTCCTAAATACTTGCCAACAATTTCAGGGAATTGTGCACCTCTATGTTTCAGTGATAGCATCCCAGAAAAATAATCGTGAACTCCGCCTGCAAAAATAGCACCAACAACGATCCAAATAAATGCAACCGGCCCATATAAAGCACCGGCAACTGCTCCGAAGATAGGTCCTAATCCAGCTATGTTTAATAACTGAATGAGCCAACCTTTCCACCAGCTCATCGGCACATAGTCCATTCCGTCATTGACCGTATATGCAGGTGTTTGACGCGAGTCGTCTATATTAAATGCCTTTTCCACTACTTTCGAATAAACCGCATAACCAGCGATAAGTAATACAATTGACGCAATAAATGTAACCATTTGCACCCCTCCTAAAAATAAGAATATAACGATAATTATAAACATTCTCACACAAAAAACAAGAGCAAATTCCATTTTCTGTGAAAAAATAATCTATACATATTAAAACTTCCCCTCTCTATCATTCTTACATGATAAAGAGAGGAATATTTTATGCACGAACCGTTGCATTTTGCTGTAATCGGACGATGATTCCTGTAACAAGCATCGTTGTAACAACTGGAAGTAACCATCCGAGTCCATCGCTATAAAGTGGGAGTGAGTTTTCATAAAACTTAACAATTGGTGATAGCCATTCAAAATATTCTATTTCAACTAATTCACAAAACGTTTTAAACCCATCGATAATACTAATCATAAATGCAATCGTTGTCGCAGCAACATAGACAATTCGCGAATGATTAAATAACGATGATGTAAATGTTAACAACATCAATACAATCGCAAGTGGATAAATGAACATTAACAGTGGGATTGAATAAGTAATAATATTCCCTAATCCAAAGTTTGAAACAATAAAACAAAATACTGTAAAAATCGTAACAAATGCTTTGTAACTTACTTTCGGCATCAATGTATGGAAGTATTCTCCGCATGCTGTCATCAGTCCAATTGCTGTCGTTAAACAAGCAAGAATAATGACTACAGCTAACAGTACTAATCCAAGTGTTCCAAAGTAATGCGTGGATGCTTCACTTAGTACCGGACCACCTGTATCAAACAATCCAATTCTGCTTGTACTTGTGGCACCTAAATAAGCAATACCGACATAAATAATTGCCAAAAATGCTGTTGCAACAACACCTGTTTTAGCAGTTGCGGCTAAAATCCCTCGTTTACTCGTCACGCCCATCGAACGGATTGCATTAATGACGATAATCCCAAAAACAAGTGATGCAAGTGCATCCATCGTGTTATACCCTTCTGTAAACCCTGTTACAAATGCCCCAGTACTATAGGAAACTTGTGGATTTTCAATGGCGCCCATCGGTTTTATGACGACCATTGCAAGTAAAGCAAGAAGTAAAATAATAATTCCCGGTGCTAATACTTTTCCAACTCGATCAACGATTTTAGCTGGATTTAAAGATAACCACAGTGTAATTCCGAAAAAGATTAAAGTAAATAGCAATAATGCTATCTGTACATTACCATCACCAATAAATGGCATAATCGCTATATCAAATGCAACGGCTCCTGTACGTGGCGCTGCAAAGAATGGTCCGATTGTTAGATAAAGTAATGACGTAAAAACTACTGCGTAAAGTGGGTGAATACGGCTAGCAAGGTCTTGTAAATTCCGACTTCCTGAATAACCCATAGCAAGTATCCCTAAAAACGGTAGTCCGACTCCTGTAATTAAAAAACCCAAAATTGCTGGCCATAAATTTGTTCCTGCATTTTGTCCTAACTGTGCCGGAAAGATTAAATTTCCTGCGCCGAAAAATAATGCGAATAACATGACACCAATAACTAGATACGACGAAAATGATAGTTTCTTTTCCATAAGCCGGTTCCCCCTAAGTTGCGTATCACTTATATGCGATATATCGCTGAAGTAAATCTATCATACATCGGCTTGTCGAATAATGCAATATATTACAGAAAAATTAAACTTCCAATTTCAAACATTTTTTTAGAAGACAACCAATCTCTCGAATTATCCGATGATATTAATTGTTCGGTTTAGCGTGAAAAACTCCACATTAAAGTGGAGTTTTACTAGTTGTCTATTTAATTACGAATGAAGTTTGACTATGTCCTTCTTTCGATTTCTTTACTTCTAAAATCGCTGGAAAGGCTGCTTTTAATTCTTCTACGTGCGAGATAACACCTATCATGCGCCCAGCTTTTTGTAAATCAATTAATGTATCAATTGCTTTTGTCAATGATTCCTCATCCAATGTACCAAAGCCTTCATCAATAAACATCGTATCTATCGAAACAGCCCCTTGGAAACTTTGAATTATATCCGCCATGCCTAATGCCAATGAAAGCGATGCATTAAATTTCTCTCCACCCGATAACGTTTTAACATCTCGGGTTTGTCCAGTATAAGCATCATATACATCAAGTCCTAAACCGCTTTGACGCCCTCGAACTTCTTGCCGATCGCTTCGTATCAATTCAAACTGGCCATTCGAGATATCTCGAAGACGTTCATTGGCAGATTGAATCATCTGTTCAAGATATTCTATTTGAATATAACGTTCAAAGGATAGTTTTAAATGATTATTGCCTCTAATCACATCATATAAATCTTCAACTTGCCCAAACTTTCTTTCTAAAACTGATAGACGTTCGGTCACTTGTATCAGTTGCTCTTTCAATTGTTCAATTGAATTGTAATAAGATCTAGATTGGTTAACCGCCTGTAAAGCGACTTCATATGCTGTTTTCAATTCGGCAAGTGTGACTTCTACTTTTTCTAAGTCTAGTTTTTGTTTGCCTTCCAAGAAAGCTGATAATTCCTTTACAGCTTTTCGAATAGAATAAAACTGCTGTTTGAAGTCATCAATTTTTGTTCGTAATACTCGACGTGAATCTTCATCCATTTTCGCTTCTTGATAAGCTTGTTTCGTCGGGAATGTTGACTTTTCTAATGCTTCCTGGAATCTTTTCTCCGCTTGTTCACTTTTCAACTTTGTATCATCGCGCGATTCAATTGCATGTAATTTAGCTGACTTAGAAGACGCGACAAGTTCCCGACTTTCCTCTAATTGCTTTTGGATTACCTGCCAAGCTTGCTCTATCGTGTTTCTTTCCTTTGTAAGGTGATTAATTTTTTGCTCTAAAACAGTGAGTTCTCTTAATTCTCCTGGAATTTCACGTATTATTTGTTCAAAAAGCGCTTGCTCTTTCTCAATCAAAGCATTGCTTTCATATACGTTTCTTTCCATGACCAATTTAAGGTTTAGCGCTTCGTCAGCCACTTTCCTTTGATTCATTAACCGTTCTTTCAGTTGAACTAATTCTTGTCGAATTGCTCGAAGTGCCATCACTTCTTTTTCAACTTGCGCTTTTTCTTCATTTATCTTTTGACTTTCATCATCGATTTGCTCGAGGCGAACATCTACGTCCCCATCCTCAAACCTTTGCGCCTTACTTTGTAACTGTTTAAATGAACTTTGGTAATCTGCATCCGCTATGCGATAGGCACTTTCAATATTTGTCAGTTGTTGCTTTTTCTCCTCAAGCTCTTCTTTGGATACCGTTATATTGGTTTCGTGAGCCTTTTGTGGATGGTCTGCACTTCCGCATACTGGACAAGCTTCTCCTTCATGAAGTTTTGCTGCTAGTGTTGCGGCTTCACCGATTAACCAGTCACTTGTTAATTGTTCATACGCCGATTGAGCTTGATTATAAAATTGCTTACGCTCATTTTTAGTTCGTTCATATGCCTCTGTTTGCTTTCGTAATGCGATGTATTCATCCACAAGTTTACATTTTTCATTGATTGTCGTTAAGAGCTCAACTTTCTCATCTAATGAAATAACAGCTTCTTCCCGCTGATTAATTTGTTCTGTAAGATGGGTGACTTTCTCACTTTCATGAGTGGCTTGTTCCGTTAATTCTACAAAACTTTTGTTATGATTCTTTAGTTCATTTTCTAAACTATGAAGGCGTTGTTTTTTAGAAGCCAAATCCTTCACTTTTGGCAAGGCATCTTGAAGTCGGAAGAGCTGTACTTTTATTTGTTCCAATTGTTGTTGCTTTTCTTCTTCCACTTTAAATTGCACGTTCACTTTTGCTAGTCTTTCTTTAGCAACTTGAACGGCATGTACCGATTTCACTACAACCTCTTCTCTAGCAACAAGTTCTTTTGTTAATTCCTCAAACTGATATTCAATTTGTTCAATTGTGAGCGCACGTTCCGCTTGTTCCAGGCGTTTGGCTTCCTGTTCAAAGAAAGGGATTTGTTCTACCATTTGTTGGTACGTATTTTGCCTTTGCTCTAACTCAATAAAGCGCTCATTAATAGATTTTGCAGCATGATAACGGTCCACCATTTCCCCATGCTTTTTATATGCCTTCTCATACGCTTCCTTATCCTCATGAATTTTATTCTCATAAAATAACTTCTCTTCATTCAAACCTTCAATAATTTGTTGCGCATTATAGTTCTCACTAGCTAGTAAGTGAAATATTGAGGATTCCCTGTTTGGCAATGAAGCAGAAATCTGCTCAACTAGTGCTCTTTCTTGTTGCCTTTCTCGATCCAGTTTAGCTTTTGCCTCGTCCCTCTGTTTTTGTAACCGTTTGACAATTTCACGATACTGGTCTGTCTTAAATATTTTTCTCATGATGAGCTCTTTGTTCTCAGTGTCAGACGTTAAAAACTTTCTAAATTCTCCTTGCGGCAACATCACTATTTGACTAAATTGCGCTTGTGTAAAGCCAATTAATGACTCTATTTTCCTATTAATCTCTGACACCATTTGTCTATCTACAACCGGCACTTCTCCGTCCTCTGTCAGTTCATACAGTTCACAACGCGCAGGCGTTTCAGATTTATTTCCAACCTTCGTATAAGGAACTTGGCGCATAATTCGGTATGTACGACGATGAATTTCAAATATAAGCTCGACTGCAGTTTGTGTATCATTTTGCGCAAAATCACTACGCAAAGCACGGATATCAGTTCTGTCTTCGCCGCTCGCTTCCCCGTAAAGTGCGAAACAAATACCATCAAAAATTGTTGTTTTGCCAGACCCTGTTGCCCCTGAAATTACAAATAAAAGATGCTCTTGTAAATCCTGAAAATCAACAACTTCTGTCTCTTTATATGGACCAAATGCCGTCATTTTAAGTGTTACTGGTTTCATTGATCAGATTCCTCCTCATTCATCACTTCATGAAGAACTTCTCCAAACAGTTTTTGCGTTTCTTCGTCCAATTCCTCACCTTTCATTTCTTTATAAAAGGATTGGAATAACTCCAAATCAGTTTGTTGACCGCTTTCTTTCCTTTTAGTTTCTACCGTATTTGATAGAGATGCGTAAATTTTCCGTTCTACATGCATCGCATTTGGATAAATCGCACGCACTTTTTCCATCGGATATAAGACCGGCGTTTTATCAAGCAACTTAACAAATACGTAATCATCACTTACGGGATGAGTTTCAATTTCCTCAATTGTTCCTTCTACTGTACGCATATCCCGACGTGGAATTAAATCTCTTTTTTCAACTGACGTATTTCCTTCTCCATCAAGTGTCACTATGAAAAAGCCTTTATTATGATGTTCCTCTGAAATTGAATATTTTAGCGGTGAACCTGCATATCGAATGTTTTCATTCAACACATAATGCGCCTGATGTAAATGTCCAAGTGCAGTATAATGAAAGGATTTAAATAAATGTGCAGATACATATTCTGTCCCGCCAATCGCAATCGGTCTTTCTGAATCACTCGTATTCTCTTCACTTTCACCATGCGGCGTCACAAAAGCATGTCCGACAAATACATGTCTTGCCTTCTGATCCATTTGCGCAGTAATCGATTCCGTGATCTTTTCCATTGCACGTTGATGATTCGTAATCTCGTCATCATGCAGATTTCGAACGACTGAAGGATCTGCAAAAGGCACAAGATGAAAATGAACTTCTCCAAATTCATCATTTAAAATCACCGGTTTAATTTCTTTCGTCATTTTACCAGCAATATAGTAGCCATTTTCTCGCATAAATTGACTTCCGAACTGAAGTCTACCCGGACTGTCATGGTTTCCAGCAATTGCGAGTACTGGAACGCCTAAATCTACTACAATTTTTTTGAGCGCTTTATCAAACAGTGATACCGCTTCTGTCGGCGGCACTGCCCTATCATATAAGTCCCCTGCAATAATAACTGCATCGGGTTGCTCCTTTTCAATCGCCTTGATAAACTGCTCTAAAATATACGATTGCTCTTCCGTCATATAAACACCTTGAACAAGTTTTCCTAAATGCCAATCTGCTGTATGAAAAAATTTCAAGTTGCTCTCTCCTTTTTAAATACACTCTTACTCCTACTTTACAGCACTTTACAAGTAAAAAGAAAGCACTTCTCGCTTCCTTTCTACTAATTAATATTTAAAAATATCAACAGGAAAAGCGCAGAAATGTTATAAGTCAACATTGCTACGCTTTTAAGGCAAGGTTAAGAATCTGACAACGGAATGATTTCGCCCGTAACGGCATCAATTCCATCCGCCGCAGCCAACAATCCGCAAAGAATATATTTTTCCGTTTCCAAATCAAACACATAAGTTGGTGTTAGTGTAATCGATGGTAATAACTTTTCAAATGCTTCCTCATGTGATATTTCTGCATCAGGCGCATGAGTAAACGTATCAAATACCTCAAATAACTCCCCATTGTCCATATAATTCAAGACTTCTAAAGTTATTGGGTCTAGCAAGACAATAAACTTGCGATTAAAAAATGTGGCGTCTTCTTTACTCAATTGACAAGACACTTCAATAAAATGTTCTTCCAGTTTCACTGTAGCCAATGTCCATTTACCCGAATCCTCCGGTAATACAGTTCTGAGCACATCCCGTACGATTGGCATAATTTGCTTAACTTGGTCATCTGTAATTATTTGTCTCTCATTTATTCGTGCATGTGTAAAAGCCTCTTCTATCGACACTGTTGAAGACGGTTGGATAAACTGTCTTTCTATTTCTCCATCAAGTGGGGTCACCCATTCAAGTTGCTCATTGACTACGATTCGGTTGCGATCACGAACTGAATGAGGAATGTTTCGTTTCCCGTCATTCGTAATAAACACTTCATTGATTGTATAAATCGGTACAAATCTTCTACTATTTTCATCCGGGATATTAATAAATCTCACTTGTTCCTTCACAACCGGTTCAATCTTTTCCAATGTTAAAGTGAATTTCTCTAGTTCAACCGTTTTGTCATTTACATTTGTATCATACGTGAAATAGGATGTAAGCTTACCTTCATCATTGAATTCAACTTCAATAAGCCCACCAGGACTGCTATCGATGCCGTCTATTTCAATTTTAAATTGGTAACCATTTTCTAACCTATCTGCCAGCCTAAAATCACGCTTATAAATAAGTTTTGTTTCCTCTTCAATCCAATCCGCTACTTCTTGAGCTGTTCTTTCATTAAAATGTACCTTTGTAGAAAAAGATTGGCCCTCGACAAATACAACACTGATAACCGCTTCTTCCGTTAAATTATAATCGACAATCGCCGTACCAGACGGATACAAATCTTCTTCTACTTCTCCAATTATTGTTGCAGGAAAAAACTCCAAGTTACATTTATAATAAAAATCACCAACATTGTTTCTTTCTTTATGAAAAGAATATGTTTCCAGATGATACTGTTCTAATCCGAACTTTTCCTTGATTTCATCCGCAATTTTCCGTAATCGCTCGTCCATTTCATCACCCTATACAGATTATAATAAAATATTATTTTTGCTTTAAGTTTAACTGAAGTTTCCGTACTACCTGTTCAGTTCGTATATCATCTTTCAAATTTGAAATCATGCCTAAAATAACAGGTTTCCGGATGCTTTCCGATAAAAGTTCTTCTTCAATTACATCCAAACTAATTTGTAGATTTTCTTCTATATGTTCACTTTTTAACGCTCGTATATCTTCAATTATTTGCGAAGTTGAAAAAAGTAGCTCATTCATATCAATTTCATACCCAATTAATTGTTTCTGATGTAAAAATGGTTCAGTTAATCCATCTACGATTGAATCGGTTCTCGCCACTAAAAACTTTGCTAATGCCTCATAATTTAATTTTTCTTTATTAAAAATAATAATTTCAATATATCCTGTCAGTATTCCGTGTAATAACACATGGAGATCCGGAAGATGACGCTCAACTTTTTCTCCATAAACATCAATGAGCACATCCTCTTGTAGCTCATACGTTCTTCTTCTCATATTGTTCATCAGCTGTAGCATTTCTTCGTTAATTGGATTTGTTTGCTCTCTCATTTGCATTAAAATAAAATCCGAATAACGTGCAATTTCTTCAAACTGAACCTTAAAAAACAACTTAAGGCGTTCACGTGCGTCAACATTTATATCATTTAATTGAGCCATTCTCCGGATTAATTTATTCGTAAAATACTCAAAAATTGAGAACAACAAATTATCTTTCGATTTGAATGAAAGATAGAATGAACCTTTAGAAATGCCACAAGCATCTGTTATATCTTGTACGGACGTTGCATCAAATCCTTTTTCCGCAAATAGTTCTGCTGCCTTTTCAATAATTAATATTTTTCTATCTGTCAAAATTACCAACCCCTCAGCCTTTCAATGAAAGTAAGTACTTCTATGCCTGACCATTGACTGACCGGTCAATCTTTATTCTTATTCTTTTTAATATATTAATACTAATATTTTATCCATAATTGTATAATGGTATTCGTTGACTTCTGACCAACCAGTCATTAATATGAATCTATAATCTAGTTCATTTTACATAATAGAGGTGATTTTACGTTTACTTAGAGCTTCGCAGGCTCTATGACTGACTAGTTAGTTCTATCATAATGCACGTGTTGCAAATGGTCAAAATTATTCTTGGAGGTACTTATGAAATCAATCGTCAATTTTGTTATGAGAAATAAACTCGCTGTCTGGTTACTAACGATTATTATTACGGTAGCGGGACTCTATTCGGGTACACGTATGAAACTAGAAACAATTCCCGATATTACGATTCCAGTCGTTAGTGTAACGACAATTTATCCAGGGGCTACGCCAGACCAAGTGGCTGATGATATTTCAGAGCCGCTGGAAAAGGCTGTTGCGAATGTCAATGGTGTTTCCTCGGTCAGTTCAACTTCGTACCAAAACGCTTCTTCACTGCAAGTAGAGTTTACTTTTGGAACGGATATGGAGAAAGCTGAAAGTGAAGTAGAAGAAGCAATCAAACATATTCAACTGCCTGAAAATGCGATGGATCCAAATGTAGGAAGAATAAGTATTAACGCATTTCCAGTGATTGCAGTGAGTGTGTCAGATAGTGATGCTAGTTTAGAAGAATTAACGAAAAAAGTAGAAGATGCTTTAGTTCCTAGCATAGAATCTATCGAAGGTGTTGCAAGCGCGTCAATATCTGGACAGCAAATTGAAGAAATCAGCTTAAAGTTTGATAAAGAAAAGATGGCGTCTTTAAATTTGGATGAAGAAACAGTCAAAATGATTGTTAAAGGCTCTGACATTATGATGCCACTCGGTTTATTCCAATTTGGGGACGTAGAACAATCCGTAGTAGTAGATGGTAACGTAACAACTGTTGAAGATTTGAAAGAAATTTTAATTCCAGTTATGCCAGTGGGATTGGGTGGGCAAGGAGACATGTCGACTCAAGCTCAAATGGGATCGGCTGATTCAATGCCGCCAGTTGGTCAAAATATGGAATTACCTACAATTACTTTAGGCGAAATTGCTGATATTAAACTTGTTGGAAAAGCAGAGTCGATTTCTAGAACAAATGGAAAAGAAGCCATTGCTGTTCAAATCGTAAAAGCACAACAAGCAAACACAGTAGATGTTGTTAATAAAGTAAAAGATGAAATGAAGCAATTTGAAAAAGAAAATAAAAATGTAACGATCACAACAACGCTTGACCAAGGTGAACCGATTGAAGATTCCGTTGACACAATGCTTAACAAAGCAATTTTCGGTGCACTCTTTGCGGTTATCATCATTATGCTTTTCTTACGTAATTTCCGTTCAACGATTATTTCAATCGTTTCAATTCCAATGTCACTTTTAATTGCGGTGATATTCCTTAACTTAATGGACATTACGCTTAATATGATGACACTTGGTGCAATGACGGTCGCGATTGGCCGGGTCATTGACGACTCGATTGTCGTTGTTGAAAATATATATCGGCGCATGCACTTGCCAGGTGAAAAACTAACAGGTCGTGCGCTTGTTCGAGAGGCAACATTACAAATGTTCATCCCAATTACATCATCAACACTTGTAACGGTTGCTGTATTCCTGCCAATCGGATTGGTCGGCGGAATGGTTGGCGAATTATTCATGCCATTTGCATTAACGATTGTTTTTGCACTCCTTGCTTCATTGCTCGTTGCGGTTACAATTGTGCCGATGCTTGCACATTCATTATTTAAAAAGCAGTTATATACAGATACTGGTGTATTGAAAGAACAAAAAGGAAAAATGGCAACTGCATATGAGAAAATGTTGAACTGGACATTAAATCATAAAATCATCACTTCAGTCATCTCAATTGCATTGCTCGTCGGTAGTCTATTTTTAGTCCCGGTAATCGGAGTAAGTTTCTTGCCGGACGATGAACAGAAAATGATGTATGTCACGTATACGCCTGAGCCGGGTGAAACATTGGATGCAGTTAATGAAAGCGTCAAAAAAGCTGAAGATTATTTGGCAGATTTAAAAGACGTCGATACGATTCAAGTTTCTGTTGGCGGAGAAAACCCGATGGAGCCTGGTGCTTCTAATGGTGCGCTAATGTTTGTCATGTTCGATCCTAACACGAAAGAATTTGGAAAAGTGACAGAGAAAACAATTGAAGAGCTCCAAGCGCTTGAAACGCAAGGTGAATTTAAGACTCAAGATTTCGGAATGGGCGGATCCAGTAACGCAATTAGTTACTACGTTTACGGAAATCATATAGACGAAATCGAACCGATTATCGGAGATATTGAAAAAATCTTAAATGAAGAACCTGACATTAAAGATGTAAAAACGAGTTTAGCAAAATCTTATAAAGAATATACACTTGTTGCGGATCAAGAAAAACTTACGCAATATGGATTAACGACTGCTCAAATCGGCATGGAATTAAATCCGATGAAACAGCGTGAAGTATTAACGAAAATTACGAATGGCAATCATACGATTGATGTATTTGTAGATGTTGAAGAGAAAGAACATAAAACAATTGATGAACTGCTTCAGGAAACAGTTCAATCACCATTAGGCATGGAAATACCAATCTCTGAATTTGTTGAAGTGAAAGAAGGAACAACTTCTGACACAGTTTCACGCAGAAACGGTAAAATTTTCGCAAGCGTCTCTGGTACAATTACAGAAAAAGACGTCACGAAAGTATCGATGACTATTCAAGAGGAAATCGATAAACTATCATTGACGGATGGTGTGGAGATTAATACAGCAGGTGTTACTGAAGACATTGCAGAAGCGTTTACGCAACTTGGTTTGGCAATTTTAGCTGCAATTGCAATCGTCTACCTTATCTTAGTCATTACATTTGGCGGAGGGCTAGCACCGTTCGCAGTACTATTCTCACTGCCATTCACAGTCATTGGAGCACTTGTTGGCCTGTTAATTGCTGGTGAAACAATTAGTGTATCTTCTATGATTGGTGTACTTATGTTAATCGGTATTGTCGTAACGAACGCGATTGTATTAATCGACCGTGTCATTAACATGGAAAAACAAGGCATGTCAACACGTGAAGCAATTCTTGAAGCAGGAACGACGAGATTACGTCCAATCCTAATGACAGCAATTGCAACAATTGGAGCGCTAGTTCCACTTGCAATCGGTGCGGAAGGTAGCGGACTCATTTCCAAAGGACTAGGGGTCACGGTAATCGGCGGACTAACAAGTTCAACATTACTCACACTTATTTTCGTACCGCTTGTCTATGAATTGTTTAGCAGATTCCGCAAAAAGAAAAAAGCTTATGAGACTGATTGATATAAATATTTGAATAACATCTTCAATATGGAAAACGTGTCTGGGATATATTATTCTGGACACGTTTTTTAATCTGGCTGGTTTTAGGATGCGATAACAGTTACTTTAGATTTCAGCGGACATTTGAGGTCTCAGAGAATATCATTTCGGTTTCTTCAGACTTGGCATTTTTTTGATTCATCCCTCTAAAAGGGTTGACTATTATTTTCCAATCGTGTAAATTATTAATTAATACTTAAAGGCGTTGAAGAGAAAAGTAAAATGTTCGATTTTTCACCAGAAAGCTTCGGTAGCTGAGAAGAAGCAAAAAATCATTCATTTGAAAAATGGCCTCTGAGCTCTGGCTTGAACTTGTATACTCATGCATCAGTAAATACCAGCGGGAGTTGGTCCCCCGTTACCAAAGACCATAGTTTAGAATTCATTCACACAGAATTCTGCACTAGTTGAGGTTGCTTATGTGAATAAGCGACGAATTAAGGTGGTAACACGAGAGATAAATCTCGTCCTTTTCAATCGTCAGGTTGATTCGGGCGGGTTTTTTTATTCCCTTTTTACTGTACATGACTGTTTGGGAAGTAAATTACGATTAGGAGTGTTCAATATGACAAAAGGATTATTGGTTTTTCAATCAGATTTCGGGAACAGTGATGGTGCGGTAAGTGCCATGCATGGTGTTGCAAACTCAGTAAAATTAGGGATTCCGATTTTTGAAATTACACATCAAATTCCACAATATAATTTATGGGAAGCATCCTATCGCCTTCTTCAAGCAATCGGCTATTGGCCTGAAGAAACTGTATTCGTTTCGATTGTAGACCCTGGAGTTGGGTCGGATCGTCGTGCAGTCGTTGCCAAAACCGCGAATAATCATTATATCGTAACACCAGATAATGGGACGTTAACGCATGTCCATGCATCTATCGGCATTACAGAAATTCGTGAAATTGACGAATCCGTCAACCGACTTCCGAATTCTGGAGAATCACATACTTTCCATGGCCGTGATATTTTTGCTTATACAGCAGCACGTCTTGCAGCTGATGTGATTCAATATGAAGAGGTAGGGCCTTTATTAAGTACGTCAGAGATTATTTCATTGCCACTTAAAAATGCTTCCATCGAAAATGAAATTATTTCGGGGAATATCGATATTTTAGATCGACCATTCGGTAACTTATGGACGAATATTAGTCGAGAGCTTTTTAGAAAAATTGCGGAGCAACATGGGGATTCATTTGAAGTTACCATCATTACAGATGGCAGAACAATTTACAATAACATTATGACATATGGTCGTTCCTTTGCAGATTTGCATATTGGTGAACCACTTGTTTATGTTAACTCTTTAGATAATATCGGAATCGCCATTAACCAAGGTTCTTTCGCAGATGCTTATCGAATTGGAACAGGAACGAATTGGGAAGTTTTCATTCGGAAAGCACCACGTATTATATACGAATAACGATTGCCATTCGTTTAGTGTAATACAAAAAAGTAGAAGGTAGGTTATACTTCCCTTCTACTTTTATTTAGTGTAAATCAACTATCCGAAGTATCTCCAAAAACACTAGCTAATTTTTCTTTCGCCTGATTTTTTATATGATCATCGATATGTTGAAATACCTTATACACTGCAGCCGCAATGACCGCACTATCATCGGCAAGTCCGACAACTGGGATAAAGTCAGGTATGGCATCTACTGGAAAAATTAAATAACTAAGCGCTCCGACAATAATCATTTTTGAAGATTTAGGGACTGTTGGGCTCTTGGCAGTGTAATATAGAAGTAAGCTGTAATAGACTGTCTTCTCCCCTATTTGCTTACCAAACTTCACTAATTTATTCCAAAACTTTTCATCTGTTACATGATTTTCTTTATATTTATTCCACGAATCCTTTTTCATTTGACTCACTCCAATTTATTGTGATCAATATCAATATCACTTTTCTAACATTCAATTATCCACCATACGTGATTGACATCTGATATTACTTTCGCGCACCTATCCATTCGCCTAACATAGTATAAGGTGATACTTAGGTAGAAAGGAAGAGATTTATGGATTTTCCCGTTTCGATTCGTACGGAAAAATTGCCGAATACGCCTCCTCACGTCAATGTCTATTATCCACTTGTCTATAATTTGGAAAATCAACAAGCCCAACAAGCGATTAATAGAGCCATTATAACCTTATTAAACAAGTTGCTTGTAGAACAAAATTATTATGAACCGAGCCTTGTGGAACTCCTCGCAAATTTTGAAATAAAAAACAATCAAAGAGGGATTTTAAGTTTAAATTTGATTGTCTATTCTTTCACAGGCGGCGCTCATGGGATGACGATTGTAAAATCACTCACGTTTGATACGAAAACTGGTAAACAGTACTCACTAAAAGAACTTTTCAAACCGAATAGTAATTATGTAGATAAACTATCCACAATCATAGATAGAGATATAATAAAATGGCAGGTCGATTTATTAGAACCTTTTAAAAGCATACGGCCTGACCAAGATTTCTATATCGCCGATACTTCACTTGTCGTGTATTTTCAATTATATGAGATTACCCCTTATTATTGGGGATTCCCTTACTTTCCAATCCCAATTTTAGATGTGAAAGATATAATCCAACCGAATGCACCATTAGATACGATGATGGCATTCACATAACCTTTACAGTAGACCATCAACCTCAGCTAATAATTCTCCAATCTTCTTATCATGAATAACAAGGTCCGCATGATGATCAAAATGAGTCGGTTCTAGATTCACAATCACAAGCTTCGCACCTGATTCTTTTGCAATTAATGGAAATTGGTTGGCAGGTGTTACAGTTAAAGATGAACCAAGTACGATAAACAAATCAGCTTTTTCACTTTCTTCGGCAGCTTTCATAAAAGGACCTTCTGGTAATGCTTCTCCAAATAAAATGACGGAAGGCCTTAACTTACCTCCACAATCACAATAAAAACTTTCCTTTTCATACATTGAACTATCATATTCTTTTTTACAAGTTTGACAATGCACCTTTTGCAATGTCCCATGTAATTCTAGTACACTTTCTGAACCTGATTCTGTATGAAAACCATCCACATTTTGAGTAATCACTGATTGGATTGTTCCATTTTTCTCCCACTTTGATAAAATGTCATAGCCGGCATGTGGTTGGCAGTCTTTAACGCCTAGCACACGCTGTCTGTAAAATTGAAAGAACTTCTCAACGTCTCGATTTAAAGCTTCTGTACTTGCAACACGTGTCGGATCTTCTTGTTCCCAAAGGCCTGTTTGGGCTGAACGAAAATCCGGCAAGCCACTTTCAGTAGACATTCCTGCACCAGTATAAATAACCGTGTACATTGATTCTTTCAATAAATTTGCTAACAATCTTACCCCTACTTTCTTATTATTTAAATATCCTTTTTCTTACAAATAACACTTATTATTCAACTTTATTTCCTAGGAAATATAGCTTTTCCTTTACCAATTAATTGATAAATACTTTTCATTCAATAATCCTTAACTGAATTTCCTTTTTAAGGAAAATACATTGCATCTGACTAATTCAATCTCCTTATAAGCTATTTTAACAAATACTTACTGGAAATTCTTCCCCGAGCATCTACCTTTGATACTATTTGAACCCCTATTGAAGTGTGATGAAATTTACCCCTGCTCACGACATTAAATTAATAAGCCTTACTTTTTGGATACACGAAGAGTTTCACAAAATATAACAGTGAAAAAACAGTTTTTTTGGACATCTCCCTACATATTATTTACACGAAAAAGGATACCGTAAAGTTTATTTTGGTGAGAACAATATCATAGGCATTGACGGAGCTGCTATTGATGGGAGACAATTAAACTGCATTTGAAAGTGTATACGGTAGAGACAAAAGGATCATACATAATGGAGGCTGAGATGATTGACTAACAATAAATACGAAGAACTTGTACCTGGAAGAATTTTCATAGGCGGAATTGATGCAATCGATGACCTATTACAAAAGGAAAAAATAGACGTGATATACGACTTGCGCGCAGAAGTGAAAGGGCCATTGGCAAGTGAAATAAGTGTTCACACACCCATTGTGGATGAAGCCGAGAATCAGGACGAGTCCATTAAAGTAGCGGTAAAATCTGTGATGGACGCATACGAATCAGGACAAAATGTATATTTCCATTGCAATACTGGACGTGGTCGCGCTGGAACGATTGCCGCAGCAACACTACTTGAACTAAATCTCGCTCATTCCGTAGAGGAAGCT
Source organism: Sporosarcina ureilytica (assembly GCF_001753205.1). Classification (GTDB taxonomy): domain Bacteria; phylum Bacillota; class Bacilli; order Bacillales_A; family Planococcaceae; genus Sporosarcina; species Sporosarcina ureilytica. Next base: position 1,196,656 of record NZ_CP017560.1, on the reverse strand, counting down.
GAGCAAAAAGCAACAGACATCCGTTCTCAAATTAAAATCCGCCCACAATTTAAAGACGCTTTAAAACGAATTTATGAGTAGAACGAAAGAGCGTTAAAGAAATTCATGAATTGATAAAACGCTAAGTTCCTTTGATAAATAGGATCTTAGCGTTTTTGAAATCAAAAAAAATATAACTCGCGGGGACATAAGGAATTTGTTATACGCAAGAATCATTCCTGTCAAAGTCAGACTTGTGCTTTGCGATTCTTCTTTAGTCGAATGAGTAAATAGTAAAGAAAAACTACAAAAACAAGAAGCGATGCTAATAAATAAACACTTTTATAACCAAATGAAATTGCAACAAGGCCTAATACGTAGGAACCGATTGCAATTCCACCGTCAAAAAATGTAAAGAAAGTAGCGGTTGCATATCCGCTTCTTTTATGACTAGTCGCTTGCACAGCTAACGTTTGTAAACTTGGTACTAATGCGCCGTAGCCAAATCCAATTAATCCGCCAGAGATTATAAACTGAATAGGGCCCGTCATATAACCTAATAGAACAAGTCCTAAAACAAATGAAATAAACCCGGGAATCAATACATAATGCGAGCCTTTTTCGTCAAACAACCTTCCTGTAAATGGACGCGTGACTAACATAACGACTGCAAAAACAATAAAAAACGTACTTGCCAGCGCTAGCACATTCTTTTCTTGTGCATAGATTGATAAATAAGCCAAGACACTTGCATAAGAAAAAGCGATAAAAAGGCCTAAAAGTGCGACGGGCATCGCGCTTTTCTCAAACAAATCTCCGAATGTAATTGTAAGCTTTACCCTACTTAGTTGCGGATTAGTATCACGCTGGACAGCAAGTGAGAATAACCCGCCTATTAGCATGAGCACACTTAAAATAATAAACAACACATCAAATGAATACGTCTGAATAATAGATAAGGCGATGAGTGGACCAAGAACGACTGCTAAATTGGTTGACATATTAAAGTAACCAAGTCCTGCTCCCCTCCTAGCTAGCGGAACAATATCCGCTGCAATTGCTACGGCGGCAGTTGTTATGACACTAAACCAAATCCCCTGCATAAAACGCAAGGCCAATAACATCCCAAATGGTTGTACAAAATAATAAAGGACTGTACAAAAAAAATAGAAGAACAAACTTATCCACAACATTTTTCGCTTTCCAACAACTTCTAACACCTTCCCAGTAAATGGGCGAACGAAAATTGCAGATAATAAGAAGATACTCATCAGTAGACCGGCATCTTCATCAGTACGATTTAAGACGCCGATTGCATACAGTGGCAACGCCGTAACAAGACCGTAAAAAACGATAAATACGGCGATATTTGTTATAAATAAACTTAGAAAAGCTTTTGTCCAAATGCGTTCTTTATTCATGACACTTCACGATTCCTTCCACCTCAAACTCTAGGTAACCAATTAAGCGTATCATATTTATTTAAATAATAAGGCGTATCATGCTTAAGAATCAATAAATGAATCCCTATAGCTTCCTATGTAACACTAGTGATGCTTTTACTAAAAAACAGGCCTCCACTAATGGAATAGCCTGTTCAAAAATTTCTTTATAAATACGCTTATTTGCGATAAACCTTTTCCTTATGCAGCCACAATCTTCTGATCACGCGGCAACCACAAACCGACTAACCCAATAATCGGTAACAATGAAATGACAATCATCGTCTGATAAATCCCGATAGAATCCATTAAGATACCAATAACTACAGAACCAATTGCGCCCATGCCAAATGCTAGCCCAACCGTCAGACCTGCCATCGTGCCAATTTTACTCGGGACAAGTTCCTGTGCATAAACAACCGTTACTGAGAAACTAAGCATAATAATAAATCCAATCGCACCTAATAATACAATCACCGCCCAAAGTGGCATGTATGGCAATAAAGCACAAAGCGGAATAGGCAATGCTAGCGAAAGAACAATGACATTTTTCCTGCCAATCTTATCCGCCATAGGACCTCCGAAAAACGTCCCTGCCGCACCAAGTGCTAAAAATAAAAAGATACATAATTGTCCTTTAGAAATGGATAACCCGTAAGATTCCATTAAATGAAAGATATAAAAGTTCGTAATACTAATGACATAGAAGGATCGTGCGAAAATAATCACGAGTAATAGTCCGAGTGCAACACCGATCTGCTTTTTTGTTAAATTACCTATCGATGATAAAAGGACTTTTTTTCGGTTATTCTTCTTTTCTTGAATAAGCTGTTCCTTATACCATGCCGAGATTTTCATCAATATAAATATCGCCAAAGCTGCAACAAAAATAAAAAAAGCCGCACCTTTTTGTCCGAATGGAACTAATATGTATGCACTAATGAGCGGAGCTAGTGCCTGCCCCGAATTTCCCCCTACTTGGTATATCGATTGAGACAAACCTCTTTTGGAACCGGCAGACATAAATGATACCCGGGATCCTTCGGGATGAAAAACTGCTGACCCTAATCCTAAGCAAATAACAAATACTAATATCATCCAATACTGCGGGGCAAATGCGAGTCCTGCGATACCAACCAATGAAAAGGTCATTCCGATGGGTAATGCATAAGGCATCGGCTTGCGATCACTAAAATACCCAACAACAGGTTGCAAAACTGAAGCAACCATATTTAAAGCAAAAGCAATTAGTCCTAATTGCGTAAACGTCAGTCCCATGCTATCTTCCAATATTGGAAACATTGCAGGAATAACCGCCTGTAAAGAATCATTTAATAAATGAACACCACCAATTGCAAACATAACTGGGTAGACTGGATTCCCTGTAAATGGTGAACTTTTTGTAGCCATTACAATTATTCACTCTCCTTTTATTTCTCATATCGCACTAGTATAGCCTATTTCCATGTCCTATTGTGTTATTTTGTTTCTAAAATCAGTTTACATGTTTTATTCTGAAATTATCGATATAATAGAATGGATAATTGATAGAAAGAGGTTGTTTAATTGAACGTACATGAAGCAATTCAGACGCGAAGAAGTAAAGCGCTTATTGAAGATAAGGCTGTACCGAAAGAATTAATCGAAAAAATTATTGAAGCCGGCACTTATGCACCAAACCATCATAGAACTGAGCCTTGGCGCTTTTTTGTATTAACTGGTGAAGGCCGTAATAAACTGGGAGAAGTTTTTGGCGAGATTATAGCCGAGAGACAAGACGATCCAGATTCAGAAGAAAGTAAGAAAAAAATCGAACGCGTTAAAAACAATCCACTTCGCTCCCCTGTTATGATTGCAGTTGGTGTAGAACCATGTGATCGGAAAAACGTTATTTTAAAAGAAGAATTTGCTGCGGTAAATGCGGCCGTTCAAAATATGTTATTAACCGCACATGCACTCGGGCTTGGCGCAATTTGGCGTACAGGTTCAATTTGTTATGATCCAAGAGTAACTAAGTTTTTCGGTCTATCTGAACAAGGTGAAATGACAGCATTCATTTATCTTGGCTACTCAGATATGGAACCGGCACCTTTCAAAAAAACTGATGCAAAAGAACTGACTACTTGGATTAACAAATAACTTACTAAAACAAACCATCCCATTGCGCTTTGCATCGCAATAGGATGGTTTAATAGAAAAAAGATTGTCCATGTTTAAAATTGGACAATCTTTTTATCAACTTATTTTTTATGATGCTTCATACAATTATACACACTACAATGATTGACTTCTTTTAATGTCACAATACTTATAGATGTATTTCCAGGTTCTTCATCAAATTTTTCGTACGGGACTAAGCGTTGAAGCATCTTTTTAATAAAGCTGCCATGACTGATAACGAGTACATTCTCATTCGGGTAGTTTTTCTTGATAGCTTCTATAAAAGAGAGACCTCTAGCTATAACATCTTTTTCATTTTCAGTCCCCAGTGCAAACGTGCTCCATGATTTCCCCCACTTCTTAATACGGTCCTCTTCTGTTGTTCCTTCAATATTGCCTTCATGGATCTCTCGTATGCGGCTATCCTCAATGACATGAGGCAATTGTAATTCTGAAGCGATAATGGTTGCCGTCATTTTAGCGCGCTTCAGGGGGCTTGTATAAATGGCATGCCACTTTTTAAATCCTAGTCGTTTGCTAAGATCTTTAGACATCTGAATGCCCTCTTCACATAATGGAATATCGATACTTCCTTGTATCCTTCCTTCTTTATTCCATTCAGTTATTCCGTGTCGAATAAAACCTATCGTCGTCAATATGTCACGTCCTTAAGAGACATCAAGTTTTGAGTACTTCGAATTACGTGAATATCTCCCTTGTTTCTGTTTTCGTGTTAAGACTATTAAACTTGTTGTTACACCGATTGAAAAGACGGTTACAAATGATAATAGCAAATGTGCAGAATGAATGATAAAACTTCCGGCCGTCACTATAACAATATCAAAACAAAAAATCACAACTCCTGAATTGACATTTAATTTCCGAGCTAACATTTGTGCTAATAAATCAGTACCGCCTATACTAATATCTGAACGCAACATGATGCCTGCCCCAATGCCAATCATAATTCCCCCATATGCTGCGCTCGTTAGTGGATAAGTGACCAATTGTCCTCCTAATATATCAGCAAATACATCGATAATGATGGATGACAATAGCATACCATGAAGCCCATTATAAAAAAATGAACGATAAAAAAACCAAGCTAATATAAAAATCGGAATGCTAATGAGTAAAAATGTAAGCCCCACTTTAACACCCATGACATAGTGAAAAATTAAACTAATACCTAAAGCCCCGCCCTCCAATAAACCAAATGGAACCAGAAATCCATTAATCCCAATTGCGATAAACGTGCAGCCAATCAAGATGATAATTCCTTTTTTTAAAAACGCCATTTTGAACACCTATTTCTCCATTTTTTAAACTATATGATTAAACTCCACAATTCTTCACTATTTTAGGAAAAGGTATGCTTTCTCAGTGGACTACCTTTCTCATATGACGAATATGAATGAAAATAGAGGTGTGAGTTTTTTCCTGAGTTGGTTATAGATTACGCTGACTTCAAAACGATTTGTACTAGCTCCACGTAGAATATATGCCAGATTGTAATTAAAAAGCCAAAAAGAAACAGCTTAATTTATTGGTTAAAATACCAATAAATTAAGCTGTCCTTACAGTCATTACAACCCTAAATTCTTCGCAATAATGACTTTCATTATTTCATTTGTGCCCGCGTAAATCGAAGCAACTGGAATATCACGATACCGTCTCGCAATCTTATATTCTTCCATATAACCATAGCCGCCATGCAGCTGCATACAGTCAATTGAAATTTCTCTCGCAGTCTCTGTCAGCCAAGATTTGGCCATGGACACTTTCGTTACAACATCTTTTCCAGCAATATGATCTTCAATTAGAGATTCTAAAAATGTTTTACCAAGTTCAACTTTCGTTGCCATTTCAGCAACTTTGAATTGCGTATTTTGAAAAGCCGAAATTGGTTTGCCAAATGCCTTACGCGACTTAATATAATCAATTGTTGTCTCTAACATGTCTTCCGAAGCAATTTGAGCCGCAATCGCAACGACTAATCTTTCTTGTTGCAGTTTATCCATCATATATAGAAAACCTTTTCCTTCATCGCCAATTAAGTTATCAACTGGCACTCGGCAATCCTCGAAATAAAGTTCTGCTGTATCTTGTGCATGAAGACCCACTTTATTCAACTTCTGACCTTTCGTAAACCCTTCAGTACCTTCTTCGATAATTAATAAGCTAACCCCTCTATGTTTAGGTTCTGCGTTTGGATCCGTCTTAACGGCAACAAGAAACAGGTTGCCATTAATCCCATTCGTAATAAACGTTTTTTGACCGTTCACAATATAATGGTCGCCATCGCGAATCGCTGTCGTTTTAATATTGGCAAGGTCAGATCCAGCGCCTGGTTCAGTCATCGCAATGCCAGAAATCGCGTCCCCCGTCACACAAGTCGGAAGCCATCTTTTCTTTTGCTCATGCGTCCCATAAGATTCAATATAAGGAACTACAATATCATTGTGCAGACCTACTCCTACTAAACTTGAACCGACCCTTTCCAGTTCCTCTGAAATAACAACTCCAAAACTAAAATCTAATCCAAGTCCGCCGTATAGTTCCTCAACTTGCGGGCAAAGATACCCCATCTCTCCAAGCTTTTTCCAAAATGACTTTGGAATTAACCTGTCTTCTTCCCACTGTTCATAATACGGAACCGCTTCTTTTTCAAGAAACTTTCTTAATGAATCACGGAAAATTTGATGTTCTTCCGTTTCAAATCGATATCTAGTCATACATACACCCCGTTTTATTGAGCTGATTTTATATTTAATTACTTTATATTAAAATCCTATAAATATTGATTTTCGTTCCGAGCAGAGGCAGTTTGAGCGCCTTCAGCTTTCATTATTTCCCTGGGGCGGGCGGTGAGCCAATAGCAATACGGAGATTGCGATTTGCCGTATTTCTGTGGTCTTTTCAGAAACTAAGGCATCCAACGTACAAACAAACTACTCCCAAACGCTTCGCTTTTTGGTCGCAAAAGCCGCTCATCGTGGCGGCTTTCACTCTGGGGTCTCACCTGTCCCGCTAATCCCACTGGAGTCACCGCTCTTCACTACGATTAAAAAGGTTTCCTTATAAATACACCTTGGATATACATCTATCAATTTAAAATATCTTCGTTGTTCTCGATTCATTAAACTTCTTTGCGAGTTCTAAGAAAAACGGCAAGGATTCTGGATTTCCCATCGAATCAGGATTAATGACTTTATCAGCATCGAACCCTAAAAGCAACTTTCGGATAGGGACTTCCAACTTTTTGCCATTTAACGTTTTTGGGATATCCTCTACTTCATATATTTCGTCTGGCGCAAAACGTGGTGATAAATGTTCACGAATTTGATTTTTAATTTTGCTCTTTAACTCTTCATTTAAAATAAAACCTTCTTTTAAAACGATAAAAAGAATAAGCGATGCACTTTTACCTATAACTTCCAAGTCAATAACTAGAGAATCGATTGCTTCATCCAAAGTACCAATTACACGGTATACATCACTCGTCCCCATTCTTACACCTGAACGGTTAATCGTGGAATCGGAACGTCCATAAATCACACAGCTTCCATTTTCATTAATTTTAATCCAATCCCCATGTGTCCAAACGTCAGGATGCTCCCCAAAATAACTATCACGGTATCTTTCATTGTCTTTATCATTCCAAAAGTAAAGGGGCATTGACGGCATAGGTTTTGTAATAACGAGTTCGCCAACTTCGCCAGTCAATGGGTTACCTTCTTCGTCAAAAGCTTCTGCAGCAACCCCTAAAGAGCGCCCTTGAATTTCACCAATACGAACAGGTTCTACTGGAACCCCCCCTACAAAACCTGAACAAATGTCCGTACCTCCGCTAGTAGACACTAACCAAACATCTGACTTAACATGCTCATAAACCCATTTGTATCCATCCCCATTTAAAGGTGCTCCTGTAGAGAATACTGATTTCAGTTTTGACAAATCATATTTCTCGTTGGGGCGGATGTCCATTTTCATAGAATTTAAGAGGAAGGGTGCACTCGTTCCAAAGAATGTAATCCCAATTTCTTCAGCTAATTCCCATAGAACATCCATATTAGGAAAAGAAGGGCTTCCATCGTAAAGTACAATTGACGAGCCAGTTAACAACCCGCCAATTAACAAATTCCACATTATCCATCCTGTTGATGTAAACCAGTAGACAATGTCATCCGGCGAACAATCATGTTGAATCATCATAACTTTCTTAAGCTCCACAATAATTCCGCCGTGGCTATGCACAATGGGCTTTGGTAATCCTGTCGTTCCTGAAGAATAAACAATCCAAAGCGGATGATCAAAAGGCAGCGGTTCGAAAGTTAATTGCTCATCATAGGTAAGCAATGATTGCCAAGGAATATGACCTTTTGGAACTTCCTCTTGAATATATGGAACAAAAACAGTATGTTGCAATGTGGGCAAAGAATTTTGTATCGTTTGCACATCAGCTCGTTTATCAAATTTCTTACCATTATATGAATAACCATCAACTGCCAATAATACTACTGGCTCAATCTGTTTGAAGCGGTCAATGACACTTCTTGAACCGAAGTCAGGTGAACAAACAGACCAAATTGCCCCTATACTTGCAGTCGCCAAAAATGCTACGATTGTTTCAGGAATATTCGGTAAATAGGCAGCGACTCGGTCCCCGGATTTAACACCTAACTCTTTTAAATTTCTAGCTACTGATGCAACTTCCATCTTTAATGTTGCCCAGCTTATTTTTTTTGTTGGGATAAATTCGGAACGGAAGTATAGGGCGGTCTTAGTATCCATACTTTGTGCAAAAGCATTTTCTGTAAAATTTAAGTTCGCACCTTTAAACCACTCTGCGCCTGGCATTGAATCATTTCCCAAAACCTGTTGATATTTCGTATTTGCTATAACCCCTGTAAATTCCCATACACTCTCCCAAAAAGCTTCCAACTCATTTACCGACCATCTCCACATATCTTCATAGTTCTTCACTTCTATGCCTTTTTCTTTTTTTAACCAAAGCAAATAATCCCATAGAATAGACTCTTTAATTCGTTCTTGCGAAGGGCTCCAAATAATTTCTCCTTCAACTAATTTTTTCACTTTACTTCCCCCCCAACGATTTGAGTATCCGTCTCAACTTCCACTTTTCGAGTTTCTTCTCTTTTAGCGATATTTTTCTCCAGTTTTAAAGTCATTAATGTAATTGCCCCAATTACTAACATGAATGATAAAATAAACATTCCTTGTTGCAAGTTCACCAATCCAAGAATCATAGGACCTACAAAGCCGCCTAATGCTGCAAATGAATTTACTAATGCAATACCAATAGGTGCGGTAGATTCAGAAAAGAAAAAGGTTAAATATGCAAAGAAGCATCCTGTAAATCCGTATAATCCAAATGAAGTAAGCGCCAACATAATTACAACAGTTGAAACTGATTCTGAAAAACCACAACCAATGAAACCGATAATCGCAATTCCAAAACAAAACAGCAAATGTTGTTTATGTGCTCCCGTTCTATCCGCATTCCATCCGAAAAAAAGGATTGCCGGTATGCCAACTAAAGCTGGAATCATTGCTAACCATCCAATTTCCATGTTTGTTGCTGTACTAACTGACAGAGATTTAATGATTGTTGGCAACCAGAAAGATAACCCATAAACAGCGCTATATCCTGTAAAATAAAGGAGCGATAATTTCCAAACACGTAAATCTTTTACCATCTCTAATTTTGACACTTTATTTATAGAAGCAGTTATCTTTCTTTCCGCTTCAAGTTCACTTTCCAGCCAATTCCTTTCATCTTCTGTAAGCCACTTTGCTTCTTTCGGACGGTTCGTTAAATAGAATGCAACTACTACCCCTAAAATTAATGCAGGAATTCCTTCTAGAATAAACATCCATCGCCAGCCCGCCATGCCTGCCCATGAAATATTATCCATAATCCATGTCGATAAAGGCGCGCCAATAATCCCGCCAAGCGGTAACGCTAACAGTAAAATTGCTGTTGCCTTTCCACGCTCTGATGCTCTAAACCAGTATGTTAAGTAGAGAATAACGCCTGGAAAAAATCCTGCTTCCGCTACACCGAGTAAAAATCTTAAAATATATAAATGCATCGCAGATTGTGCAAAACCAGTTAACACAACTACAATTCCCCAGCTGATCATGATTCGGGCAATCCACATTCTGGCGCCAACTTTGCTCATAATCATATTACTGGGAACTTCAAAGAAAAAATATCCAATAAAAAATATTCCTGATAACATTCCAAACACTTCTGCACTCAATGCTAAATCCGCATTCATTTCTAATGCGGCATAACCGAGGTTTACCCGATCCAAGTAAGCAATTATATATAGTATTAGAATAAACGGCATAAGACGTTTCATCGTTTTGGATATCGTACTTTTTTCAATGCTTGCTTTTGTATTGGTGACCACAGCACTCCCTCATTTCCTGTACAATAGTTTTCATTACTTATTCCGTTGTTTAATGGGGTGGGTTTTTTCTATTTATCTTCAAAGTGATTCATAGAAAACTAGCATTCATCCCCTAAGAATTTAGGGGATGAACTATTAACAACTTAAATCCTCTCTATAATCGTCGCATTCGCCATCCCCATACCTTCACAAATCGCAAGCAGTCCGTATTTTCCACCCGTGCGTTCTAAACGATTCATCATCGTAACAAGAAGTTTTGTACCTGTTGCGCCAAGTGGATGTCCTAATGCAATTGCGCCACCGTCCGGGTTTAATTTTTCAGGGTCAGCGCCAATGTCATGTAACCAAGCTAATGGAACTTGCGCGAATGCTTCATTCACTTCATACGTATCAATATCTTCTATCTTTAAACCGGCTTTTTCCAACACTCTTCTCGTAGCTTCAATTGGTCCTGTTAACATAAGTGTCGGATCCGACCCGACAACACTACGAGCTACAATACGTGCTTTCGGTTTTAGTCCTAACTCATCCGCTTTTTCACGAGACATTAGTAATACCGCGGATGCACCGTCACTCATTTGACTCGCATTGCCTGCTGTAATGACGCCGTTTTCATCAAAAACAGTTTTTAATCCGCCTAATACTTCAGCAGTTGAACCTTCTCGCGGCCCTTCATCTACCGAGAAACTTTCTACATTGCCGTCTTCTCTTTCCACTTGCACCGAAACAATTTCATTTTCAAAATGACCATTTGCAATTGCAGAGATGGCTCTTTTATGACTTTCGGATGCATACTGATCAAGTTCCTCTCGAGTTAGTCCCCATTTTTCAACCATACGTTCAGAAGATAAACCTTGATTAATAATCTCATATTTCTCTGTTAGTTTTGGACTTGGTTTCACCTCGCCAACATTCGAAAACATCGGCTCCCTCGTCATACTTTCAACGCCTCCAGCGATAACAATATCCATATCTCCTGAAGCGATTGCTTGTGATGCAAAGTGAACGGCTTGTTGACTTGAACCGCATTGTCTATCGATTGTGACACCCGGCACGTGAATTGGGAAACCAGCAATAAGTGCAGCTGTTCGAGCCACGTTTGCTGCTTGCTCGCCTTTTTGAGTGACGCATCCAAGGATAACGTCCTCCACGTCTTCTTTGTTTACGTTCGCACGTTTCACTAGTTCATCGAGCACAACTGCCGCCAACTCATCTGGACGTACATTAGATAGTGCTCCCTTTCTTCGTCCAACTGCTGTTCTAACCCCTTCAACTAATACAACTTCTGTCATTTTGTTTTCCCCCATTTTTTTAATATGCAAGTTCCCTCTTAACCTTGCAGGACTTCATTTTGGTAAGTTTCGCGGAGCTGATATTTCAAAATCTTCCCTGATGTATTACGTGGTAATTCATCAATGTACACAAATTTCCTTGGAATTTTATAACCAGCTAGTCGCTCTCTACAAAACGCGATTAACTCTTCTTCCTCAATCGTCTTGCCCTCTTTAAGAACAAGGACAGCGCCAACAGCCTCCCCCCATCTTTCATCCGGAAATCCGATTGTTGCGGCTTCTAAAATTTTCGGATGGCTATTTAGTACTTGTTCAACTTCAACGGAATATACATTTTCCCCGCCGGAAATAATCATATCTTTCTTACGATCAACAATCGTGATATACCCTTCATCGTCAATTGTTGCGAGATCGCCCGTGAATAGCCAACGGTCCCTAAGTTAAATTGTAAAATTGATCTGTACCAAACAATTCGATTGCTTGATTGATTAATCCTGGTGCCATTGGGGCTGCCCCGTATAAACACTTCTGAACAGAAGATATTTAGTAGACACGTTTAAAACTCCTTATTCGCCAGCCTATATACATTAATGAACTTCTCTAACTTCCTTTTCCCAATTTTTATCTCTTACAAATCGGTACTCCCTCGTTTCCAAGGTTCCCTGTCACTCATTCACAGGTTGTTTAATAAACTGATCTCGAATGACTCGTTTCAAAATTTTACCTGCACCGCTTTTCGGTAATTCTAGTAGGAACTCAATGGATTTAGGTACTTTATAATTGGCGACTTTCGTGCGAAGAAAGGTTAATATCTCTTCCTCCGAAGAAGTAACTCCTGGTTTCAAAACAACTGCTGCCCTTACAACTTCTCCCCACTCCTTATCAGGTGCGCCAAATACAGCACATTCTAAAACAGCTGGATGCATATATAAAGCTTGTTCCACTTCAACAGAATAAACATTTTCTCCACCCGAAATAATCATATCTTTCGCGCGGTCTACGACGTAAAAATAACCGTCCTCGTCCATATAACCCATATCACCTGTCGAATACCAGCCATCTTGTAACACTTTCGATGTTTCGTCCTCAAGACGCCAATAACCGTTCATAATATTTGGCCCTCTAGCAACGAATTCACCAATCTCATTGGTTGGTAGTTCATTTCCATCTGGGCCAACGACTTTCATATCAACCAACTGAACAGGCTTACCACATGATGTTAATCGCTTTTCATTTTGCTCATTACTTACGTTATGATCTTCAGGTAGTAATAAAGTTAAAATCGGAGCGGCCTCCGTCATTCCATACGCTTGTATTAAGGATATTCTTGGCAATAAATTCATTGTCTTTTTTAATAATTCCGTAGCCATCGGAGATGCTCCATACAATATGAATTGTAGAGAGGATGTATCGTATTTTTCAAAATCCGCTGAATGTAGAATCATATTAATCATGGTTGGTACGAGCATAGTCATTGAAACTCGTTCTTGTTCAACGATTTCTAGAAAACCTTTCGGTGTAAACTGACGTAATGTTACGTGTGTGCCACCGGTTAATGTAACCGCAAATGTTGAAGCTTGGTCAGCTAAATGAAACATCGGTGCCGCATGTAAATAAATATCTTCCTTTTTATTTTTAAAATTTATGACAACATGCATCGCATTCGCTACTAAACTTTTATGCGACAACATAACTCCTTTTGAACGTCCCGTTGTCCCACCTGTATAAAATAAACCTGCGATATCTTCTTCATGAATATCGTCATACGTAAGTATTTCAATTGGCTCACTTACTAATAGCTTTTCGTAGGATTCAACTTGCTTATTTTCTAGTAAAGCTTGGTCATTTTCATCCTCCGCCAAAATTATATGTCGAATCGTTGGCACTCGTTTTTGTATTTCAGGAATAAGTGTAAGGAACTCTTTATTGACATATAATATTTCAACCCCTGCATCTTCTAAAACATAAATATGTTCCTCAACGCTAAATCTTGTATTCATAGGTACGATAATTGCACCCAGCGCGGTCGCTCCATACATTAGTTCTAAATAACGAAAATCATTTAATAATAATAAGCCGATGCGATCTCCCTTTTTAGCTCCTAATTTACTTAAAGAAGCTTTTACTTTTGCAGTACGAATTTCCAGTTGTTGATAACTATAACGATGATTGCCTCCAACAACTGCGATTTTATCCGGGTAACTTCTTGCTGCATACAATAAACCTTTTGGTAGTAGCATGACCTTCATCCCTTCTTGGTTTTTAATTATCTAGGCGCCATACGAATCCCGCCGTCATAACGAATAACTTCCCCGTTAATATATTCATTTTCGATCATGAAAGAAACGAGTGAAGCGTATTCTGATGGCTTCCCGAGACGTTTTGGAAACTCAACCATCGTTTCTAATTTCTCCACAACTTTATCTGGCAATGCCTCTGCCATCGGTGTTCGGAATAAACCGGGTGCAATCGTGTTGACGCGAATACCATGTTCAGATAAATCACGTGCAATTGGCAATGTCATGCCAGCAACTCCTGCTTTACTTGCTCCGTATGCAGCTTGTCCCATTTGCCCGTCGAAAGCCGCAACTGATGCAGTATTAATAATAATGCCGCGCTCACCGCTTTCAGTTAAAGGTTCGTTTTTGGCCATCTGCTCAGCTGCTAATCGAAGAACATTAAAAGTTCCAACCAAGTTAATATCAATCACTTTTTTAAAGTTTTCTAATGGGATTGGGCCCGAGCGTCCTAACGTTTTTTGTGGTGTTCCGACACCTGCACAGTTTACACAAATATGTACTGCGCCAAATTGGTCAACCGTACTCTCGATTCCCGCTTTTGTAGATTCTTCGTCTGTCACATCAACTGAAAAGAAAGCTATATTCTCGCCAAGTTCTTCACAAACTTGAAACCCGGCTTCTTCATTCAAATCCAATATCGCTACTTTCGCACCTTGTTGGATTAAACTTTTTACCGTTCCTAATCCTAACCCTGATGCCCCGCCTGTTACGATCGCTACCTTATCTTTAATTTCCATTTTATTCACTCCTATTTTCACTTGTAATTCATCCAAAAACATCTAGTAATCTATCCTTTAATACCCTTTAAAAGCTGGCTTTCGTTTTTCCGAAAATGCGGCTAATCCTTCCGCCAAATCATAAGATCCTGTATGCACTTTTAATGCCAACAATTCTTGCTTTAATGCAATTTCAAGCGGCTGCTCAAGCCCATCTGCCACGAGTTCTTTCATTTTTCTTAAGACAAGCGGGCTTTTCTCAGATAGTTTGTCAGCTATTTCTTGCACACGTTCTTCTAATGCTTCCGCTTTGACTACTTCTTGCACCAGCCCGTAATCTTTCATCTCTTCTGCGCTAATAAACTCACCTGTAAACAGCAAATATTTCGCGCGGTTGACACCAATCTTTCTCGGTAATTTCACTGCACCACCCGCTCCTGGCAACACCCCAAAATTAGAATGTGCATCTCCAATTTTTGCTTTTTCAGACGCAATTACAAAGTCTGCGCACATTGCAAGCTCTAACCCTCCTGCCGCAGTAACACCATTCAACGCAACGATAAGCGGCTTGCACAACTTATCAAGTTTCGAAAACAACAATTCACTTAAATCTAGAAGACCTTTCTCTTCCTTCTGTGGATTTTTTATATCCTCTAATAGCTCTTTTAAATTTGCCCCTGCACAAAACGCTTTTCCTCTACCGGATAGAACGACTACTTTTATCGATTTATCTTTTTCAACTTTTTCAAGCGCATCTTTTAAACCAAGCAATAATTCCTTCCCAATTGCATTCATTTCATCCGGACGGTTTAAATAAATCCAAGCCGTTTCATTCCTTTTTTCATAAATAATGGGTGTTTCTTTAACGATTGATTGTTCGCTCACTTTTTATGCCCCTTCCTACTAATTAAATATCCCTTCCATTCTCCACTTTTCAATTTGTTCTTTTTCAAAACCTTGTTCAATTAAAACTTCTTCAATATGCGCGCCTAATTTTCCGCCTGTGTGTTTATAGACAGGTTCTGTACTTGAAAACTTTATCGGAAAAGCGATTTGCTGCGCATGCTCCCCATTCTCCTTAGGTACGTCCACAATCATTTCTCGTGCTTGCAATTGCGGATGACGACTGGCTTCGGAAAAAGTTAGGACAGGTTCAACACATCCTTCGAAATCTTCATCGAATATTGTCATCCATTCATCAAATGTTTTCGATTGAAATATATGCTGTAAAGTTTCTTTAAATTGCTTTTGACCTTCTACCGTCTCACTCATTGCGATTTTCAGTAGTTCAGGTTGTCCAATTGCTTCGCATAACACTTTTCTAAAGGTGGGTTCCAAACTGCCTACTGAAAAATAGCGCCCATCTTTCGTTTCGTAGTAATCATAAAAACTGCCGCCATTTAATAGCAGTTCCTCCGCTTCGGGCTCGATTTCTCTTGCAAGAAAACCCGGTCCATACATCGCATTTAATGAAAATGCAGCGTCTGTCATACTTACATCGATATATTCGCCTTCGCCCGTTTGTTGTCTTTTTAAGACCGCTGCCAAAATTCCGATGACTGCATGCATCGAGCCGCCAGCAATATCAGCCACTTGAAAGCCAAGCGTAGGAGGGCGTTCTCCTTTACGACGAGAATAATCTAGTAAACCCGCTAAAGATAAAAAGTTATTATCATGACCTGGTCGATTACGATAAGGACCTGTTTGACCATATCCAGTGATTGAACAATAAATTAGTTTAGGATTAACCTTTTTCAATGTTTCATAATCCAAACCTAATCTTTCCATAACACCGGGACGAAATTGTTCAACGACAATGTCATATTCAGCAACGAGTGATTTTATTATTTCAACTGATGCTGCTTTCTTTAAATTTAACGTTAGGGAGCGTTTTGAACGGTTCAAATGTCTATGCGTAGCGGATTCTCCATTGTCTATGGGTGGCAGTTCCCTGACTAAATCTGTTCGTGTCGCCGACTCTACACGAATCACATCAGCCCCCATATCTGCAAACATCATCGTTGCATATGGTCCAGGCAGTAACGTCGTAAAATCTAGTATTTTTAAACCTTGTAAAATCCCCATTTTCTTCCCCCTCTAATTCCCCGACTATCTTATGTTTATAGTGCAACTTCTATGCCAAATTCTAAGTCTTCAAGAAAATTCTAGATAAAATCCACAAACTCTCGACTACTTCAACAATAAAAAGGACCTTTCTTATAAAATCTTCCCCTTCGCTTATGATTGATAGTGTTTACAACTACTAATACTTTTCATAATGAATAGGCGATACTAAATTAAATAATTTGAATAGATTGTTAATTTGTCAGTTATCTAATTCTAACATAAAAATTGAAGAGAGGTATCGATGTGGTGGTAAAAGATAATGGCTATGAAAAGAATTCAATTTCATGCAATCACGACTCACCCTACTATTTAAGAACTTGAATTTCTGATTACTATCGGTGGATAAAGATGTGCTTGTCAATAATCTGCCATTGAACTTGCCTATAACGGCGCTTAATTATTGTCAATCCAAAAGAGGAAATCGCCATGGTGAATGATGGTTTCTGGCTTTATTTAAGAGGAATTACAAATGATAATTTCACAGTAAAAAGAACGATCTCCCCATTATCCAAGGATGGTCGTTCTTTACAGATCGCATCGAAATTATCAAGTCCCTATTTACTTTGGCTTAATTTCACATCGTTAAGAGCGATTATCATACCGCAAACGATTGCAAGTGCATAAATAGGACCTGTCAATACGCCTATATACGCCAGTGCAAAAGGCAATACGAAAACCAATACACCAAGTTCACACATGATTAAGCCAACCGCTTTTGCCAATTTACTTTTATCTCCATTAAATGTTTCCTCATGATACCCGATGATTAGGGATAATTTTCCTTTCCCCCAGATTTGATAACTAAGAAAAAAGCAAACCATGCTAAAGACTATACAAATGATAAAAATGCCTACACCTCCTTGCATAATAACCACTTCAATTCTTAAAGGAAAAAGAGAAAAATAGCAGACAAGTAATGTGTTTGTAGTAGTATATCCACTTACGAAGAGTTTTATCATTATCCCGACAAAAAAAGCCGCTATTAGTCAATTTCTCTCTACTAATAACGGCTACTTTTTAGTTTATATGATTGTGAATGTTACCTGATTATTCCACTACACCTAGTTGTTTATCTTCAACTTTCTCTGTTCCTGAAACTACCACAGCCGCTGATGCGTCTCCGACGATATTTACCGTAGTCCGCATCATATCAAGCACACGATCAATTCCGGCAATTAACGCGATACCCTCAAGCGGCATGTTAACAGACGACAGTACCATCGCTAGCATGATCATCCCGGCTCCTGGAACGCCCGCTGTTCCTATGGAAGCGAGTACAGTCGTTAATACAACTGTTACTAGTTGCATTAACGTTAAATCTAACCCGTAAAATTGAGCGATAAAAACAACAGCTACTCCTTGGTATATTGCAGTACCATCCATATTGATCGTTGCACCAAGTGGTAAAACAAAACTTGATATTTTATTTGGTACACCAAGATTTTCATTTACATTTTTAATCGTTACTGGTAACGTCCCTGCACTACTCGCTGTACTAAATGCTACGAGTGCTGCCGGTGATATTCCTTTAAAGAAATGAAGTGGCCCCATTCCGCCCCAAACTTTGACGGCTGTCGAATAAACGAGCAATGCATGTAAAAGACAAGCGAGATAGACCCCTAACACTACTTTTAATAATGGCAATAAAACTGAAATCCCGTATTGTCCAATAATTGGGGCAAGCAAACCTAATATACCAATCGGTGCGAATTTCATGATAATTCCGGTAATTCTATACATGATTTCCGCAAACCCTTCAAAAAACCTGTAAACTGGTTGTGCTTTTTCTCCAACAAATGTGATGGCTAATCCAATAAATAACGCAAAGAAAATTACTTGTAAAATGTTCCCTTCTGCCATTGCTGTAAATGGATTTTCTGGAACAATGTTCAAAAATGTCGTGATTGCACTTTGTGGCTCCGCTGTGGCTGCTTCTGGAACCTCCAAGTTTGCAGTTGGAATGTCTACACCTTTTCCTGGCGATATCATATACGCTACTGCAATCCCTATTATAATCGCTATAGCTGTCGTTCCTAAATAATAAGCAATCGTTTTCAATCCAATCCGCCCTAATTGCTTCGGATCAGAAGAACTTGCAACCCCTACAACAAGTGTTGATAAAATTAACGGTACGATAATAAATTTAATTAAACGTAAAAATAAATCTCCTAATGGCTTTAAAAAATCTATCGAACTACCAAATATGCTGCCAAGAATAATTGCCAAAACGAAAGCAATTAAAATTTGCGTAACAAGATTAAATTTCAATTTCATTTTACAGCCCCCTTTTCTGATAATCTTTTTCTTAATACCTTATCATATACTTACAAATTGATAAACATGTTTTTTTATAGTTTACCATTTACTTTACAGAAGAATATTGTGTATACAAAAACGCATTCCAAAAAACTTTTCGAAATGCGTTCAATTCTTTATTATTGATACCATCTTCCCACTATCGGATAATTATAATCTTCATCATTCAATGCTTTTACAATCCCAATAATTGGAACGACAAGCCACATGATTCCGAATCCAATTAAAAACGGAATTCCGATGAGTAAAAACGAAAAGATGATTGAAAGGGTAATGAGTACGCCAATTACTAATTGAAATAATACAGCTTGAATCGATACTTTTTTTACCGTTTCATCTTCACTAATCAAGAAGATGATAATCGGTACTAAATAAGGAGCGAAAAAAGCACTGGCATGAACTAAAACCTTCATTCCTTTATTCTCCATATAAAAACCTCCAATTGCTTTTAAGTAGTTTATTATACGGTTGAAAATACAAAAGGATTCATTTTATTATACTTTTCACTGCCAATACTCAAATGCTTGATTAATCGTTTCCACGGATACTTTACCTTTCAAAAATGGCGGCGGACAGTTTCTATTGTAAGTTCCGATTTTCTTATTGATTTTTTTTATGCGCTTGCTCAACTCTCTTGGCTCCACTTCCTTTTGATTCGTTGAAATTTCGATCAGTTCATCTCTAATTTCATGTTGTAATTTTAACCAGTACGGTTTATAGCCCGCGTCTTTTGCAATGCGTTGAAAATGTTGAAACGTATCTCCAGATAAATATTCTTTCGATAACGGCTTTCCAGCACCTTCTAAATGATCAATACGTCCTTGATTCGCATCGTTACTTAAGATATTTCCTATCAAATCATTATAGGGTGGAATCCCCTTCTTTTCATTGGTCATCGCTATCACATCCATCTACGGCTTTGGTAATTCTTTTTGTTCCGAATGATGTTCTAATTTCATTTGTTCCAGTTCAATTTTCATTTTTTCAGTTTCAATGATAAAGTTTTTTTGTTTTATTTTTTCTAACTCGATTTGTTCTTGCACAATATCCTGTTGGATTCGTGCAATTCTTCTTTTATGGTCCGTCAAAATTGCTGTAATTGGTATTGCCATGACCATTCCTACAATAATGATCCCTTCCAATATATTCTTCACTTCCTATCTATGATTTATAATATACACAACTACGTCTATCTGTTTCAATATGCGTACAATTTCATCGTTAGGGTATAATTAGATAAAGAATACGATGAAATGAGTGATTCAATTGCCTGCTTTTCTCACCAAAATGATTCAACAAAACGCAATTTCTTTTGATCAAGAACTGCCCCTTCAGCAAATCGTCGATGCCATTGGAGATGCACAATTTGTTCTTTTAGGTGAATCCACTCACGGTACATCTGAATATTATACAGCGCGTGCGCAACTTTCTAAAAAGCTTATCGAAGAAAAAGGATTTACAATAATTGCAGTTGAAGGCGATTGGCCCGCTACTTTCGAGGTAAACAGCCATATTAAAGGATACCCTTCTACTGAAAAATCAAAACGAATAGTAGATGTGTTTAATAGATGGCCAACATGGATGTGGGCAAACGAAGAAGTGAGTACATTTGTCGATTGGTTAAAAGTTCATAATGCACAAAAGGAAGCTATCGCACAAGTTGGTTTTTACGGATTTGATTTGTATAGCTTACCTGAATCGATAGAAGAATTAAGCCAGCGTCTACGCGATATAATTCCTAATGAATCCGACCTTATTGAAGCTCAGCAAGCCCTTTCCTGTTTTGACCCCTTTGAACCATTGCCAGACCACTATGCGTTATCGACATATCATTTCAATCAAAACTGTGAAGCTGAAACTGAATCCTTACAATCGATCATTCAAAAATATGCTGATTTTTATCCAACTGAAGAGGAGCAACGTCTGAATATTAAAATGAACACATTAATCATTAAAAATGCCGAACATTACTACCGCACTTCTTTACAGAACGATTCACAGTCATGGAATATTCGAGATGAACATATGGCAGAAACTGTTGGAGAACTAATAAATTATTTTGGTACAGATTCTAAGGTGATTGTTTGGGCGCACAATACGCATATTGGTGATGCAAGAGCGACCGCGATGAAAAATGAAGGAATGTTGAACATCGGACAAATTTTCAGAGAAAAGTACGGCAAAGAGAATGTATATGCCGTTGGATTCGGCACGTATGAAGGAACGGTGA
Source organism: Sporosarcina ureilytica (assembly GCF_001753205.1). GTDB lineage: Bacteria > Bacillota > Bacilli > Bacillales_A > Planococcaceae > Sporosarcina > Sporosarcina ureilytica. The sequence goes on along the minus strand of NZ_CP017560.1, from coordinate 1,175,654 downwards.
TTGCCGGCAAGGCATGGGGTGAACCTTTTCAAACGATGCAAGTTCCACCAGCTAAACAACATTCCTGGGAACACCATTTACACAGTGCCGGAGCGTATAATCAACTACTTTTATTTAATAAAAATAACCGACAATATTTTAGTGAAATGATTGATCACCGAGCAATCGGCGTTGTTTATCAACCCGAATATGAAATGTATGGAAATTACGTCCCTTCTAAAATAAGCGAGCGTTACGATGGATTTATCTATTATGATAAAACAACTGCACTTCATCCAATTCACGTGTAATCTCTTAGAATTTAAAGTAATAGGATAAGCTTGAACGCTTACCCTATTATTTTAATATTCTATTTTAGATTATTTTCCCGTAAACGTTTTCGGCATTACGACTGCGATTACTTCTCCCGTTGCACATAACGTATCTCCTGCAAAAACTTCAACAGAAACTTTCCACTTCTTCGGATGAATTTCTTCAACTTTCCCAACTGCTTTCAATGTTGTTTCTTGTGGTGTCGGTTTTAAAAAGTTAACATTCAATGCGCCAGTTACAAAACGTGGCGGTTCTTCTCCACTTCCTGGTTCAAAACCATTTTTTCGATGAAGTGCAAGTGCTGCTGAACCAGTTCCATGACAATCTACAAATGATGCGATTGCTCCCCCATAAACAAAACCTGGTATTGCAGTATGCTTAGAAGACGGCTTGAAGTATGTAACCGTTTTCTCTTCATCCCAGCCAGTTCTAAAATGATACCCCTCTTCATTTAATCGCCCACACCCATAACACCATGCAAAATCATCCGGATAATCATCTTGAATTGCGTGAACAACTTGAGTAACAACTTGATTTGTCATTACAACTCCCCCTTTCTTAATCATTATAACATTCCCACAATTAAATTCACTGATTTCTTAAAAACTTCATTTATAAACATAAGTAAAAGAGACTTCAGTTGCGTATACTAGAGAAACGATTCGTAGGGGGAATTCACATTGAAATTTAGAGCTATTTTATTACTCGCACTCATGATTGGTGGGGCTTATATGATGTTCCAATCATTTCAAGTTTATGAAGAAAAAGAGTTCACAGAAATCCTTCATTCAATGGATGCTCCGTTTAACTCCCTGATTTTTACAAAACCTTCCGTAGATGGCCAGGGTATCGATTCTTGGATAGTGGATGAACAGGAGGAAATCGATACGCTATTGAAATTCTTACAAAATTATCATGTGCGAAAATTAAAGCCTGAAGAAATAAACGTGTATGATGACATAAATCATTTTAGTATTAGTTTACAAGATGAAAATGGAAGTGAATTAAGTATTATGTTAAGTGAAGATTTAATTATTCAAGATTCTGTTTTGTATTATGAAGTTGTTGACGGTCCACTAGATATTGATTGGCTATTAGCTTTTTTTATTAGCAACCAGTAAGAATTGGGATAAAAAAAGCTTTCATTTGCTTCCTTTTGCGGGAGAGCTTCGTGCTTTCCCTTTACATTTTTTAAAAAACTAGACTCTATTACAGTCCAAATTTCGGAAAATATTGTTTTACCATTGAAGTAATGAGAGGATTTAAATTTACTGGTAAACTACCGACACCAAAAAACCTTGCTTCTTGCACCTCAATACCATCTGGCTTGAGTATACCGCCAACGATGTCATTTGTCTTATATACAATTGTTACGGAGTAGTACTCATCTTTATTTTTTAGTTTTGCATAAGTTTGTTGACCTGAAATGACCGTCACTAATTCAAGTTTTCCTACTTCAATTCCTGTTTCTTCAAAAACTTCTCTTCGACCCGCTTCTTCTGCAGATTCCCCTAGTTCTATAAAGCCACCTGGAATTCCCCATCTTCCATCAAATTTCTTCACCAATAACATTTCATCCTCATGATTAAACACCGCTACCCCCGAACCACTAAGAATGAGCGGTCGATGCCCAACGATGCTTCTTAAATCTTCAATATAGCCCATATGTCATCTCCCTAAAGTGTTTAAGTTGGATTAAGTCAATCTTCCATCGTTATGCGTAATTAGACTTGAAAATGAGTTTGACGACAAAGCGACCGGTTAAAACATTGACTTCAGTTCAACCTATTTAGGTCTTTTGAATTTATTCTGCCTCAAAATCAACAGGAAATACATGCACAGGGGGCACCGTACAATTTCCCCAATTCATTGCGTACCTTGAAAAACGTAAGGGATAGAGCGAATTATTAATTGCTCAATTCCCCCTTTGTAATAGGGAGCTAAGTGATTTGCATCTGTCATTTCTTTCCACGCTACTTTTGCAATGCCGTTAGTATCTTGAATCTCTAATTCTCCACTCACTACCTTTGCTTGAAACGTAAAAAACAGGACATGATTTCCTTCTTGTTCTCTAAACGCTTCATTCACAGCGACTAAATTTTCTATCATCACGTTTAAACCAGTTTCTTCTTGCACTTCCCGAATTACAGCTTGCTCTAAAGTTTCCCCGTTCTCTACGCCGCCTCCAGGAAGTGACCAATTATTATGGCGCTTATTTTGAACCATCAATACTTTACCTTCTTGAATAACTAACGCATACACAACGTCAACTCTTTTCACAATCAAAATCCTCCCTTTTCATTTATACTTGTAAGACGAATAACTGAAGGAGTGCTATTTGTGGATAATAAATCAGTAGAAGAACTCATTATAAAAAAATATCAGGATGAAGAAAAAACGATGATTCATCTATTCATTGAATGGTGTCGCAATCATCAACTTGATCCGCATACGGTCTATCACCTTGCCTATCCAGAACAAGAAAAAAATAGTCTGCTTACCGAGATTTTAGAAGAAGTCGATCAGCAAGCGCCGCTAAATATTCCAGACCATACATTGCTTGAAGTACTGCAATACTTTGGGAATGACGAACTTGCTTTTGTAATTGTTGATTTAATTGAAAAATGGTCAAAACAATAGTAGGGATGTTTTTATCTACATCATCGCAATATCTGAAAGTTCCCAAGAGAGGGATTCGCTTTTACTTTCCTTTTATTCTACTATATAATAATAAATAGTTCGATATCCGTAATATAAAGGGAGAGATGAGATTTGGTAAAATCATTACCACTACGTTCTGAAGTTAAAGTAGAAGAAACTTGGAACCTACAAGATTTATTCAAAACTGAAGAAGATTATAATGAAGCAGTTGCCGGGTTAGAAAAGGAAGTCGATTCCTTTGCTCATAAATTTAAAGGAAATATTGTAGATGCTACTTCAGCCATTGAAGCATTAAAAGGCTATGAGCGAATCGTTGCAAATATGGTTCCTGTAGGGGCATATACAAGCCTGTCTGCTAGTACTGACCAAACGAATGACGAAGCGCAAATGCGTTCAAGCAAGTTTGGTTCGATTGCAGCGAAAATAAACAGTCAACTCTCGTTTGTGACTAGTGAACTGTCCGAATTGCCTGCTGAAACGTTAGAAGCAGCAATGAAACAATCTGAAGACTATCAAAATTTCCTAGAGAAATTAATTCGCAAAAAACCATATCAATTACATCCTGAAGTCGAAAAAACATTAGCTGCTTTTTCTGCAACATTTAATGCACCGTACGGTTTGTATAATACGACTAAGATGGTAGATATGTCCTTTGATGATTTTGAAGTCGACGGAAAACACTATCCATTAAGCTATGTTACTTTCGAAGGTGATTGGGAGTCAGAACCTGATACCGCGAAACGTCGCACAGCATTTGAGGCGTTTTCTGCAAAGTTAAAAGAATACCAACATACGACTGCCAAAACATATGATATGCAAGTACAAACTGAAAAAACAACAGCAGATTTACGTGGTTATGATTCTGTTTTCGATTATTTGCTGTTTAATCAAGAAGTGGATAAGTCAATGTACGATCGTCAAATTGATTTAATTACGAAAGAGCTCGCGCCACATATGCGTAAATATGCAAAACTGCTGCAAAAAGTACATGGGCTAGATAAAATGACGTTTGCTGATTTAAAGATTCCTTTAGATCCAAACTACGAGCCGAAAATTACAATTGAAGAATCTAAGAAATATATCGAAGATGGACTAGCGGTTATGGGAGACCATTATATGAATATGGTAGACCGTTCCTATGATGAACGTTGGATTGACTTTGCCCAAAATAAAGGTAAATCCACAGGTGCATTTTGTTCTAGTCCGCACGGTTACCACCCGTATATTTTAATTTCTTGGACAGGCAGTATGGAAGATGTATTTGTACTAGCCCACGAGCTTGGACACGCTGGACATTTCTACCATGCAAACGCTGAGCAAAACGTGTTCAATGCACGTCCATCCATGTATTTCATTGAAGCACCTTCCACAATGAATGAGATGCTCATGGCGAACCATTTATTACAAAATTCGGATGACCCGAAATTCAAACGTTGGGTGATTTCTTCTATTGTTGCTAGAACGTATTACCATAATTTCGTCACGCACTTACTAGAAGCCGCTTACCAACGTAAAGTGTATGAGCGTATTGATGAAGGCGGCAGCGTGAATGCGAACGTCTTAAATTCATTGAAGCGTGAAACACTCGAAGATTTCTGGGGCGATGATGTTGAAATTAACGAAGGCGCTGAATTAACATGGATGCGTCAACCACACTATTATATGGGCCTATACCCCTACACCTACAGTGCTGGCTTAACGATTTCTACACAAGTATCGAAACGAATTCTTGAAGAAGGCCAACCTGCTGTCGATGAGTGGATTGAAGTATTAAAAGCAGGTGGCACAAAATCTCCTGCTGAATTAAGTAAAATGGCAGGCGTTGACATTACAACGGAAAAACCGTTACGCGATACGATTGCTTACATCGGTGAGCTGATTGACCAATTGGTGGAATTAACAGAAGAAATCGATTCTGTAAAAAACTAAACAGTAAAGAAGAGTAGTCGCTTGAATGCGGCTACTCTTCTTTATTCATAAAACCAATATGCACAGAATCAGCAATTTTTTTATAGCCAATCTCTTGATAAATTTTGTTCGATGTAGGGTTCATCATATCCGTATAGAGCATACAAAACTTGTATTCTTTGAGTAATTCTTTTGAAATCGCCGCTACAAGTGTGCGCGCATACCCTTTTCTCCGCTCCTCTTGAGGTGTGAACACCATAGCAACCGTAATGCCATTTTTCGTTGGACGAGATTTTTTCATCATGGAAACAACTTTGCCTTCAACTTCCCACAGAAATACTTCCCTTACGCTTACAAATTTTTGTACACGTTCCTCTACAATATGTTCCGGAGTTACTGGCAAAGATGTATCTTGTTCAAATAAATGGTACCAATTCTGAATTAGTTTACAATCTGTTTCTATTGCCAATCGCCAGTTTCCTGGGCTATTGGCTAATTGTTCATTTACTGTATCTAATCGATATAAACCTTGATCCATTAATAATTGCTCTTCCATACCAGTTGTAACTTTCCATTTCTCCGCAAATCTACTTGCCATTGATTTCAAGCCTATAATAGAAGTGAATTCGATATTTTCTTCGATAGAGTGTTTTATAAATAATTCTATACACGCATCCAATCGGCTGTCATCAAGATAAATCATATTGACCGGATGCGGCGGTGTCATTTGAAATAAGGCAATGATTTCTCCATCGTGCTCAATCGTTGCCATAAAAGGATTTTCATAAACACCATTTTTTATTGATGCTAGCACGCCTAAAAATAAACTGAACACGTCATCCTCATGAGCAATGACGGGTAAAACTTTCTTAGAAAACTCATTTGCGTCATGATATTGCGTAAACGTCATCAAATCCCCCACCCCTATAATAAATCAATTAAAAAACCAAAATAAATGGCGTTAAAAAAGCAATCGTTCCACAAATGGCGAATGATAACTTTGAATACAGGATTAAATTACGATAAGTTATTTCGCATCTTTTATACGCGATAATCAATGCTTTTATTAACGAATAGGCTGTCATCATTATGATAATCGCCGAAAATACGCTTACTAAAATGACAATCATTTCGTATTTCCCCACAATCTTCTTTATGAATCAAACAGCATTTGAAAAAAGGTATGGTGGTTTTCAATGAAAAACACCATACCTTATTACACCTTATAAGCTTAACTTTACTGTTGTTCACTTTCATGACTTAACTGCCAGCCAATGCCAAATTTATCTTTAACTTTTCCATAACATTTACTCCAAAACGTTTCTTGCAGTTCCATTTCCACGGTGCCGCCTTCTTTCAACCCTTCGTAAGCGGAACGAATCTCATCAATATCTTTACTCACAACAGCAAGCGTAATATTATTTCCTTCTACAAACGGATAACCTGGGAATGTATCGGAAAACATGACATTACTTCCGCTAATCGTTAGCCTAGCGTGCATCACAAGGTCTTTTGCTTCCTCGGGAAGGGGGTAATCTGGATTTTGTGGGCTTTCTCCAAACGTCATTATATGCGGTTTTTCCGTTTTAAATACTCTTGCATAAAACTCAACTGCTTCCCTGCAATCACCATTAAAAGTTAAATAAACATCTACTGCCATATGAACTCCCCTTTTATCGAATAGTTTGTTAATTATAACATGTACGCTAATGATATCAATCATTCCTACATGTTAGGCATAAAAAAAGATATGCACCACTTAAGGTACATATCCTCTCTAAAATATACGTTCACCAAAAACTTGGCTTTTGGACCATTAACCAAAGCAACAAGAGCATCAGTCCAATATATATCCATGTTGTAAAAGTGAGTCGCTTTAATATGTATTGTTTATTCGCATGAGGTTCGCCAAATTCCCGGAGGACTTTTGAAAAGCCTGATGCTAAAAATACGGCCGTGATGCCCATGACGACAACAGTCATGACAACCCAAGATGTATGCCATGGCCAAGGTCCAAACAGGATAAGCAGCACACCTGTCGTAACGAGTAAATGACCTGCGTGCATGACAATTCGAATGATGACCCGAATGATTGATAAATAAATTTTTTCATTAACCTCAACTTCATTTCTTATCCTGTTAATAATCGGAATAATGATAAATAATGGGCCAATGGCAAAAACTGCGCTAGTTACGTGTAGAAAAACAAGTGTTGTATAGTAGTCAAACATCATTTAACGAATCATTTCTGAACTGGGCTAAACTCATGAACCCATACGCTCATCTTCGGCACCCAAGGCATTTTCGGATGTAACGCAAGAATCGCTTGTTTGTAAGCTTCTAATGTCTCAAATCCTTCTTGCTTAGCATGTTCATCAGTCATTTCCCCAAGCGTCTGTGAATAAAGTGCGTCTACTTTAAATTCTTTTCCTTCAAGCACCATAATCTCACCAGGATAAGCATAGACACCATTTCGTCTAGTTGCTGTTTTTTCTCCATTTAATACTCTTTGTACATCTTCTTTTACAGTAACAAGTCGTTCGATGGAACAAGTCTTTTCTGGTAAATTTACATTATTTTCATTCGTCAAGTGAATCCCTCTTTCTCTAAATTGATTCTCTTTTCATTATACCTACCCTAGTCATATATCGCGAGAAAACCAATTTCTAAATAAGGTTTAGTGAATACTGTTTCAAGTCACAAATAAAAATGTCTATTTTTTTAATGAAAGTGTTTTAATATATATCCTTTCGGCAAAATGACATTTACTTTTTGAAAGTAACCTGTTAACGTAAAATGTTGGAACCTACTACATATTTAAACAAGAGGAGGAATACTAATGAGTGTTCCTGTAAAAAATGAAAAGCCTGAGCGTCGTTCAACCTTAGGCCTACTGCTTCTCGTAGCTGGTATTATTTTTCTAACTACTAATTTACGTGCACCAATCACTTCTGTTGGACCAGTTGTCCCCCTTATTCGGGATGGACTAGGTATTTCAAATACAATGGTCGGTGCCCTAACGACGATTCCGTTACTGGCATTCGGGTTGTTATCTCCTTTCGCCCCACGTCTTGCAAGAAGATTTGGGATGGAAGTCGTCTTATTTTTTGTAATAATTGCCATTACAATCGGTCTTATCTTCAGGCCTTTAGGCGGCATCTCAATCCTTTACATTGGGACCATTTTTATTGGTGCGGGAATTGCAATTGCCAATGTACTGATGCCAGCCTTTATTAAAATGAAATTTCCCAATAATATCGGTGTCATGACAGGGATTTATTCTATCTCTATGAATATTACCGCTGCCTTAGCCGCTGGATTAAGTATTCCAATCGCTACGTCCAGTTCGTTTGGTTGGAAGGCTTCCATTGGTGTTTGGGCTATATTCGCGGTTATTGCGCTATTATTTTGGATTCCACAACTCCTTAATCGACAAAAAGAATCGTCTCAAGGGAACGAAATGAAAAAAGGAATTTCGCTGTTGCGATCAAAACTTGCCTGGAAAATTACGGTATTCATGGGGTTGCAATCCTTATTATTTTACTGTGTTGCCGCTTGGTTTCCAGTTATTTTACAAGACAGGGGTATGACTGCAGAGAAAGCAGGTTGGATGCTATCTTCCGTCCAATTAGCGCAATTGCCATTTACTTTTATTATGCCAATTATCGCTGGACGAATGAAGAACCAAATTCCACTAGTTTGGTTTACATTCATCACCTTAATCCTCGGACTCTCGGGGATCCTATCAGGTCAAATGGCACTCGTATTACCATCAGCCATTTTATTCGGAATTGCGACCGCAACTGCATTTAGTTTAGCAATGATGTTCTTTATGTTAAGAACTGAAAACATATATGAAGCAGCGGATTTATCTGCGATGGCGCAAACGTTTGGCTATTTACTTGCCGCGACAGGCCCTGCCCTATTCGGATTGTTATACGATTTAACTGGTGGTTGGACAATCCCTATTTTCTTATTAATATTTTCTTCTATCGTCCTATTCATTGTTGGACTGGGCGCTGGACAAAATACTTACGTATCAAAACCCACGCACGCGTCAACCGAAAATTAATCTTATCATCATTTTATTGGATAATAGAAAAGGCTTCCTAGTCCGTCACCAATTGACAGACTGGAAGCCTTTTTCATACATTAAATTTCTTTCAATAGATTTGCCATTTCAATGGCTGCAGTACCCGCATCCCAGCCTTTGTTTCCAGCTTTTGTGCCAGCACGTTCGATAGCTTGTTCAATTGTCTCTGTCGTTAATACGCCGAAAATAACCGGAACGCCTTCCTGCATATTAATGGCTGAAACACCTTTTGCAACTTCACTGCACACATAGTCAAAATGAGGCGTTGAGCCGCGAATTACCGTTCCTAGCGTAATAACCGCATCATACTTTTTAGATGCTGCCATTTTCTTCGCAACAAGCGGAATTTCAAAAGCACCTGGAACCCATGCGACATCAATATTCTCTGAATCTACACCATGACGACGCAATGCATCTTCCGCCCCGCCTAACAACTTCCCTGTAATGAATTCATTAAACCGTCCAACTACAATCCCAACCTTTAAATCCGTTCCAACTAAATGACCTTCATATACTTTTCCCATCATAACTTCCCCCTTAAGCGTGTAATAAATGTCCGAGTTTTGTTTTTTTCGTTTCCATATATCTTCTATTTTCATCTTTCGCAGGCATTTCAATTGGCAGTCGTTCAATTACTTGGACACCATTTGATTCTAGACCTGAAATCTTTCGTGGATTATTCGTTAGTAAAGTAATCTTTGACACGCCAAGATCTCGTAAAATATGTGCACCGATTCGATAATCTCTTGCATCGTCCGGGAAACCTAATTTTACATTTGCCTCGACCGTATCATAACCCTCGTCTTGTAATTGATAAGCTTTCATTTTATTAACAAGTCCAATTCCACGACCTTCTTGTCTTAAGTATAATAAAACACCTTTTCCTGCTTCTTCAATTTGGCCAAGGGCGGCATGCAGTTGTGGGCCGCAGTCGCATCGATTTGAGCCAAAAATATCACCGGTTAAACATTCCGAATGAACACGAACAAGAACATTTTCACCATCCTCTATTTCACCTTTTACAAATGCGAGATGTTCTTGTCCAGTTGATTTCTCTACGTATGTAAAGACTTTGAATTCACCAAACTCAGTTGATAACTGGATATCAACAACGTGTTCAACTAACGATTCGCGCGCCTGCCGATAATTGACTAACTCTTCAATTGTTAAAATGACTAAGTCAAAACGTTCTGCCATTTCTTTTAACTGCTGGCCTCTTGCCATCGTTCCATCCGGATTCATAATTTCACAAATCACGCCTACCGGATCTACTCCTGCGAGTTTTGCTAAATCAACCGCCGCTTCTGTATGTCCTGGACGTTCAAGTACACCACCGCGTTTTGCAATTAACGGAAATATATGCCCAGGTCTATTAAATTCTTCTGGTTTTGCATCTGAATGAAGCATGCTTAAAATCGTTTCTGAACGTTCAAATGCTGAAATTCCTGTATGCGTTGTGACATGGTCAATGGACACTGTAAAAGCCGTACGATATGGATCGCTATTTTCTGCCGCCATAAGAGGTAACTCTAATTGTGCCGCCTTTTCTTCTTCAATCGGTACGCAAATAAGTCCCTTACCCTCTGTCGCCATGAAATTAATCACTTCCGGCGTAGCAAATTGACCTAATGCTAAAAAGTCGCCTTCATTTTCCCGATTTTCATCGTCCACAACGATGATTGCTTTACCTCTTTTTAATTCTTCAATTGCTTTCTCTACTGTCGTATACATATTCGTCACCCCTTAATTTAGAAAACCATTTTCTGCAAGTAATGACATCGTCACCGTGCTCGGTTGTTGCACTTCTTTTTTAGATAATAATCGTTCAATATATTTCGCTAACATATCGCACTCTACATTCACAATGTCGCCAACGCGTTTTTGTCCAATTATAGAGTCAGCTTGTGTAACCGGAATTAACGAGATAACAAATCCACTATCTGTCACATCAAAAACTGTCAGTGACGTTCCATCAACTGTCACAGACCCTTTTTGGATGAAGTACTGTAATAATTCAGGTGCAATGTTAATTTCCATGTAAATTGCATTTTCTCTCTGTTGAACGGTCACTATATCGCCGGTTCCATCAACATGTCCACTTACAAAATGACCGCCAAACCGACCATTTGCTGCCATTGCGCGCTCTAAATTGACACGACTTCCTACTTGAAGCGAGTGAATCGTTGTCGCTTTTACCGTTTCAGGCATCACATCTGCTGTAAAATAGGACGCTGTAAAATCTTTAACCGTTAAACAAACACCATTCACCGCAATGCTATCCCCTTTATTAACATCTTCAAGGACCTTCGCACATTGAATTCGGAGCGTTAAAGAATTCGCACCTCGATTCGCGGATTGAATTGTACCGATTTCTTCTACAATCCCAGTAAACACTATGACTCACCTTCCTTTTGAAACTGAGCATGAATTCTAATATCATCGCCAATTTTTTTCACGTCTAGGAATGAAAGTCCTTCACTTTCTGCCATAAAAGAACGCGTTTCATCCATAAAGATTGTCGGACCATTGCCAATTAATTTTGGTGCTACGTATAAATAAAGTTCATCAGCCAACTGTGCATTCATAAAACTCGAATGGATGCGACTGCCGCCCTCGACAAACAAGGTCATAATTCCTTTTTGCGCAAGACGTATTAGCACTTCTTCCAAAAAATGTGCTGAATCTGGAATTCTTTCAATAGACACATTGGAAAACGCAGATAAATGTGCATTCATTACAGTTGATTCCAACGTAAAAATAATTGTTTCTACAGCACCATCAGTAATAACATTTGCTGTTTCGGATGTTCGTAACTGTCGATCTAAAATAATTCGAATTGGATTCTTTCCACCATGGGGCAAACGGGTGGTTAGGAAAGGATTATCATGAAGTACGGTGTCAACGCCAACTAAAATCGCATCATGGGTATGACGAAGTTCATGGACATCTGTTCTAGAGGTTTCAGATGTAATCCATTTACTATCCCCATTTTGCGTTGCAAGTCGACCATCTAGGGTAGTGGCCGCTTTCAAAGTGACGTAAGGTTTACCGTGTTGAATAAAATGAAAAAATGCACGATTTAAATAGTCTGCCTCTTCCTGTAAAACACCGGTGATTACTTCAATTCCGGCTTGCTTAAGAAGTTCAATCCCTCGTCCATTTACAGAAGGATTTGGATCTGTTGACGCAATGATTACACGACGAATCCCGCTTGAAATAATGCGTCCTGTACAAGGCGGTGTTTGTCCATGATGTGCACACGGTTCAAGGGTGACGTATAAATCCGCACCAAAAGCTGCTGCTCCTGCCATCTTTAATGCATGAACTTCAGCATGGGGGGTTCCCGCTTTTAAGTGAGCGCCTGTCCCAATAATTTGACCATTTTTAACACAAACAGCACCTACAAGAGGATTCGGTGAAGTTTGTCCTTCTGCACTTTGCGCCAATTGTAGCGCTAGTTTCATCATATTTTCATCAATCATCGACATTCCCCCTTTCAATTGTATAAAGAGGGCAACCTATTATCGGCATTGTACGTATTCCCCAAAGCTTCTCCCATCCAGACTTTAACTGTCGGTGCCGGAGTTTCACCAGCTCCACCGTTTTCTAGCAAGTAGAAAAGCGGGTCACGGACTAACAAGCATCACACTTGATCACCGTCGGTAAGGAATTTCACCTTGCCCCGAAGTTATTAGAAAATATCGTACTTTCTTAAACCTACCACATCATTTTATAATAATCAATAGTAGATTTTATATTTATAGAACGAAAAAACGAAATTCATGACTTTAGATTCGTGTAAATAAACCCAATTAACTTGAAGTTCGACAAGGTTATTCGGTCGATTTTTCATTTTCACAACAAGTCTATTTTGAAGTTCAATAAATGACCATAATTATTTTTGATACATCTACCAAAACCTATAGAAAAGGCACCGCTAAATTAAGCGATGCCCTTTGTTTTTCTTATTTTTGTAAGTCTTCAATTGAGTCAATGTTCATATATTCTGGGACGACTAAACCGATTTTCACACCTTCCATATTAATGCCAAGCTCTTCAAAGTCACCTTTAAATTTCTCAGCATATGTTTCGTGTGTAATTGGTAACCATGCTGCGAGTGATGCATCTGCGCTACCATTTGCAACAGCTGTCCATAATGGACCTGCTTCTACTTGTGTCAGTGTAACCTTATAGCCCATATCTTCTAGAACAATTTTCATCACGTTATGGCTTGCGATTTCACTATCCCATGCAACATAAGCAAGTTTAATTTTATCGCCGTTAACTTTATCGACACCATCTGTCCATTCTGATACTTTATCTTCATTTGCGTCAATCCAGTTTTGAGCTGCTACTTCTTCTTTCTCACCGTCTTGAATTGCAATCATAACCTCGGCCATGTCCTCTTCTGTCCAATTAAAGTTCGACAAAATTGCATGTGCTTCTGGTAGATCTTCTTCTAAACCAACACGGCCTATTGTACGGATTTGCTCTTCTCCGCCAAATGAACCTTTGGGATCTTCAAGATATTTAAGATCAAACTCCGCAAATTTCCAGTGCGGTGTCCAACCTGTAACAATAATTGGTTCTTCTTTATCATATGCTTTTTTCAGCGCTGCCGTCATTGCTGAACCTGAACCTGTAGTTAGCGTCCACTCATCTAATTCATAATCTTCAATTGCACGGTCAGCTGCTTCCATAATCCCAGCACCTGGGTCAATTCCTGTAATCTTATAATTTACTGATTCACCAACTGCTTCCTCTGTAACACCAGTTGTGTCATCATCTGAACCTGTTTCTTTCTTAGTTGTATCGTCACTTCCACATGCTGCAAGTCCTAGTGCAAGCAATGCTGCTGCACCTAATCCAAATACTTTTCTTTTCAAAATCATTCTGAAATTCCTCCTTGTTTTTTCGATCCTGCGTGTTGCGTGATGCGGTCTAAAATAATGGCAACAATGACAATCGCCACACCGACTTCAACACCAACACCTGTTTTCAATTGCGTAACGGCTCGGTAAACTTCTTCACCAAGTCCCGGAGCACCTACCATTGAAGCTATCACAACCATTGAGAGTGATAACATGATACTTTGGTTCACGCCTGCTAAAATAGTTGGCTTTGCAAGCGGAATTTGAATCTTCACTAAACGTTGCCATGTTGTTGAACCGAATGCCTCAGTTGCTTCGATTAAATCCGTTGGCACTTGCTGAATCCCTAACATCGTTAAACGAATTGTCGGTGGCATTGCAAAAATAACTGATGCAACAACCCCTGGTACAACCCCGATGTTAAAGAAGAAAATAGCTGGGATTAAATAAACAAATGCTGGCATCGTCTGCATTAAATCCAAAATCGGATTCGTAATTTGTTTCACAGTTTTATTTTGTGATGCCAAAATTCCAATCGGTATCCCAATAACTACAGCAAACAAGACGGCTGTCACAACGAGTGCTAGCATTTGCAACATCGGATACCATAAACCTAAATAGTCTATGAACAAGAATCCAATTAGTGTAAATAGCCCAATTTTTCTCGTTGAAATAAACCAAGCAAGTAAGGCAAATATGACTGCCAATAAAATTGATGGCACAAGGTCTAATAAATTGACTGACCCTTCTACAATTGCTTCTAAGAACGTTGCAATCCCATCAAATAATGGCGCAAAAACATCTGTTAACCATTGAACGCCATCGTCAATCCAGTCGGCAAATGGAAGGCGTGGTAAAAATTTATCCAATCTCCTCTACCTCCAACTCTGCGTCTGCAGAAACGACCCCATTACCATTAATAAAGCTGTCATTTCCTGATAAAGCACCAATTAATGCACCACGAATAATAATTCCTTTGAGACGTTGCTTTTCATCTACAACCGCTACTGGAATCGTCGCTGTCGAGACAGTGTCAAACAACTCTGTGAGTACACAATCTTCCACCACAGTCTGGATATCAGTTATGAGAATATCTTCCAACGATTTCCCTTCACCTACTGCAGCATCTGCGTCCTGTGCGGTCACTGCTCCTAATAGACGATGTTGCTTATCAGTTACATACATAGAGGAAATACGCAGTCGTTTCATCAGGCGTAACGCAACCCTTGGGCCACGATCAATTTGTACCGAATCTGCTTGTTTCATAATATGAGCAGCCGTCAATACTTTCGATAAATCGACATCTTCTACGAATTTTTCAACGTATTCATTGGATGGATTCATTAAAATCTCTTCTGGTGTTCCAATTTGAACAATTTCTCCGTCCCTCATTAAAGCGATTCGGTCGCCGATTCGAAGGGCCTCATCTAAATCATGGGTAATGAAAATAATCGTTTTTCCCATGTCATTATGAAGCTGTAACAACTCATCTTGCATATCTTTACGAATTAACGGATCTAACGCACTAAAGGCCTCATCCATCAACAAAATATCTGGATCGTTTGCAATGGCACGTGCTAGTCCAACACGTTGCTGCATGCCCCCGCTTAATTGAGATGGATATTGTTCTTCGTATCCAGCTAACCCAACTAATCTAAGAGATTCTATCGCTTTCTCTTTTCGTTCCTCTTTCGAAACACCTTGAATTTCCAATCCATATTCCGTATTGGAAAGAATTGTTTTATGTGGAAATAGGGCAAAGTTTTGAAATACCATCCCAATTTTTTCACGACGGACTTTACGCAGTTTTTCTTTGTTCATTTGAACGATATCTTCACCGTCCAGTAATATATGTCCCATCGTTGGGTCTATCAATCTATTTAAAAGACGAACAAGCGTAGATTTCCCACTTCCAGATAGCCCCATGATGACAAAGATTTCGCCTTCATACACATCAAAAGAAGCATGATTTACACCAACTGTGGATCCAGTTGCTTTTAAAATGTCTCCTTTTGTCTTTCCTTCTTGAAGTAATTGAGCCGCACGCTTCGTATGTTTACCGAAGATTTTCGTTGCTTGCTTCACTTCAATTTTCTTCTTACTATGTTGCACTTCCATTTTTACACTCCCTCGTTTTTTACGAATGTCTACTAGTATAACTATAAACTTATTACTTTACAACCTTTTTTACAATTTGTTTAGTTTGTACGGAAAAAACCGTACAAATTTTAGGTTAAAAAAATTGATTTTTAATAGGAGTTAAACTATGCTATATGAAGAATATTTGACTAGGCTTGTAATAAGCTGAAAGCTATAAGGAGATAGCAGTATGAATGGATACGACAAACTTTTACGTTCACGCAAGCGCATTATGGAATCCATCACTCAGAACATCCATTTATTTGGTCAACCCCCTTCTGCCGGAAGACAATACAGTATGCTGTTCTTTGAAAATAAACCGATGACTTTAGACGAAATGGCTGAAGAACTAGGTATGAGTAAAACAAGCATGAGTACATCTATTCGTTCATTAGCAGAGTCTAAATTGGTTGAACGTGTATGGGAACGCGGTGTCCGAAAAGATTTATATAAGGTAAATGATGATTGGTACCAAAACTTCATTGATACTTTTTCACTTAGATGGGGAAGGTCAATTTCTTTGCACTTAAGTGCGATTAGAAGGTCTAATCGCGAACTCCAAGAACTCATTGAAGATGAGTCAGCTGACGAGGAAGTTGTAGAACTTGCAAAGCAGGATATCGAAAAGCTCAATTATATGAGGAGTTATTATGAATGGTTAGAACGCCTTGTTGATGCGTTTGAAGACCACTTAATTTTCGATCTTGTGCCGAAGAATGTAGAGGAATCTTGAAATGCAAAAACGACAATCAGTTTGAAATAACTGATTGTCGTTTTTGGTATGCTATCGGTTATTAAGTGGGCATTTTCAATCCCTTATGAATCAATTTGTTTAGCAAAGGAACTCTTCAAGCTATAATGAAACTAACTAAAAGGAGAGAGAGTATATGGCTAAAGCAACTGTCTACACAACAACATGCCCGTATTGCACAATGATGATGGATTACTTAACGGAACAAAATATCCCTTTTGAGGAAATCAACGTGCAAGAAGATATTGAGGCCCAGCGTAAATTAATCGCGGAGACTGGTGAGATGGGCGTTCCACAAACGAAGTTGAACGACAAATGGATTTTTGGATTCAATCCAACTGAAATTCAAGAAGCGTTGAAGGGCTAGATGCAATTGAAGAAACGTTTATTTTCATGTAAATCATGTAGTCATGATAAGTTTGATACAAAGGAAAGAAAATTTCCGAAAATATGCCCTGGTCATGTTGCCATGGCGATTACAGGGATTGTGCTGGTTTATATGCAATGGATGCAGTGATGAAATAACCTCCTTTTCTAATTGAAAAGGAGGTTATTGTGTTTATTTAGCTAATACTATTTTCGTTTCCAACTCAATCATCACATTTCCTGGGATTGCACGGCTAATCATGCAGGACGCCTCCGATTTTTCCGCTAACCTTTGTGTAAATACGATGTCTTTTTCTGATGCATCATGCTTTAAAATGATATGCGATTTATGAATGATTTTTTATATGTAATGACGCCTTTTGTTACATCGACCACACCAATTGATTCAATCTCTAATTGTTCTTTCTCCAAGTTGCTTCGTTCCATCGCCGCCGACGCATATTCTCATCCACTAATAAGGGATCCACAATATTGGCAATTCCCTACTTGGCCTTTTACAACCTTATTATTTGCACCGCAACCGTTACAAGGTATGACGTTCATTTTTACTTTTTGATTCGTAATTGAAAGGTTTTGATCTTGAACTTCATCTGTGATTAAAACAATTTCATCTGCGCTATAATTAATATAAGCATCTTCAAAAA
The DNA here is from genome assembly GCF_001753205.1 of Sporosarcina ureilytica. GTDB lineage: Bacteria > Bacillota > Bacilli > Bacillales_A > Planococcaceae > Sporosarcina > Sporosarcina ureilytica. Next base: position 1,157,888 of record NZ_CP017560.1, on the reverse strand, counting down.
AACCTTTTTTAATCATGTCTTCAATATCCGAAATTGCAACGTTAGATGCTGTAGGAATTGCCGATGCAATCGTCCCAATGGATCTCAACTTTTTATTAACAATAAGATCAATGTATTTTTTATATTTCTCGGCTCTTATTGATGACTTTTTACCAAAATAGATTAATGCTAAACCTGCAGCAACATAAAATAACGTACCAAATATTCCACTGACCCAACCATCTTCCATTAGCGCTCCAGATGAGATAAGCCCCCCACCTACAATGATCCATCCCCAAATCATCATTTTTCTTCCTGAGGACAGCGATGCTTTCTTATCCGTTCTCAGTTTTCTTACAAGGAAAAAAACTCCTACAGGCCAAAAAATAATTAGCAAGAAAATTATTAGTGGCCATGAATGTGATCCACTTTTTTCATCAGTTTTTGATGTCATTTTCCCTTCCCCTTTCTACAGCGTGTATGATTATTTTATTTTCCCCTAATATCCACTAATCGGTTAATGCCTTTCCATCAAAGATGTACTATGTATATCGTTCAACCCTTTCTATTCGGGTTTTGTACTGTTTGACTCGGGAAATATGAAAACACGTCAGGACATAATTTCATGATTAGTCTCATATACCTTATCTTCTTTGGTGACTTTTCCTTGTTCTCGTTAAAATTTCAATGTATTGCAAATAGTATAACATGGATATCGTTTACTTGTATGCTAGATATAAGATTGAGACCTTTATCCATATTTAATCCCCCACATTGTTTTGTTTTTATGAACACTCGCTTTATTGGTTATATAGAGAATTAAAATGACAAAGGATACATTTATTGAAAATCCTTGTAAAAAACATTTATTTCATTTTTTTGAGCACCAAAAAACACCGTAACTTAGCAACAAGTTATCGGTGTTTTACTGAATGATTTTTTGATGATTAAAAAGTGCTTATCTATCCAAATGATCCACTTAAAAAGCTTTCTCCTCGTTATAAACTCCTCACTCCGTCACTTCAATCCCAACTTCCAATTCCACTTCAACATTTCCCTGAATCGCGCGGCTAATCATGCAGGAGGTTTCTGCTTTTTCCGCAAGTTTTTTGGCACGGTTAACCTCTTTTTCCGTCACGCCTTTTGCTAAAGTAATCTGCGGTTTATGAATGATTTTTTTATATGTAATAACGCCATTTGTCACATCCACCACACCGACCGATTCCATTTCCAAACTTTCCTTCGCCAGATTGCTTCGCTCCATCATCGCCGCCAGCGTAATGATATAACACGTCGCTGCTGCCCCTAGTAACATCTCATCTGGATTTGTCCCAATTCCAGGTCCATCCATTTCGGGTGGGATAGATACTTTTGTTTTCAACTGCCCTGCATCAATCGTCCCCACATCATTCCGACCACCTGGCCACTTTGCTGTTAAATGAAATAAATGCTCTGCCATTCAATTCCCCTCCGATTTCTAAGTTTATTATACGTGACAATTTTATTAATCACCAAAAAGTAGAGGATACTAGCTCTCCTCTACTTTAATCATTCTATTATTTAACTTCTATAATATGTTCTTCGTGTTCATGTAACTCCTCATCATCCTCTACATGAATGACGATTGTATATTGTTCTGCTTCTTCAAACGTGTAAAGTGCGGTATATTCTCCCGTATTTGTTTCTTCCGCATTTACCCAATCATGTTGATCAGGATTGCCTTCGTGCCAAATTTCATAACGAACATTCAATTGTTCTAATGGCAGTTCATCTAATTCAGTATGTACAATAAGTTCTTTCTCTTCACCAGCAGTAACATCTATTGGCTTCATAAAATGCATAGAAAAGCCTTCTGTATGGTAATCTTGTCCACTACTTTCTTCATACTCCCCGCCACTTCCGACAATCACTTGTTCAACAGGCATTGTATGAAGGCCTTTCGCTGTAACATGGACTTGAATATGGAAGAGTCCGTCATGATCAAAGGATGTTTCCGCTGTATAAACGCCCTCTTTTTCATTCACGGAATCAATCATTACGCTCTCAGACTTTTTTCCTTCCTCCCATACTTCATAAACCACTTCATCTGCATCATCTATTTTTTTATCACCCATTGTGACGAGTGATGACATGTTAACGGTTTCACCAACTTCAACTTCATTTGTTACTGTTAATTCAACCAGTAGTGGCTCTAATTCTGTTACATTCGTGATAGGTTCATCTTTTTGCGTACAAGCGACTAATGTTCCCATCAAAATTGTAAATAGGAATACAGTAATGACTCTTTTCAAAAATAACTCCCCCAGTAGCTTCTTATTATTTTCGTAAACTTCACATGTTCAGTATAATCATACATAGAGGTTGAGAACTCTTTGTGAACTTTAAGAAAAGTGAATTACTTCACATAAACTTCAACCTTGCCATATATCATTTTCCTTAAAGCCCAAGCTTTGGAATAGAATGAGGGGATACTATGTCTAATTACACAATTATGATCATTGACGACGAAAGTCAAATGAGAAATCTCGTTCGTGATTTTTTAGAACGTGAACATTATAAAGTTGTTGAGGCAACGGATGGTGCGCATGCACTTTCAATACTTCAACAAACAAAAACCGATTTGTTTATTGTAGATATTATGATGCCATTTATGGATGGCTTTGAATTTGCGGAGAAAGTGAAACGCTACTCTACTGCTCCAATCATTTTTTTATCCGCAAAAGGTGATGAGTGGGATAAAGTGAAAGGCTTGAAACTCGGCGGTGATGATTATATCGTCAAACCTTTTCATCCTCAAGAATTACTTGCCCGTGTCGAATCTGTTTTAAGACGTACTTATCAAAGCATTGATCGTACAGAATTATTACGTGTTGGTCCGATTAGTATCGATCATGAATCGCATACCGCGACGGTAGATGGTGAACCGCTTTCACTCACGTTAAAAGAATACGGCTTATTAAAGTTATTTACCCAAAACACGGGGCGTGTTTATTCAAGAGAACAATTACTTGAAACTGTTTGGGGGGAAAATCACAAAAGTACGGAGCGCACTGTCGATACACATATTAAAACGTTACGTTTAAAACTCGGCCCTTATAGTAATTTTATCGAAACTGTTTGGGGAATTGGCTATCGATTTGAGGTGTCACATGAAAAGGAAGAATCTGACGTTTAGTAAAAAAATTATCATTCTCCTCCTTTCGAGCATTGGTTTTACGATTCTTTTTTCGTTTTTCTTTATCCATTACTTATACTCAAAATTATATTTGACAAGTATTGAGGAATCGATTATTTATCAAGGACAAAGAACGGCTTCTCACTACCATTATGGGGTATTAAGTGAGGAGATTATTGAAAAAATTCAATGGTACAATATCGTATCTGAATATGAAATTATCGTTGTGGACGATTTAGATGAACTTTCCACCCATTTTCCTTATCAAATCAACACAAAATCCTTGCTAGATAGCGATGATTACGAGACGTTAGATAAAGGAAAATATGTCATGAAAGAAGGCTATGTAGAAGAGCTTGACAGAGAGATACTCGGTGCTATTTTCCCAATTAAGGGGGAATTCGGATTAATAGGTTTTATATATATTTACGTTCCGCTAGCTGCCATACAAGATGTTTTTAAGGAAAGTATTCCTTTACTCGTTGGTACGGGACTGATTTTCTTTTGCCTTCTGTTCATGATTGTTTGGTCGTTTTGGCGTTCATTATTTACGCCACTTAAACAACTTGAACATCATGCCGTTGAAGTTGCAAATGGCAATTATGAAAATCGATTGGCCATTCGATATGACGACGAGGTTGGACAAGTCGCAAAAACGTTTAATATGATGACCGAATCACTCGAACAACATGAATTACGGCAAAAGGAATTTATCTCAAATGTCGTTCATGAACTTCGGACACCACTAACCTATGTTAGCGGTTATACACAAGCTATAAAACAGGATCTTTCGACTGTTAATAAAAATAAGTATTTAAACACCATTGAAAAGGAAACCGAACGACTTAATAAACTCATTACTGATTTAGTAGATTTATCTCATTTTCAAGAAGGTTTTAATAAGATGACGAAGCAACCGTTAGCCATCGCGCAAGTTTTGTTAGATACAGTTGACTTATTTTTCATCCAAAGTCAAAAGAAAAACATTCAACTCAAAGTAACCGTCGATGAAGAGTTGATTGTGATCGGCGATGCGAAACGTATTCAACAAATCTTTTATAACATTATCGATAATGCTATTAAATACTCAAAGAGTGATAGCGATGTGCTTGTATCATTAGTGAACGATGATGATTATGCCAAATTTCAAGTGCAAAATTTTGGGACAGTCATAGATGCAGAAGATATTCCGCATATTGGCAGCCGGTTCTTCCGTACGGATAAAGCACGCAACCGAACGACTGGCGGTACTGGACTTGGCTTATCAATCGTGAAAGAAATTACAAGTCTACACGACGGTCACTTTTCGATTACAAGTGATGTGAATGACGGAACGATTGTGACGGTTCAACTACCACTATTAAAGGACGAGATTTAAGTCAATTACCCACGATTAAAATCACTGGCTTGTAAGATGAAGCCCTAATTGACTAGCCTAGGTCTTATGGGGACTACGTTGTTTGTGTCATGACACCATAGAATGCCAGCTCTAGTTCTATGCTACTGTCGCATGTGATTAAAAGCTCTGAGGGGAAAGGAGCGGTGTTGCATGCCGAACAAGCACTTACAACATTGGCGAAGAGCACCTAACTCGAAGGAGGTAAACAACATGTTTGTTTACGTACTTAATCAATATGGCAAACCGCTTATGCCTTGTAAACCCATAAAAGCTCGTAAGTTACTCACACAAGGAAAGGCAAAAGTTGTACAACGGACACCATTCACAATCCAGTTAAAATATGGCTCAAGCGGCTATGTACAACCCGTTTCGCTTGGCATTGATGCTGGTACGAAAGAAATCGGAATTTCTGCAACGACAAAAGACGATGTGGTGTTTGAGGGCGAAGTGAAGCTCCGTACAGATATTCAAGAATTACTCGCAACCCGCAAGTCTTTACGGGGTGCTAGACGGAGTCGAAAAACACGCTATCGAAAGCCACGTTTTTTAAATCGCAAGAAAGAAAAAGGATGGCTTGCTCCATCTGTTCAAAATAAGGTTGATATGCATGTAAAAATTATCCGGAAGGTACATAAGATTCTTCCGATTCAAAATCTCACCATTGAAGTCGCACAATTTGATATTCAAAAGATTAAGAACCCAAGTATTTCCGGAGATTTATACCAAAAAGGTGACCAGCTTGACTTCTGGAATGTTCGGGAATATGTGTTTTTTCGCGACAAGCATGTGTGTCAATACTGTAAAGGAAAATCAAAAGATTATATTCTGAACGTGCATCATATCGAAAGTAGAAAAACAGGAGGAGACAGTCCCGATAATCTGATTACGCTTTGCGAAAACTGCCATAAAAAAATCCATCGCGAAGGAAAAGAGTATCTTTTCAAACGAAAAAACTGTTCTTTTCGTGATGCAACACAAATGACTGTGATGAGATGGTTTATTTATGACAAAGTAAAAGAATTGTATCCACATGCTCGGCTAACGTATGGATTCCAAACAAAAAACAACCGTATTCGTCATGGACTTGATAAGGGACATGCGGTGGATGCACGATGTATTAGCGGAAATCCGTTGACAATACCATCAGAAAACAGCTACTCATTTAAACAAGTCCGAAAAAATAACCGCCAACTTCATAAGATGACAATTTCCAAAGGTGGGTACCGCAGGGCAAATAAGGCCGAACGATTTGTGAAAGGCTTTCAGTTATTCGATAAAGTCATTTTTGAAGGCGTTGAATGTTTTATATTTGGCAGACGAAAGACAGGATACTTTGATTTGCGAACTTTAGACGGTACCCATATACACAAAAGTGCAAGCTTTAAAAAGTTGCGCGTAATAGAGAAGGCAAATACATTGCTTGCCTCCCAAATATAGTGATGAAAGGAAGTGCAGGTTGGCTCCTCCCACGACTCATGTCACGAGTTTCCGCCGGCCTAAACCTTATGAATTTGCGATTAGTCAGCTATTTACTTGTTCTCTCTACCCTGTTGTTAGCGGCCTGTAGCCAACCATCTACACCAAAAGAAAAAATAGAAGCTTTCACTTTTACCAATCAAAATGGAGATGCGTATGGATCGGAAGATTTGCATGGAAACGTATGGATTGCCAATTTCATATTTACAGATTGTGTAACAGTTTGCCCAACAATGACGGCTGAGGCCGCGTCTCTACAGGAAAAATTAAAAGCAAAAGGACATGAAGTAACGCTTATTTCATTTACAGTTGATCCGGAAGTCGATACGCCGGAAAGGTTACATTCTTTTGTCATGGATTTTACAAACGACCTTTCAAATTGGCACTTACTTACAGGCTATTCGCCCGATGATATTGAACTATTTGCACGGGAACAATTTAAAACCATTGTGCATAAGCCACCATCATCCAACCAAGTGATTCACAGTTCAAATTTTTATTTAGTAGATAAAGACGGGCACCTAATCGGTGAATACAACTATATAGATCCAACCTATTATGAAGATTTAATAAACGATATTGAAATTGCACTATAATAAAACCGCTGAGGTATTTCAGCGGTTTTTCTTTCTTTCAAAATACGAAAAAATAATTTTCACTTCCCACCATACCACTTCAACCAATTATGAGCTAAACTATAAGGAGAGATGACAAAATAATTAGAAAGGGTGACCGGTTAGTGACGTATACAATTGAGCCTTTAGGCGACCAAGCGGTAATTATTGAGTTTTCCAATGAAATCAGTTTAAATACACAAAAACAAATTCAAAGAATTACCGCCTACTTAGATCGCGAAGCACCATCCTGGTTAATTGAATATATCCCGGCTTATACAACGCTGTCGTTATTTTATTCAATAAAACAATTTAGTGCATCACCTTCTCCCTTTCAAACAGTTTGCAATGAAATTAACAAACTTCTGCCAAATATCCAAGATGAAGAGATCCTCCCAAATCGCCTTGTGAAAATCCCTGTGCTTTATGGCGGAAAATACGGGCCTGATTTATCACATATTGCCACTCTCCACAACTTAGGTGAAGAGGAGGTCATTGCTATACATACCGGCGGCGAATACTTAGTACATATGATTGGGTTTTCCCCAGGATTTCCTTTTATCGGGGGACTTTCAGAAAAAATTGCAACCCCTCGTAAATTGACACCACACCTTTCAATTCCAGGTCGCTCTGTCGGTATTGCTGGAAAACAGACTGGAATTTATCCAATCGAAACGCCGGGCGGTTGGCAAATTATCGGGAGAACGCCCGTCGATTTATTTTTACCAAATGAAGAGATACCATCATTATTAAGACCGGGAGATCAACTACAGTTTTATCAAATATCTGAGGAAGAATATAAGCATTTGCGTGGTGAAGCAACTTGATAACGATTTTAAAGCCTGGCTTGCTTGATACGATTCAAGACTTAGGTCGCTATGGATTTCAAAAGTACGGTGTCGTCGCAAGTGGTGCAATGGATATGTGGGCGCACCGGGTTGCAAATATTCTTGTCGGCAATGAAGAACATGCAAGTACGATTGAAATGACTTTCGTTGGTCCACATATTCAGTTTGAAAGAGATACTGTTTTTGCGTTATGCGGTGGAAGTCTACAACCTACGATTGACGGAGTCCCGGTGCCAATGTGGCGTCCTGTTTTTGTAAAGAAAAACGCCGTTCTCCAATTGGGACATGCCCTAGCAGGAAGCCGAGCCTACCTCGCTGTTTCCGGTGGATTTGCCATCCCAAAAACGATGAATAGTCAATCGACTTATTTACGAGCGAAGATTGGTGGAATAGAAGGAAGGGCTTTAAAGCGTGGCGATCAAATTTCCATTGATGATAGATTAGACAACGCGAGTATACTTACAGAAAGTTTAAAGCAACCGCAAAATCGCGCTCCTTTTAAAACAACAAATTGGTTTGTGGCGCCAAATTTAGTTCCATACAATATGACGCCTACAATAATTCATGTAACAAAAGGGAAGCAATATGACGCATTTACCGAATCAAGTAAACAAGCATTCCTCAATCAACCATTTACAGTAAACGTAAACTCCGATCGGATGGGGTATCGATTAAATGGGCCACATCTTGCACTGACTGAACAAAAAGAAATGATTTCCGAAGCTGTTGCGTTTGGTTCTATTCAAGTACCCGCAGATGGTAATCCGATTATTTTAACGGCGGACAGGCAAACGACCGGGGGTTATCCTAAAATTGCACAAGTATCCACATGCGATATTTCTATTCTTGCCCAAGCAAAGCCAGGTGACCAACTTATCTTTAACATGATTTCTATTGAAGAATCACAAACACGTTTCATGCAAATGGAAGCGCAATTAAAACAACTAACAACGGCTATACGTATTGCCATTAGGGGGAATTAATTTGACAAACCATACAATCGACTTAAACGCTGATATTGGAGAGAGTTTTGGTGCCTATATAATCGGCAACGATGAAGAAATTTTACCGTTCATTTCCTCAGCAAATATTGCGTGTGGTTTTCATGCTGGCGATCCGAGCATTATGCGTAAAACCGTCACACTAGCGTTAAAACATAATGTAGCGATTGGCGCACATCCTGGTTTTCAAGATGCGGTAGGTTTTGGTCGACGGGAGATAAAAGTGACGCCGGAAGAAGTCTACGAATTAACGCTTTATCAAATTGGGGCGCTTCAAGCTTTTGTTACAGCTGAAGGAAGTACCTTACAACATGTTAAACCACATGGCGCGCTTTATAATATGAGTGCGAAAGATGCACTACTTGCGGAAGCTGTTGCACGGGCCATTTACCATTTTAATCCTGAGTTGCTGCTATACGGACTCGCAAATAGTGAACTAATAAGAGCTGGAAAAAAATTTGGTTTGCAAACGGTGGGCGAAACTTTTGCCGACCGAACTTATCAGTATGACGGTTCTTTGACACCAAGAAATCATCCTCATGCATTGATTGCAAATACCGAAACAGCAATTGAACAAGTCCTGCAAATTGTGAAAGAACAACGAGTAATAGCGATTGACGGCTCAACCATTAAGTTACACGGACAAACTGTTTGCATTCATGGTGACGCGGAAAATGCATTACAATTCGCCCAACAAATTTCAGCTACTTTACAAAAAGAAAATATCTCAATCCAAAACTTCATGCAAAAAAAGTGACGAGGATTATCAAATCCCCGTCACCTTTCAATTACGAACTTGCCCTGTCCCTTGAATCACAAATTTGCTAGACGTTAATGCTTGTAACCCCATTGGTCCCCTCGCATGTAACTTTTGTGTACTGATGCCAATTTCTGCACCGTATCCGAACTCAAAGCCATCCGTAAATCTTGTAGAGGCATTATGATACACCGCCGCCGCGTCAACTTGGTTTAAAAATTTCACAGCATGTTTTTCATTATTTGTCACAATTGCTTCCGAATGGCCTGTGCCGTATTGTGAAATGTGTTGAATCGCTTCGTCAACATCCTTCACAACTTTCAGCCCAACTTCAAGTCCTAAATATTCAGTGTACCAATCTTCTTCTGTGGCAACCTGTATTTCCTCCGAAATTGCTTGAATTGAAGAATCTCCATGAATCACTACCCCATTGCCTTGTAGCAACTTAACAACTTCTTTCCCATGTTTTACAAACCATTTTTCATGTAGTAGAACCGTTTCAACTGCGTTACAGACGGATGGGCGTTGCAATTTTGCATTCAATAAAATGTCAACAGCCATTTGTTTATCCGCTGTTTCATCGATAAATAAATGACAATTCCCCGCTCCTGTTTCCAGCACTGGCACCGTAGATTCTTTGATAACCGTTTCAATAAGCTTTTTTCCGCCCCTTGGAATTAAAACATCAAGATACGCATTAAGATTAAATAATTCTTTCGCTGTTTCACGGCTCGTATCTTCAATTAATTGCACGGCTTCTACTGGAATTGCACTCTTTTCCAATGCTTTATGAATCGATTGAATAAGCGCTTGATTGGAATAGGTTGCAGAAGAACTTCCTCTTAAAATGGCTGCATTTCCAGTTTTCAAGGAAAGTGTCGCCGCATCAACCGTTACATTTGGGCGTGCTTCGTAAATCATCCCAATTACACCGATAGGTACACGTTTTTTCTGAATGAGTAAGCCATTCTCTTTTTCAATGGATTCAAAAATCTCTCCAACCGGATCTGCCAATTCGATCAATTCATGAATGGCCTGAGACATCGCGATAATTCTGTCTTCTGTTAATAAAATGCGGTCCAACACTTCTTCCGTCAGCCCATTTTTTTGCCCCGCTTGAATGTCTTTTGCATTTTCAGTTAAAAGAAATGCTTGGTCGACTACTAACTGTTCTGCGATGAGTTGTAAAGCTTCATTTTTTTCTGCTGTCGTGTTCATTCCTAATTGTGTACTCACTGCTTTCGCTTTTTTACCTTTATCTTGCACTTCATTTACAATCGTTAATTCTCCCATTTAAAACCCCTCCTATATCGTTACCCACTTTGCTCGATGAATGACTTCAACTTGTGTAGTTCTGACACGATTCGTTTGTTCCTCACTTCGCTTGCCAATCGCTTTTTGTAGTTCTTTTGCTGAGTAAGTGACTTCCCCTTTTCCAATTAATCCATTCAGTCCAAAGACCTCAACGACGTCTCCTTTTTCAAAGTTCCCTTGTACTTTAAAAATACCTGCTGGTAATAAATTTTTGCTGTTATATAAAATCGCCTCTTCTGCACCTTCATCTACATATATTTTCCCAGATGCCTCAGAATGCATCGCAATCCATTGTTGATTAATGGTAATTGAATTTTGCTGCTCATTGATAATATAAGTGCCGTCTCCATGCCCATTGATCATGTCTGTTAATTTATCTTTTCCAAAACCTTTACCAATAAAGACTGGGACACCGACAGATAAGGCCGTTTTGGCGGCTAGTAATTTCGATTTCATTCCACCCGTTCCCACACTGGAACCAGACTCATCTGCGAAAGATAGCATGTCATCTGTAATCTTATTTAGTAAATCGATTTTTTGGGCATCTGGATTTTCATTTGGATTGGAATCATAAAGTCCATTCACATCTGTTAATATGATTAGTTGATTCGCTTTCATAAGACCACTGACGAGTGCGGATAACATATCGTTATCACCGAATGTTAACTCTCTAACTGAAATTGTATCGTTTTCGTTAATGATTGGTAATACCCGTCTTTCCAACAGCTCTGACATCGTAGCATATGCATTTTTATAACGGTCACGATTTGAAAAATCATCACGTGTCAATAATATTTGCGCAGGTACAATGCCAAATTCACTAAACTTATCAATATACGATTGTACTAATAGACTTTGACCGACAGCTGCCGCCGCTTGTCTTCCTTTCAACGTAATTGGTCTTGTGCAATAGCCTAAACGTTTAAAACCTGCCGCTACTGCACCAGAAGAAACTAATAACACTTCATGTCCTACACTTTGGAGCTCAGCAAGTGCATTGACATGATCCACAAATTTCACTTGATCAATCTCACCGTTCTCATTCGTAAGTGAACTACTTCCAATCTTAACGACAATCCGTTTTTTTACCATTGCACATATCCCCTAGTTATTTTTCAATAGTCCCATAATTGATATTATACATACTTTACTATAAATCACTACAAAAATAAAGGGGTTTCGGAATAATTATTTATTTAACTGTATATTTATTAACACCTTTAAATATTTGTGAACAGCTTTTCTCTATTACACACAAAAAAGCCTGACATTTAGAAATTGTCAGGCTCTTCCTTTATTTTCGATCTTCAAATTCGATTTTCGTACCATCTTTAAAAGTAATTTCCAATTCTAATTTCTGATAATTCGCATCTTGTTTAAAGACATCAAGCACTTCTTTGATTGCCTCTTCTTTCGTTGTATCTCGTGTAATCGTTAATTGTTCGACTAACGGATAGATTTCATTAAAGGCTTCAGAACCTCTTATCTTTATGCCATTCATATCATCCTCAAGTTTTGCTTCGACACGATTGTTATCGTCTTCTCGGTCAAGCTCCACTTCATAATCCTTGTGATTGCCATAATCAATATCCAAGGAAAACTCTTGATAGTCCAATGCATCCATTTTGGCTACTTCGTCACTGCCATTTGAACCTGATTGCTGTCCTGAATTGTTATTCGTTCCTTCTGCTCCAGCTTCCGAACCGTTCGTTCCTGTATTTCCATTGTTACCATTTGTACCGGCATTGTTATTATCCTCAATCACTTGATTATCAGCCGGCTTTTCATTAATTTTGTTCGTTGTTGTTCCGCAGGCTACAACGAATAAGGACATTACAAATAATGAAATGAAAAGAAATGTTTTTTTCATTTTCCTACCTCCTCGTAATGTTGTTATTCCCAAAGTAAGCGGATTTTACTCCAGAATTATTAAAAAAAGTAACAAATTCCTGTCTTTCAATTGGAATCCGTTACTTTTGTCATTCATTTATCTCGTCTTCATCACATTGGCGACTTTTTCTGCAACATAACCGCTTCCGCCTTTATTTTCTACACCTTCAATCATCATGGCGATAATATAAGTTGGATCATCTGTCGGGTAAGCGACGAAAAAGCCATTTTCTTTCCCAGCTTCTTCTTGTGATGACTTCAATTCCGTTGTCCCAGTTTTCCCTGAAATTTTTGGAGATGGAATATTTGCTGCTTCGGCGAAACCATCTGTCACAACCGCTCTCAAATCTTCTTGTAACATTGCTGCATGTTCTGCCGATAGCAATCCTTCTTTCCATACTTCGCTTTTCTTTTCATCCGCAAATAAAACGGGCTTGGTCATTTGACCGTCATTCACAATTGCACCGTAAGTAGATGCCAAGTGAAGGATATTCATAAGCATTTGGCCTTGTCCAAATGACGTATCCGCAAGTTGTCCTTCGGAAGCAATTTTTCCATCATTGGAAATTTGTGATGTACGAAGGCCATATTTAAAAGGAATTTCTTCCCCAAAACCAAACTGTTGCAATCCTTCAATAAATTGTTTATTCCCCATTTTCAAAGCTTCTTTTGCAAAATAAATATTATCTGAGTAGACAAGCGCTTTTTTCAAATCGACAGGATTTGGCGCGGTATATAGTCGTGTGACATGGAAATTCCCCCACGAACTATCCTTTTGCCATTTCTTCCCTTCAATCGTATGCCCCTCCTCTGGTTTAAGCGTTCCTGCCGTTAAGCCAATTGCTGCGGTGATTGGTTTAATGGAAGAACCCGGTGCATATGTAGCGGCAAATCTATTTAATAATGGCTCTGCAGGGTCATCTGTTAATTCTGCATAACGAGTTGCATGAATACCCAGTGCCAGTTCATTCGGATCAAATGCTGGAGAGCTGGCTAATACGAGTGTTTCGCCTGTTTTAGGATCAATAATCGCTGCGGTACCAGGTTCACCGTTCATTTCTACAAAAACGGCCTTTTGAAACTCAGCGTCAATCGTTAACGTAATATTTTCGCCATCAACTGCCGGTGTTTCAGCAACCGTTACTCTTTCACCGTTCTGTTCTGTTTTTTCAATGTAAATTTGAATCCCATCTTCACCACGAAGTCTTTCCTCAAGCAATTGCTCGAGTCCTCGTTTTCCAACAAGATCTGATTCTTTATAGCCCTTATCTTTTAGTTCTTCTAATTCTTCTGCATTAATTTGCCCAATGTAGCCAATAAGATGTGCTAAAGACTTTGCATAAGGATATTCGCGCATCTCTGCTTTCATTGACGTTACCCCAGCAATTTGCAACGCTTCATTATAAATTTCTTCTTGTGTAAATGGTAATTTTTTTATTGGAACGAAATGACCTGGTTGCACCCAACTTTGATTCAATTGTTCGTTAATAAAGTCAGCAGTTGTTCCAAGCAATGTCGCAAGTTTCTCTGCATCCGCCTCGGCATTAAACTTTTCTGGCACAATGCCGATTTCAGCACCCGAACCATTTATCGCAATCGCTTTATCATGGCGGTCATAAATTTCTCCGCGTTTAGATTGAATGGTTGAAATCCCAACTTTATCGTGCATGGACAAATCAGGAAGGATAAAAGACGGATCCCATTCAATAAACCAATTCTTTGTTTCGCCTTGTTCATTATAAGTTAATGGAACATTTTTCTTAAATTCAATTTCACCGGCTATTGTCTCCAATTTTATTTGAACGGGAAACTCAACGTCTTCTTCTTTTTTGTACGTTTTTTCTTCTTCCGGTTTATCAAAAATAACTTCAACAGAAGAAATATCTAAATCTGCATATAGTTTTTCGGTACGTTCAATAAATTGCTCTTTTCCGAAAACTTCTTTCGACGATTCTGTAATATAGTCGTCGTACATCTCTGTAAATTTAGCTTCATTCCATAAATCGACATAAGCAGAAAGTCTATCTACAGGCGTGTCTTCTTTTTTAGAACAAGCAACTAAAGCCAGTAGTAATACGAGAAATAAAATACCATAACGCAATTTTGGCAATGTAAACCCTCCTTTTACCTACATATCTATATAGTACCAAATGAACCGCTTTCAGTACTACTATAATCGTGCATATTTAATCCTATAACGACAAAAATCCGATAGAATAAGTTACTATTCTATCGGATAAACAATTATTTTGTTTTGTTTTTCTTAATTTGTTTACTTCTTAATTGGCCACAAGCTGCGTCGATATCTGTTCCTTGTTCCAAACGTACACCACATGGGATACCTTTACCTTTAAGTGTTTCATAAAAGGCTTGAATCGATTCCGGCTTACTTCTACGATATTGGCTATGTTCGTCTACCGGATTATATGGAATTAAATTAACATATGAAAGATGTCGTTTATTGGCAAGTAGACGTGCAAGTTGACGCGCTTCTTCAACATGATCATTCACATCATCTAACATAATATACTCAAATGTAATTCGACGATTATTTTTTTCTAAATAATAATCAATGGCATCCATTAGCTGTTCAATTGGAAATGCACGGTTTATTTTCATAATGCTTGTCCGAAGTTCGTCATTCGGTGCATGTAAAGAAACCGCTAAGTTTACCTGAATATCTTCATCCGCAAATTCTTTAATTTTATGCGCAAGTCCACTTGTTGAGACAGTAATATGACGTGCACCAATGCTAAGTCCTTTTTGCGAATTAACGATATGGAGGAAATCCATTAAATTGGTATAGTTATCAAACGGTTCTCCAATTCCCATCACAACAATATGACTGACTCGTTCTTCTAATCCTTTTGCATCGAGATGATGTTGTACATTCATGATTTGTTCCACAATTTCTCCGCTTTGTAGGTCTCGACTCTTTTTCAATAGACCACTCGCGCAAAAACTGCATCCGATATTACAACCGACTTGAGTTGTTACACAAACGGAATAGCCATATGGAAATTTCATTAGTACTGTTTCGATTAAGTTGCCATCTTGCATTTTAAATAAAAACTTAATCGTTCCATCCGCTGATTCTTGTTTTACTGTCTGTTCAAGCGATTGAATGATATAATGTTCTTCCAATAGCTCGCGACATTCTTTATTAATATTTTTCATATCTGAAAAAGAAGTAACTCGTTTTTTATAAAGCCAATCCCAAATTTGGTCAGCTCTAAAACGCTGCTGACCGTTTGCTAGTAACCATTCTGTTAACTGTTCAAGCGTTAATCCGTATATTGATTTCTTCATTTATTATCCTCTTTTCAAAATTACAATTCACTCATTATACTACGTGAGAAGCCATATTGGAACAACTAATTCACTCAACTTTGTTGTTTAATTATTCCACTCAATCAAATGGAGGAGGGGTTGAATTGAAAGATTTTAATAGCAAAACCATTTCGTCGATACAATTTACAGTCGTTGAAAGGTTTATTAAAAATTTCGAGCAACAAAAAATAGAAATCGAGCAATTACTAACGATGACACAAACATCTATTTTTTCAAATTCACATCATTTTCATTTGCAAAACGTATTGGATATGTCTTATAAGCCATTTTCAAATGGACAAGGCATTTTATACTTACATACAAACGAAGGTGTTTTTTCATTTTTAATTTCGACGAATCCAGCGCAATTTATACAGTCTTATCAACTACTTACTTCCCGTGATAAGTAGTAGTTTTCAATCTGTCATCACTTTGTAATGTTTAGAATCACTCCAAGTTGGTATAGATAAACTACAAACAAATGGGAGGGATTTTAATGACTGTTAAAAAAACAGTAGAAAATGTTGTTCAAGCAAAATCAGAAGTGGAGAAATTGGTATCAAGTGGTTATTCGCATGCCGAGATTTACATTTTTGCACATGATGAAAAAAGAGGTAATGATATTACTGAAGCATTAGACACTGAAAAAGTTGGTTTGAAAGAAGAAGGCGTTTTGAACACGCTGAAAAACTTAGTCTCCTCGCGAGGCGACGAGCTTCGAAGTAAAATGGAAGCAGCTGGTTTAACAACAGCTGAAGCCGAAACAGCTGAGGAAGAACTTGACCAAGGTAAACTAGTGATTATTGCAAACCAAACAAATAATAAGTGATATTCAGGCTGCAGTTAAAGTCGGGCGGACTTTAACTGCAGCCTTTTCACGTATTCGCATCGTTAAATCATTTAATAAGATTTTTAAGCGAGGATTAGGTATGATAAGTGTAAGAAAGAAAGCAGGTGCAATACGTGGAACGGTATTATGGTAAATTTGGTGTTTTTTCTGGAATTATTACATTTGTACTTCTTGTAATTGGGCTAAGAAATGTACTAGGTCACGATGTAGAGGTTTTAAACTTTGTGACTTTTGTCATTTTCGGTTTAATTATTGGCATCTCTTTTTCAGCCCTACTATTTTATCAGTTAAAAATAGCTTTTCCGATTTTCGGGATTGCAATGATTATCGCTTTCTTTGATATGTTTCGTAGTTTTATATTAGATATCAATGGCCAAGGCGATGTAATTGGAATTTTATCTTTATTTATTATTTCTTCGTTTGGTTTAGGTCTGTCTCTACTCATTGAATTTATTGTACGGCTCATTAGGAAAAATAAAAATACCGCATAAAAAAACTGTACTCAGAAACACTTTTATTGTTTCGGGTACAGTTTTTTTGATTATATGATTCTCATCCAATCATGGCAAGCGTATATCCATATTGAAAAGAATAATTTTATTAATTATTCTTCATCCTTTTTTTGTCCAAGCACCCGCTTATGCTTCATAAATGCAGTCGAGAAATTTAGTATAGATAACACTGCAAATAAGGTTGCAAATCCATATTGTCCGTTTACAATACGTGTGTATGCAAAATAACCCAGGAATATAGCAAAGCCAAGATCTATGTATTTAGATCCCATCCTAATTCTCCCCCTTCTAAATTTAGTCATTATAAGTAAAGAAATTTTCATTTTAATTTCAGGAACTTTCTTTTACATATTTGTATCGTATAGGTTTCCAAAGACTTTCTCAAATTAACCACACAAAAAATCTTCTGTATTTTATGACTCTGCGACAAAACGGACTGAATCTTATCACATTCCGTTCAGAATTTATCATTAAACATAAATAAAACAGTCCTGATTGCTTGTTAACCAGAACTGTTTTTTCATATAAATTATCTTATGTTTCTAAAGAAAAACACTTGCCAACTTTTATTTTTCTATGCGTCTCTTAACCAATTCTTTTTTTACATCCGCTATCGTAACCCCTGAAATTTCCATCAGGACGAGCGAGTGATAGAGTAAATCTGCCAATTCACTAGTCAGTTCACGTTTGTCTTCATTCTTTGCGCCAATAATAACTTCACTTGACTCTTCCCCAACCTTTTTCAGCACTTTGTCAATGCCTTCCCTAAATAAATAAGATGTGTAGGAGCCTTCTACCGGGTTATTTCTGCGATTTTGAATACTCGCCATCACATCATAAACGATTTGGCGGTTTGGCATTTCTTCTTCAAAAACAGTTTGGAAAAAACAAGTTTCCTCTCCTGTATGACAGGCGGGTCCCATTGGCTCGACTTGAACGAGAATTGTATCTTGATCACAATCATATGATAATCGCTTGACCATTTGACGATTTCCAGAAGTTGCGCCTTTGTTCCACAGTTCTTCCCTGGAACGGCTATAAAACCATGTCTCTTTCGTTTCAATCGTTTTAGTCAATGCTTCTTCGTTCATATAAGCAAGCATGAGCACATTGCCCGTTTGTTCATCTTGTACAATTGCAGGAACGAGACCATTTTCATTGAAAGTGATATCTTCAATTTTCATTATATTATCAATCCCAACTTTTTTAATCTTAATATTGTGTAAGCGGCTTAGCGCTATGCTTTCTCTTTAATTTAATCCTTGCTCCTTCAAGTACGCTTTTAAGTCTTGAATAGTAATCTCTTCATAATGGAATACAGATGCTGCAAGGGCTGCGTCTGCTTTTCCTTCTGTTAAGACAGTTTTAAAATCTTCCATTTTTCCAGCTCCACCACTTGCAACGACCGGAATACTGACTGCTTCCGCGATTATTTTTGTTAATTCTAGTGAATAACCGTCTTTCTCTCCGTCTCCATCAATGCTGTTTAGCACAATCTCCCCAGCGCCGTTCGCTTCTCCTTGAAGTGCCCATTCGATGGCATCCAGTCCAGTGTCCTTTTGTCCACCTCTAGCAAAAACATGCCAAGTGGACGGGGCAACTTCTTTTACATCCATTGAGAAGACAATCTTTTCTGAACCGAATTTTTTCGCAGCTTCCGCAATAAATGATGGGTTTTCAAGTACAACACTATTTAACGATACTTTGTCAGCCCCCACATCTATTACACTTTGAATGTCATCAAGGCTTCGAATGCCGCCTCCAACTGTAAATGGAATTGGGACTTCTTTAGCAAGTTGGGCAATCAATTCGATAAAAACAGCACGCTTTTCAGATGAAGCCGTTATATCATAAAATACAAGTTCATCGGCCCCGTCATGAACATATTTTTTTGCCAAAGTGAGTGGATCTGCAACTTCCTGAACGTCTTTAAATTTCCGCCCCTTCACGACTTTGCCTTTATCGACATCTAAACAAGGAATAATTCGATAACTATTCACGTAACGCACCTTCTCTCAATTGCTGAAGTGAGAGCGTTCCCTCGTAGAGTGCTTTACCAATAATTGCGCCATACAAATTCATTCCTTCTAATTGTTGAATATCTTCTTCCGTCGTCACACCACCGGACGCAATGACGTCTATCGAAGATGCTTTATTGATTGCTTGGAGTTCTTGGAAGTTAGGACCTTGCATCATGCCATCTTTAAAAATATCAGTAAATACAACCGTCTTCACACCGATTTCCTCTAGTTCTTGCAATAAATCCAATGCTTTCTTGTTAGTAGTTGCTGTCCAACCATCTGTCGCCACAAAGCCATTACGTGCATCGATGGAGACAGCTATTTTATCGCCGTATTTTTGCACAGCTTCTTCTAGAAAAGGTCGATTCGTAATCGCCGCTGTTCCAATAATTACGCGACTTACACCGCTAGCAATATGTTCGTCAATGATTTCCATAGAACGAATTCCGCCGCCTACTTGAATTGGTACTGAGACAGCTTCCGCAATTGCTTGAATCGCTAGTTGATTTGGAGATTCACCCGTTTTAGCACCGTCTAAGTCGACGATATGTATAAATTCAGCGCCCTGTTTCTCCCATAACAAAGCCATTTCAGTTGGGGAATCCCCATAAATGACTTCTTGGTCATAATCACCTTGAATGAGCCTTACGCATTTACCATTTCGTATATCTATTGCAGGAAAAAGAATCATCTAGTTTTCGCTCCTTTTTATTGAGTTCATGTGGATATGTAGTGTTGAATCCGAACTAGGTTGATTTCCGCTCCAGGCGGATTATTACTTATCATTTTTACTTACTAATTAAAATAATTCCGCTTAAAATATTAGATCAATTCCTATCAAAGCAGTCCCTTAGTCGATGGAATTCCTTTTACATCAGGATTAATCACACTCGCTTCACGCAACGCTCGACCGAATGCTTTGAAGATGGATTCAATAATATGGTGTGTATTTTTTCCATATGCCAAATTAATATGGAGCGTTACTTTGGCATGACTTGTAAACGCATGGAAGAATTCTTCAACAAGTTCAGTATCAAATTCACCAACTTTGTCTTTTAATCCATCCACGTTATATACCAAAAACGAACGCCCGCTAATGTCCAGCGAAACAGTAGATAGCGCTTCGTCCATTGGGACAGAAACCGTCGCATAGCGTTCGATGCCTTCCTTCGCGCCAATGCTTTCATTGAATGCTTGCCCTAAGACAATCCCAATATCTTCGACTGTATGGTGCTGGTCGACTTCAATATCCCCATCACATCGTACCTTTAAATCAAATAACCCGTGTTTTGTAAATGCAGTCAGCATATGGTCAAAGAATCCGACACCTGTTTTGATATCTGTCGTTCCGGTTCCATCTATTGAAAAATCTAATGATATAGACGTTTCCGCTGTTGAGCGTGTAATTTCTTTTTGACGCATCGTTAATTCTCCTTCCGTATTGCGATTGAATTTGCATGGGCGTATAATCCTTCTGCATTAGCAATTGTAATGATGTCATCTGCCACTTCATTTAAAGCCGCTGCCGAGTAATGTATAATGCTCGTTTTTTTGACAAAGTCATAAACGCCTAATGGTGATGAAAACGTGGATGTACCGCTCGTTGGTAATGTGTGGTTCGGGCCTGCAAGATAATCTCCCAATGCTTCAGGAGAGTGGTTCCCAAGAAAAATAGCGCCCGCATTTTTAATATTCGATAGTTTTTCCATTGGATTTTCAACCATTAGCTGCAAATGTTCAGGGGCGAGTTCATTCACAAGTTCATAGGCTTCTGCCAACGATTCAGTAACAACGATCCGTCCTTGATTGGCGATAGATTGTTCAATAATCGCTTTTCGCTCCGCACTTTCCATTTGTTGTTGAATTTCAAGTTGTAACGCCTCGGCAAACAAATCACTCGTTGTGATACAAATCGCCGAAGCCAACTCATCGTGTTCTGCTTGTGATAATAAATCCGCCGCGGCATATTTGGGATTCGCACTTTCATCTGCAACGATACAAATTTCACTTGGTCCCGCAATCATATCAATTGCGACATCTCCAAAAACCCACTTTTTTGCACAAGCAACATATGCATTTCCCGGACCTACAATTTTAACGACTTTCCCGACAGTCTCTGTTCCGTAAGCAAGTGCTGCAACCGCTTGGGCTCCGCCTACTTTATAAATGGTTTCTACGCCAACTTCAGCAGCAGCCGTCAAAACGTATGGGTTCACTTTTCCATCTTCTTGAACAGGGGTTGTAATGGCAATTTGCTTAACGCCAGCGATTTTTGCTGGAATCGTATTCATTAACACTGTTGAAGGATAGGCAGCTTTTCCACCTGGCACGTAAATCCCTACACTTTCAAGTGGCGTTACTTTTTGCCCTAGCATGACCCCATCGCTCGGATTCGTTAACCATGTCTTTTCACGTTGTTCTTCGTGAAATCCTTTAATATTTTTTATCGCACTTTGAATGGCTTGAATGAACGATTCACCTACAATTTCTCGTGCCTCTTCAATCTCTTCAATCGATACGGTTAAATTAGTTAATTGAACATGATCGAACTTGGCTGTATAAGCAACTAACGCCTCATCCCCGCGCTCACGTACTTGTTGAATAATGTCTCGAACGCTTCGATTAATTGTTTCAGTATCTTCATTTCTAATGCGATTGTTACGCAATTCAGCTTGATATTCTTTACCTGTCATGTATTTCACTTTTATCACTCCAATGCCACTTTAACCTGATTGATAAATTGTTCGATTTCCGCAGTTTTTGTAGCAAAACTCGCTTTATTAACAATTAACCGTGCACTGATATCCATAATTTCATCTAATACGACGAGACCATTTTCCTTCAAGGTCGTTCCAGTTTCAACGATATCCACTATGACATCGGATAACCCAATGAGTGGTGCCAATTCAATAGAACCATTCAGTTTGATTGTCTCAACACGAATCCCTTTTTCATCGAAAAACGATTTTGTAATGAAAGGATATTTTGTTGCAACTGTAAGTGGTGAACCATTTTGTAATGCTTGAGTAGGAAATCCTGCGATTGCAACTTTACATTTACCAATCTGTAAATCTACGAGTTCATAAATATCAGGCTGTTCTTCCATGATGATATCTTTGCCGATAATGCCAATGTCTGCAGCCCCTTTTTCTACATATGTAGGTAAATCTGCCGTTTTCACTAAAATTAGCTTAATCGTCTTCGTTTCATTTAGCATCACTAGTTTTCTACTTTTATTATGAAAATCTGGAAAGGTGATGCCGGTTTTTTCTAATAAAACCATCGCTTGCTTCGCTGTCCTTCCAGTAGCAATCGCTAATGTTAAGCTACTCAATTTATCACTGCTCCTTTCGCCCCGTTCATTAATTTCAATAATGATTGAATGGAGTCGAAATCATAGGACTCTTCTTTATAGACAAATACTTGTTCATTTTGAGTCACGGTAATTTGATAGATTGAAGGTTGAGCGTCTAGCATTTGTTTATATGTTGGGTTAGATATCACTGTATAGTTCCGTTCACGTAATTCATTAGCAAGGACAATGGATTCTTTTAAACTGTTTTCATCGTAACTAATTTTCACGTCAACGGGTGTTCTTCGTGTAGTCAAATCGGTCTTCGCTGCTTTCATCAAGGATTCCACAGTACAAGCAAAGCCAATTGCTGGTAAGTCAGCTCCAAATTCATTGCCTAAATGATTGTACCGGCCTCCCATTAATACTGGACGACCAAATTTCTCTACAAAACCTTGAAATATAATATCTGAATAATAGCCCATATGATTGATAAGCCCCAAATCCATCACGATGTTGTCTTCCAATCCATACAGCCGAAGAATGTCATACACTTCGAGTAAATAATCTAATGTACCTTCCATCAATACTGTTTTCGTAATCTCTCTCGCCCGCTCACTAACTTGAATCGGATCCCCGTACAATAATGGAATTTCAACAAATGCTGCGATTAAATCTTCTGCGATTTCTAGTCTTTGAAGGAAAGGCTCGATTTCTATGATATTTTTCGTTTGAATTAAATTTTTCAACTGTATCAGTTGGCGATCTGAAAAACTCCCTTTTTCAATCAATTCTTGAAAAAATCCTGCATGCCCCAATTCAATTTTAATATTTCTAAACCCTAAATCTTTAAGCGTATGACAAGCAAGTGCAATGACCTCTGCATCTGCTTCTGGCGTACTTTCACAAAAATATTCAACACCAGCTTGTGTCTGCTCAACTTCCTCATCTTCTAATTGAGACTGTCTATATACATCTTGAACATAATAGTAGCGGAGTTCATGCGGTAAAGTAGTATAGTTATCCGCTAGTTGTTTAGTAATCGGAATGGTGACATCAGGTCGAAGCACTAAAACCTCACCGTCGCAATCAATCGTCTTTATCATTTCTTTTCGATTAATTGAACTGGTGACTTGTGCATACATGTCGTACTGCTCAAATGTTGGTGTTTTAATCCGTTCGTAACCATACGTTTTAAATCTTTTATTGATTGTTTTAATCATTCGCTCATACTTTTGATAATCTTTGACAATTTCATCATTCGCATTATAATCGGTATACAATCTAACTATTCCCACCTTTCTCAAAAAACTTTATCGCTTTACTAGGGTGAAGTTATTTATTATCATAGGGGATATAGAATAGTTTGTCAATGACGAAAGTTGTATGATTAGTTACGGAGGGATTCTAATGTTTGATTTTCATATGCATAGTGATTTTTCAGCGGATTGCAATGTGTCGATGGAAGAGATGGTAGTTGGTTCAATCAATAAAGGCTTAAGCGAAATTTGTTTCACGGAACATATTGACTATGAATATCCAGACGATTCGATTGTTTTTGAGTTTGATTTAAACAAATATGATGATGAATTGAAAAGGTTACAACAAAAATATGAAGGGAAAATCCGTATTCAAAAGGGCATTGAAATTGGCGTACAACCTCATATTTTACATAAATACGAGAAGTTAATGGATGAAGAAACATTTGACTTTGTCATTTGCTCAATGCATACGACCGCTAAAAAAAGCTTGCATTATAAAGAAATTTTCGAGGGAAGAACTGTAGAAGAAGCATATCAACTGTACTACGATGAATTACTAGCGTGCATAAAAAACTTTAAACGTTTTAATGTGCTAGGCCATGTAGATTTAGTTAAACGTTATTCAGATGAGCCTTCATCGAATTTATTTCATGAAGAATTAGCAACTATTTTCAAAGAAATCATTCCCGAAGGAAAAGGCATTGAATTAAACACTTCCGGCGTACGATATGGATTATCGCATGCGATGCCAAGCGATGATGTGCTAAAACTTTATAAAGAATGTGGGGGAGAAATTATCACATTAGGCTCTGACGCACACCGCGTTTCCGAACTTGCTTTCCACTTCCGCGAATCTCTTGAATTATTACAGTCGATTGGCTTCGATTATATTGCTACATTTGACAAACAAGAGCCAGTGTTTCATCCGATACAACAATTATTATAATGAAAAATGGTCTCGCACTTCTAAGTGTGAGACCTTTCCATTTTAAAAAATCGTTACTACACAATTTTCAACAAATCACTAAACCCAACTGAAAGTTCATTCATTTTATCCGAGTCAGCATACTCGTTAGCTAATGGATTTTTCTCAACCGTAACTTGCCCCTTATGTAACTTAATGCGAACTATGCCATTAAGGGCTTGCTGCGTTTCTTGAATAAATGATTCCAACGCATTTCGTAAAGGGGTAAACCATTGGCCTTCTTCAATGATATCAATTAACTTTTGAGAGATAATTGCTTTAAATCGCGCAACTTCATTTTCAAACGTCCTCTTTTCCAGTGTTCGATGTGCTTTTAATAAAGTAGTCGCCCCAGGACATTCATAAATTATATGTGCGTTACTTCGACTTACATAGTTCTCCACTGAATCAATTCTGCCAATCCCATGCTTCCCAGCGATATGGTTTAAGTACGAAAACATATCGGCTATTTCCATTCTCTGCCCATTCACTTTAATTGGAGTCCCTTTCTCAAACTCTATATCAATAAACTCTGGTTCAATCGGCGCATCTTCTATTCCCACAGTTATCGCATATTGATTCGCTTCGCTAACTCCTACTGAATTATCCTCTATAAATTCAGTTTTCCGTCCCCATAACGTTTGGTCTATATATTCGGGAGCGTCTACCCCCTTTAAAAACGGAATGTTCTTTTCTGTAGCAAATGCAATTTGTTCATTCCATGTCAATTTCTTTTCATAAACAAGATCAATCAATTCTAGGGATGGATTTAACGTTTTAATTAATGACTCAAAATGTCTTTGATCATTGTCTTTTATTGTAAGACCATGTGCAATCGCAACAGCCTTTTCAATTTCCGCAACTTCAACTAATTTTTTTGCAATAAGCGGCCGTGATAATGTGCTCACGAATGGATATTTATTTACACAAAAAGCTTGCGCTTGAATTGTAAGCAAAGCATATTGTTCAGCGAATTCATTTTTTGCATCTATCAGATAGCTGCTTATCGCTCCAACTTGAATGGCTTTCATTCGAATTTCAGTCAAATCTTTGTTTTCACCCATATCTATACAAACTGCAACGACATCGTATCCCGCATCAACTAACAATCTGATAGCAACAGAAGCATATAACTCTCCATTATAAGCGATGACAACTTTTTTCTTTCGCATGATAAGACACCCTTTCAATCAATTGAATGTATCTTTATACTATTATGTGTATTTTTATAATAACATACCTTTCAAATGTTTCAACCTTTTAACAAAAGTCATTCTTTTTATAGAACTAAAAAAAGACCCCTTCTTTAAAAGGGTCTTCACCAAAACAACTATCATTATCGGATTCCATGACTCACCATTGAGTTCGCCACTTTTAGAAATCCAGCGATATTTGCACCAACAATTAAATTTCCTGGATGTCCATATTCTTCAGCCGCTTGTAAACAATTTTCATAAATATCTTTCATAACTAATTGAAGCTTTTCCTCAACTTCTTCAAATGTCCAATTAAGTCGCATACTGTTTTGAGACATTTCCATTGCGGAAACAGCTACCCCGCCGGCATTTGCTGCTTTTGCAGGTGCAAACAGGATCTCATTTTCCAGAAAAAGGTCTATCGCCTCTTGTGTACAAGGCATATTTGCACCTTCTGCAATCGCTTTGACACCGTTTCTAATTAACAATGCTGCAGCCTTTTCATCAAGTTCATTTTGCGTTGCACAAGGTAAAGCGATATCACATGGAATCGACCATATGTCATGACATCCTTCAACAAATTTAGCAGTTGAATGATATTTTCTATACACCTTAATTCGATTGTTTTCGATTTCTTTAATCCGCTTGATTGTCTCAACATTTATACCATTTTCATCATAAATATACCCACTTGAATCACTACATGCGATGACTGTCGCACCTAGCTCAATTGCCTTTTCCATCGCATAGGTCGAGACATTCCCTGACCCCGATACAATCACTTTTTTCCCTTCAAAACTCATACCATTCGTTTTTAACATTTCCTGCGTAAAATATACGGTCCCATACCCCGTCGCTTCTCTTCTTCCAAGGCTTCCGCCGTAATTTGGGTCTTTTCCAGTGAAGACACCAGGTTGAAACCCACCACGAATACGATTGTATTGCCCTGCCATATAACCGACTTCTCGTCTGCCGACACCAATATCACCAGCGGGTACGTCTAAGTCTGGACCTAAGTATTTCTGCATTTCCGTCATAAAGCTTTGAATAAACCGCATAATTTCTCGTTCTGATTTATCTTTTGGATCGAAATCCGAGCCGCCTTTTCCAGCGCCTATTGGTTGACCTGTAAGTGAGTTTTTAAAGATTTGTTCAAACGCTAAAAACTTCATAATGCTCAGATTAACCGAAGGATGGAAGCGAATTCCGCCTTTATACGGTCCTAGCTCACTATTAAATTGAACACGATACCCTCTATTCACATGCACTTTTCCTTGGTCATCTTCCCAAGTAACACGAAAAGTAATAATGCGATCCGGCTCAGTAATTCGCTCTAGGATACCGTCTTCAATATAATGTGGATTTTTAATGAAAACCGGACGAAGTGAATCGAAAATTTCTCTTGTTGCTTGAAGAAATTCCGACTCGCCGGGATTTCTCTTTTTTAATAACTCATACACTTCATGCACGTAATCATTAGCTAGTTTTTTTGGGTCATTATACGTTTCATTAATATTCGTCAACATATCCTCATTCCTTCCATATTTCACTTCCTAAAATGTCGGAATTTTATATATTCCTTTATAATACAATTAATTCATAGTTTATACAACATGTTCATCAATTAAATAGTGGCAATTTAAAGACTTTTTAAAATAAAACACTTTTCTTTTGCGATTAAAAGCGTTATTATTTAATTACTCTAACATTTCTTGAAACCGAAGTGTTACGAACAAACCCTATCAGAAAGAAGGAGAAAACAATGAAAATCATTCGAGCTTTAGTTAGTGCAAATGTCTTGTTACTATTCGTCTTCGCTCTTCTCCCAGTCTTAATGATCAAACCAGACATTGAAGTTATGCAAACCTTACTAGCCTATATAAATAAAGAATAATGCTAAATCCGAATAAAGGCAAATGTTTTTTACTGAAATCCAAAAAACGTTCGGCTTACAGTCTTAATTCAGTGTATTTTAGAAGCTTATCTAAAAAACATTTGACTTTTTGTTTTTTATTAAGTATGATAGGTCACATTAAAACTATTATTCTAATTATTTTGACGGAGATATATTTTACATTCCTAAATCTTTAGAGAGCTAGTGGGTGGTGAAAACTAGTGATTTTTGTGTAAAAGAGCACTCCTGAATAGGTAGACTGAACTTAAGTAGGTCTATCCGGGTCATGCACGTTATGCATGGTTCTTTGAGGCCACTTATTTAGAGTTGGCAAAAAAGGGTGGTACCGCGTGAGTGTTTTCTGTCTTTCGCCCCTTACGATTTTTTGTAAGGGGTGGAGGACTTTTTTATTTTTCAAATATGAAAGGGGTATTTGCTAGTTAATAGATCAAAAATCGGATCATAAAACATCGGCTGCAACAGTCAATTAGGTGCTGGAACTACCGCAACAAATAACTTTATATTTAGGAGGCTATCAACAAATGACTTATAATGTATTAATTACAGACCCTTTAAGCGAAGATGGGATTTTCCCACTACGACAAGCAGAGAATCTTGAGGTTAGAATAGATACAGGACTTTCTACAGATGAACTTATCGAAATTATCCATGATTACGATGCGCTTCTAATTCGTAGTCAAACGACAGTAACACGTGAAGTGATTGAAAATGCACCCAACTTAAAGATTATTGGGCGCGCTGGGGTTGGTGTTGATAATATCGATTTAGAAGCTGCAACAGAGCATGGAATTATCGTTGTAAATGCTCCGGATGGCAATACAAACTCAGCGGCAGAGCATACAATGGCTATGTTATCAGCACTTGCACGCAAGATTCCGCAAGCATTTTTATCTTTAAAAAATCAAATTTGGGATAGGAAGTCATTTCTTGGCGTCGAACTTAAAAACAAAACCCTTGGGATTGTGGGACTTGGTCGAATTGGTGCTGAAGTTGCGGCAAGAGCTAAAGGCCAAAGAATGCACATCCTTGCATACGATCCATTTTTGACAGAAGAAAAAGCGCAAAAACTTGGCATTACAAAAGGGACACTTGAAGAAGTTCTAAGCCAATCTGACTTTATTTCTATTCATACGCCATTATTAAAAGAAACGAGAAATTTAATCGATGAAGAAGCCTTTGCAATGATGAAAGACGGCGTACAACTTATCAACTGTGCACGCGGTGGAATTGTGAATGAAGATGCGCTATACGATGCCATTGTTAGTGGAAAAGTTGCAGGCGCTGCGCTCGATGTATTTGAAGTAGAACCTTTTGTTGATCATAAGTTACTGACACTTCCTCAGGTTATCGCGACGCCACATCTAGCTGCTAGTACAATTGAAGCTCAAGAAAGTGTAGCGATTGACGTAAGCGCGGATGTCGTTAGCTTTTTAAATGGAGGACTTGTTCAAAATCCTGTGAACCTCCCTTCTGTTTCAAAAGAAGTAATGGGCAAAGTTGGACCGTTCTTTGATTTAGCGGAAAAATTAGGGGCATTTGTTTCCCAGTTAATCGATGGCATTGTTGAAGAAATAACAATTCACTATTACGGAGATTTAGCGGGCTTCGATGTTCGTCCTTTAACACGTAATACATTAAAAGGCGTGCTGCAAGGAAATCTAGGCGACCATGTCAATGATGTCAATGCCAAATACTTAGCTGACCAAATTGGAATTGTTGTTAATGAATATAAAACTTCTATTACGAAAGGATTTACAAATCTATTAACAGTAGAAGCGAGAACGAAAAATGGGACGCGAAGTGTTTCAGGAACATTATTGAACGGTTTAGGTGGACGCATCGTAAAAGTAGACAAATATTACGTTGACGTTGTGCCAGAGGGGAATTTAATATTCATTAAACATAAGGACCAACCTGGAGCCATTGGACGTGTTGGAACCTTACTTGCGAAATCAAATATTAATATTGCAACGATGCAAGTTGGCCGAGCTAATATTGGCGGAGATGCCATAATGATGCTCACAATCGATAAATATGTCGACGGTTATGATGTTAACCAACTTAAAGAATTAGAAGATATTTCTGACGTGACTGCAATTCAATTGTAAGATTAATAATTGGTGCTAATCCCCCAAGCATGTAAGTAAACTTAAGGGTTCAGAACGAGTAATTTTTGAGATAACTACTATTTGTATGAGAAAGAAGGAGCACTAGTATGGCGGAAAAAGAAACTTCCCGATGGAAACTTAGTATGGTTGGCTTTACTGCGTTTGTTTTAGCTACTATTTTCTACTTAATAACTGGTCCTAATATACCTGGAATACTTGGCTTTTTAACATCCGCAGTAATATTGTTTATTCTAAATGCCGTTTATATTTTTTTTACAAACAAGAAATCTAAAAAACAGACGTAGACTAACTACTAGACAAGTACTCTACCTATCATCTAAAACCGTCAGAAGTCTCACCCTAGATGTTAACTTCTTGTAGTAAGGGTAAATTTTCATCTACCCCTTTTCTACTTTTAAGATTAATCATATATATTAATAAAACCAGGGGCTTCCACGCTCCTGGTTTTACTTGCTTTTTTTAAAATTATGGACAGCTTTTTTTACCGAACAATTGGTTGATTTAAAATTGCGTAAAGCTTGTCCAAGTGCTTAATCTCATAGGTTGGCGTTACTTCTTCAATTGCCGCTTCATTTTCCCGGTTGATCCAGACAGACGGAATACCAGTTTGATTTGCGCCTAAAATATCTGTCATTCTGTTATCTCCAACCATTAACGCTTCTTCTGGCTTTAACTGACAAAGTTCTAGTGCATGTTCGAAAATCGAGTTATCCGGTTTACCTACTCCAAAGCCGCCGGAAATAATAATATGTTCAAAATAAGGAACGAGTTCAGGCGTAATGTCTAATTTGGTCTGTTGCAAACTTGGTGAACCGTTTGTAATGAGTACCAACTGGTAATCTTCTTTTAGTTTATCAAGCACATCGAAAGTTTCTTCATAGATAAATGGGCTATCTTTTCGATTTTCGACAAACAGTTCAGCAAGCTCTTTGCCCAACGCTGCATCATCAATACCCATTCGCTTTAATCCACCTGTCCATGCATTCTGGCGATACGTCGGAACGATTTCTTTCATCTTTTGAAAAGAGTCCCCTTCATCGTCAAATGTCCCCCACAATCCTTCAAATGGATTAATGCCAATCATTTTCGTATAGTCATACGTTTCATACGTTGCGTATAGTTGGCGTGCTTCTTCACGCACGGCTTCTTCTAACTTCTCTGCATCTAGCGAGTGGCGTTCAGATGCCGTTAGACACGTTTTTTCAAAAGCTGTTTTCACACTTTTTTTATCCCATAATAAAGTATCATCTAAATCGAAAAATATTGCTTTAATCATTATTTACAACTCCCTTTTCAATCAAAAAAATCAGTTTTATTAAGTATACCATGTGGCGTTGATTAAAATCGTTTTCCTCTCCATAAAATTTGTTAACCAATAGAATAAGCAGCCCCCTAAAGAGCTGCTTTTTCCCTATTGAAAGGTATGTTGTTTTTCTCTTGAAGATTTCATATAAAAATCTGTCACTGCGCCGACAGATGCACAAGATACGGTATGCGCATACTTTCCAAGTACACCTTTCGTGTGCAGTGGTGGGGCTACCCAATCTTTTTTCCGCGCTTCAAATTCCTCTTCAGAAACAGCCACTTTAATTTCTTGTGTAATTGAATTTATTGTAATTTCATCGTCATCTTGAATAAAGGCAATCGGGCCGCCGTCTTGTGCTTCCGGTGCAATATGACCAACGACTAATCCATGCGTTCCTCCTGAGAATCTACCGTCCGTTAGTAAAGCCACTTTTTCGCCTAAGCCTTTTCCAACAAGAATTCCAGAAATCGATAACATTTCTGGCATTCCCGGTCCGCCTTTTGGTCCAACATGGCGAATGACGAGTACATCTCCTGCTTTAACTTCATCATTCATAACTGCTTCGGTCGCTGCCTCTTCTGTATTAAAGACGCGCGCTGGTCCAGTATGTTCTGTGACTGAGACACCAGACATTTTTGCGACTGCTCCATTTGGTGAAAGGTTTCCTTTCAAAATGACTAAAGGACCTTCTTTACTGAATGCTTTGTCAATCGGCATAATAATCTTTTGTCCTTCTGCTAGATCTGGTGCTTCTTGCAAGTTTTCAGCAACTGTTTTACCTGTTACCGTTAAGCAATCGCCATGTAAATAACCTGCTTCTAGTAACATTTTCATCACAGCTTGAACACCACCAATGCGATGCAAATCTTCCATGACGTATTTTCCGCTCGGTCTTAAATCAGCGAGATGCGGTGTTTTCTTTTGAATACGGTCGAAATCATCCATCGTCAAATCTACGTCGATTGCATGAGCCATTGCCAATAAGTGCAACACCGCATTCGTCGAACCGCCCAATGTCATAACAACAGTAATTGCATTTTCAAATGCCTCTTTTGTCATAATATCTTTCGGATAAATTCCTTGTTCCATCAAGTGATAAAGTGCATGACCTGCCTCTTCAACATCAGTAAGCTTTTCCGCTGACTCGGCTGGGTTTGAAGAACTTCCTGGTAAACTCATCCCCATCGCTTCAATCGCTGAAGACATCGTATTTGCAGTGTACATCCCACCGCATGAACCTGCTCCTGGACAAGCATTACATTCGATTCTATTCAGCTCTTCTTCATCGATTTGGCCGCTATTTAGTTGTCCTACTCCTTCAAAAACAGAGACAAGGTCAATGCTTTCGCCGCGTAATTTCCCCGCCGCAATCGTTCCACCGTAAACGAAGATAGATGGAACTTCAGCATTGGCAATCGCAATCATACAACCCGGCATATTTTTATCACAGCCGCCAATCGCGACTAAGCCATCTAAATTTTCTCCTCCAACGACGGTTTCAATGGAGTCTGCAATGACATCACGACTTGGCAATGAATAACGCATTCCACTTGTTCCCATTGATATTCCGTCTGCAATCGTAATTGTATTAAAAATCATCGGAAGTGCACCCGCAGCTTCTGCCCCTTTTTTCGCTGCAATTGCTAACTTATCAATATGTACGTTACACGGTGTTACTTCACTCCATGTACTTGCAATTCCTACCATTGGCTTTTCAAAACCTTCATCTGTTAATCCAACAGCCCTTAACATCGCACGGTTTGGGGCTCTTTTTGGACCTTCACTAAATACTTTACTATTAATTCTTAAATCTTTTTTCAATGCTTTCCCACCTCTCCCTCTCATTGTACTCGTAACTTTCGTATAATTCAATATCTTCATCCAAATGACAGCACGGCAAGCTTTTAAATAAAAAAGGCGAAGGAAAATTTACTCATTCCCTCCGCCTTTTCAGCATTTTATTGAATAACATCTTTTATGAATTCTACTTGAGCAAGTCTACTAAACGCTCAATATTAGATACTCATAATACCGCCTTTAGAAGCATTTGTGACAAGCTTAGAATACCTTGCGAGCCATCCTTTTTTAATTTTCGGCTCGAATGGTTTTAAGTTTTCTTGTCGTTTTGCCAACTCTTCATCCGAAATTTTTATATTCATTGTTCGGCTGGGTAAATCAATCTCAATCATATCTCCATCTTCAACTAAAGCGATTGGACCGCCTTCAGCTGCTTCAGGTGAAATATGTCCAATTGAAATCCCACGTGATGCACCGCTAAAGCGTCCATCTGTAATGAGCGCAACTTCTGTTCCAAGTCCACGCCCCATAATCGCGGATGTTGGTGCTAGCATTTCAGGCATACCTGGTCCGCCCTTTGGCCCTTCGTAGCGAATAACGACAACATGACCTGCTTGTACTGTTCCGTCATCGATTGCTTCTTGTGCTTCATCTTGTGAATCAAAAACAATTGCTTCACCCGTGAATGTTGTAATCGATGGATCAACCGCGCCAACTTTAATCACCGAGCCTTCAGGAGCAAGGTTTCCGTAAAGTACCGATAAACCGCCAACAGGACTATGTGGATTGTCTTTTGTACGAATCACTTCAGTATTTGTAATCTCATGTTCACCGACAAGTTCACCCATCGTTTTACCCGTAACTGTCATTCTATCTGGATGAATTGCCCCAGGAATTTTCGTGAGTTCATTTATAATTGCTTCTACGCCACCCGCTTTATTAATATCGTCCATTGAGATATCGGATGCTGGCATTATTTTTGCTAAGTATGGAACCTTTGCGGCGATTTTGTTAATTTCCGCCAAATCATAGTCAATGCCTGCTTCATTGGCAATTGCCAATGTATGAAGGACCGTATTAGTGGAGCCACCCATTGCCATATCCAGTGCAAATGCATCATCGATTGCCTCTTTTGTAATAATATCTCGTGGTTTCACGTCTTCTTTAATCATACGAACTAAATGTTTTGCTGCTTCAAAAACTAATTCTTTACGCTTTTCACTTGTCGCAACAATTGTACCGTTCCCTGGAAGTGTCACGCCTAGCATTTCCATTAAACAGTTCATGGAATTTGCTGTAAACATCCCTGAACAAGATCCACATGTTGGACAAGCATTCATTTCAATATCCAATAATTCTTCAGCAGACATTTTCCCAGATTTATGAGCGCCTACCCCTTCAAATACTGATGTCAAGGAGATTTGTTGCCCCGTTGAGCTAATCCCTGCTTCCATCGGTCCACCTGATACAAATACAGAAGGGACATTTGTACGAGCAGCAGCCATCAGCATACCTGGTGTAATTTTGTCACAGTTTGGAATGTAAAATACACCGTCAAACCAGTGCGCATTAATGACCGTTTCAGCTGAATCTGCAATAAGTTCACGACTTGGTAGCGAGTAACGCATACCGATATGTCCCATTGCAATCCCATCATCTACACCGATTGTATTAAATTCGAAAGGAATCCCACCTGCTTCAATAATGGCTTCTTTTACAATATCAGCAAACTCTCGTAAATGAACATGACCTGGAATAATATCTATGTAGGAGTTGCAAACACCAATAAACGGCTTTTCTAAATCTTTCGGCTTCACCTTTCCTGTTGCGTATAAAAGACTTCGGTGAGGCGCACGATCAACGCCGATTTTAATCATATTACTTCTCATCTGAACACACACCTTTAACATTATGTAGTTTAGTCAATTTCATAATCCAATCTTTTCGCTATGCCGATACCAGATATAGTGGAGTTAAACCGTTCTCCACTATATCTAGTATCAACTTAGCGGTTTTAAGTAATTATGAAATTGACTCAGTTAAACATATATTAAATTGCGTGTTGCCCGCTGTCAACATAGTTATCAAATAAATTAAAACCATCCCTTAATTCCTAAATTTCATTTCTTACAAACCAGGAATCTGCTAATAAAAAAATCTCTCACTCACAAAAGTAGTAAGAGATTTTTATGTTCATAATTTGCGAATCGTAAAGTTGTCATTAAGTAATAACCAATTTTGCGGGAATGCAAGACCTAATTTCCAATACATAATGCCACCTAGTCCTAGTTCATTCATTAAATTAAATTTCGCTTGGATGCTTCTCGCATCTTCGAACCAGACTTCGTGTAAAACTCCCGCAGCGTCTGTATATTGGAAAAAAGGTGCTTGCGCTTGAAAATCATATTGAATTTCCGCCCCGTTTTGCAAGGCGATTTGAATGGCTTGTTGCGGACTGACGGCACGAGCAGGCGGGCCTCCTTGGGGAGGAAACGGGAATGTCCAATCATACCCATATAAATTTTGACCTAAAAAAATCTTTTCGTTCGGTATGACACTTGCCGCATAGTTCATGACACTTCGGACAGGTTGTATTGGACTTACTGCTTGGGGGTCACTAAACGTATATCCCCATTCGTAAGTCATAATCATGACATAATCCAAAATTTCTCCTAATGCTGCATAATCATGTGCCCCGTAAATGCCTGTTCTAACATCAGATGATTTTGGAGCGACAGCAGCCGATATTCGCAAACCAGCCATACGGAAACGGTCTCGGGCTTTACGTAGAAAATTAGTATATAGCTCGCGATCTTCGGGATAAAGTAGCTCGAAATCAAAGTGAATATCCCCGTATCCTTCATCATTCGCGATTTGAATTAAATTTCCAAACAACTGATTTTGAGCTGCGTCATCGTTAAAAATTGCACGCGCTAAATCAGCACTAAACGCAAAGTCTTCTAGATTACTGACAACGAGTGCATTCGTCACGCCTGCTTCATTTGCAATTTGCAAAATATTCGCCGTAGGAGGCGGAGTTAATGAGCCATCCCGATTGACTTGGTAACTAAACATGCCTAGAAAGGTTAAATCGCCTACACGATTCCTTACTTCATTAATCATCGACTGGGATACAGGTGTTCTCGGCTCTACATATAAAAAACTATTAATCGGGCGCTTTTGCTTTGTCGGTATTCTTAATTGCTGTCCAATTTGTAATACTGTATTCGGGGATATGCCATTTATCCTGGCTAACTCTTGATAGCTGATGCCATATAAATTTGCGATACTATATAACGACTGACCCGGTTGAACGACATGAAAACTTCCTTCGACTGGAATGACTAGCGCTTGCCCCGTCACTAGTTGAGATGGATTTGGAATTTCATTTGCCGACGCAATCTCTTCAGGAGAGATGCCGTATGCCCTTGCAATCCCATAGATACTTTGCCCTCTCTGCACAACGTGAATTTGCAAATACATCATCTGCCTTTCTTATTAAAAAAGCATTCTTTTCTATGTTTATTAATTTAGCAAGTTGAATATGCATCCTTGCCTCAGAAATCGATGGTAAATGTCTTTCAAATTTATCTCTAATACTTTTTCACTTAAATAATTAAATTTTGTATAACTTTTCTTGGGCGTTCGCATAGACTAAAAATGAGTGTGTAATTTCTAACTAAACCAATGAAAGAAGGGGAACATTTGAGTTTTAAAAAGTGTGTTCGAAATTTTTTTTATGCGAACTTACTATTGCTCGTTGTTTTTACTTTTCTCCCAATTTTAATCCTTTACCCTGATTTGGAAATTTTTCAATCTAGCCTCAATCATTTGAATAAGGATTGATGATGACTCCCTCCTGAATGGCAATTTTGTGATTTTCACTGTTCATACACACATATTTCTACATCACTTAGCCATACTAAGCACGCTGCAAAAATTTTAGTGACAACAGGAGGATCATAAAATTATGCATACTGAACCGAATAACCAGCCCCATAATATGCAAACAGGTTTTGTACCGCCACAAATGAATCACGGAGGGCATGAACTGTTTGACGTACATGAAGTCTTGTCCGCAACAATTGGGGCGTTAAACCAATCAATGATTTTACGCCCACATGTCAAAGACCCTGAATTACTTGATATTTTGGATCGCCAATACCGCTTTACGTTAGATGAATACAATATTACCGTGGAAGCTTTTAAAACGGGGAAAGACCCTTCTCATCCGACTGGTACGTATATGATGAAACAGGAAAATGACTTTGTTTATGGGATGAAACAATCTCAACCTAAATCCCCTATGCAACCAGGCGCTGAAATTACTGACGAAATGATTTCCGGCTTTTTGCTAGGTTCTGCAAAAACAGGGGCAACAGCACGTGTAGCTGCTGCGCTCGAAACTTGTAACCCGGTGCTACGCCGTGTACTTGCTGATTCCGTACCAAACTGTATTGAAATGGCATATGAACTATCCATTTACCAAAATAAACATCATTATTATCAAGTACCACAACTTGCAACCGAAGATATGCAAGGCCTTTTAAATGCTTATGCGACGAGTCAAGGTCAACCTAGTATGCCCCCACCAACGAATTTACAATGAAAATAATTAAGCCAAGCAAAAAATGCTTGGCTTTTTTTTCGTTAACCATTAAGTAGACCATTGCAGTAGCGAAATAAACAAGGTATCATTTAAGTTATCATTATTTTACGAAAGAATGGGTGAAGCAGATGCGCGTTGCAATATTCGACTTTGACGGAACTTTATATTCAAAAGAAACGTACCAAATTCTGATGGACCACTTAAAAGAACATCCTCTCTATCGCAAAAGGTATCCCCAATTTATGAGGTCGATATTACCGCCATATATCGCCAGTAAAGCAAAACTTTATCCGACCGAGAAAATGCGTGAACGTTCTATGCAAATTTACTTAAATGCATTAAACGAACTGACAATTGAAGAAGCTGATATTTATTTTGAACAAATTGCTCAAAAAATGCGCGAAGACTTCAATGAAGCAGTTGTTGATAAAGTGAAAGAACACGCTTCAGATGATTTTTATTTGATGTTGGTATCAGGTGCATACACACCTTTACTACATACGGCAGTTCAAGGGTTGCCTTTTGACACGATTATTGGGACAGATATTCCCGTGACAAATGGAAAAATCACTTCAAAATCACCAGTTTATCATATTCAAGGAACAAGAAAAAACGAGAAAATTCAACAAGCTTTACAAGGTAAGAAAGTAGATTGGCAAAACAGTATTGCCTATGCAGATAGTTACTCTGATTTATCGGTCTTAAGTTTAGTCGGCAATCCTGTTGCCGTTCAACCCGAACCAAAACTTCAAACAATCGCGGAAAGGCGAGAATGGACCATTCTATAAGTACAATGAAAAACACCAATCTTTTTAATCAGAATGAACTGCAGACGATTGGTGTTTTTTACTACGAAAATAAAAAAGAGTACACGGACGATTGTCGTGTACCTTTTCGAGAATTACGCGATATTATAAAATGACTTTGCTTTTTCCAAAAACGGCAGGTCTTCATCTAGTAAATCTTCTTCATGGTGAATTGCGTCAACTGGACAAGCAGCCACACAAGCACCACAGTCGATACAAACATCTGGATCGATAAAGTATTGATCTTCTCCTTCTTCAATACAATCTACTGGACAGACGAGAACACAATCTGCTGCTTTTTCAGTAATACATGCTCCTGTAATGACATAAGCCAATCATAACGCCTCCTTCTCATCAATTTACTCGACTTCTATGTCTATACAAATAGTTTAATATACTTTACTGGAAATAAAAACCGAAATGACTTTGATTTTGTCGGATAGAATTTTCCCTCTGGACTTTTTGTTATAGATAGGGTATAATAAAGTATTGTTAGAAATGGTAACATACAATACTTGATACTCTGGCATTCTACGGAATGTTTTTAATGATTCTTATTCACACTGGCGCGACTTTGGGGTCGTAAGGACGTAAGAGTAGGTAGGGCTTACGTTGTTTAAGGGAAGAAAACTCCCCAGTGGAACAATTACCGCGGTTTAGAAAGAAAAACTTTCTATAATGATAATTCGATAATACGAATTTTAATAACATAATTCAACAATGGTTGTTACCGAGGAACTCAGCACTAAAGGTCTAAATGTAGCTTACTTTGACCGAGTTGATTAGTACGTTCAAAGTTCCTAAATAAAAATAAAGGGATATGCTCCTATTTGAGCATATCCCTTTTCCAATTTATTTCCACTCGTAAGGCGTCTCTTGGTAAACATAATAATTAAGCCAATTCGAAAAAAGTAAATGTGTATGTGAACGCCACGTATTTAACGGTTGGTTCGCCGGATCATCATTCGGGAAATAATTTTCCGGTACGTCAATTGTTAACCCTTTATTTATATCACGTTCATATTCTTCCCCAAGTGTCCCCGCATCATATTCTAAATGTCCTGTAAGCATAATATGCTTTCCATCCTCAGACATAATCATAAATGCGCCTGCATCTTTTGAATGTGCAAGTAATTTAAGTTCAGGATGCTCTTCAATCTCTTTCATTGAAACGTCTGTATACCTTGAATGCGGGACGTTGAATTCATCGTTAAATCCTCTTACTAGTTTTATAGTCGGATCAGATAACTGATGTTTATACACACCCGAACATTTCTTTTCCAATGGGAATTTATTAATACCATAATGATAATAAAGTGCTGCCTGTGCCCCCCAGCAAATATGTAAAACAGATGTCACATTGTCTTTTGACCATTCCATAATATTCGTTAACTCTTCCCAGTAATTCACATCCTCAAAACGTAAATGCTCGATGGGTGCACCAGTTATAATGAGTCCATCAAATCGACGGTTTTTCACATCTTCAAAAGTCTCATAAAAATTGTCTAAATGTGATTTACTAATATTTTTCGATTCGTGGGTCGCTGTATGTAAAAATGTTACATTGACTTGAAGCGGTGTATTTCCTAAAAGGCGTAAAAGCTGTAATTCTGTCCGTTCCTTTTCCGGCATTAAATTCAATATTGCAATGTTCAATGGACGAATATCTTGTGTCGATGCACGTTCTTCATCCATCACAAATATTTTTTCTTCCTTTAGTAATCGACGCGCTGGTAAAGCTTTCGGAATATTTATTGGCAACTTTCTCTCTCCCTTTTTAATTTGGAATCTTTCAATTAGTATACACTATTTTCTATTGATTTGGAGAAATCTAACTTGTTCAGTTTGTTTTTTTCTTCTGAAAGGGAACATAGTATGAGAATGGGACCTTAGCAAACCAAAATAAGCACTTAACAATCGATGAACTTATTGGAACATCTTCATAACCAAAAAACGTTAGGCACAAATTCTACTCTTTGTGCCTAACGTTTTTGTTCATTCAATGCTTTTCGCACGTTCTTTTGTTTGTTCATCACCTTTAGATGATGCATTTACATTTATAAACTTTGTCATATAAGCGGAAGTTGCTTCGTATCCTTTACCAATTTTTTCGCTGAGGAAATTAGTCCGTTCATATAAAATAGAACGGAAATGATCAATCTTCCTTAATATTTTTTCCGCCAACGCTTCTTGATTTTCTAATCGTTCGATTACTTCTGTTTGAAATGCTTCATGATTTGATAATTTCTCCGACATTTCTTTTTGCAAGTTGAATTGTTGTTCAATTTTCTCAGAGAGCAACTTATTTTCTTCATGCAATTGAGCCATAGATTTTACAGCTTGCTCATCGTCGTCATATCGCCTTTGTTGGTTATCATACAATTCTTCGATATGATAACGGATGTTTGCAATTCTTCTCGCCTGTATGCTCGATTGTTTTTTATACGTATTTTCGATTTCTTGCAGCGATTTATACAATCTATCATTTGCTCTTTGCTGTGCTATCATCATTTCAGCAATATCATCTTGTCGATATATGTCTTGATTCGGCTCAATGAGTTCATCATCATTTTTAAATATTTTTGGGTTTTTGTCTAGATTCATAAATAAACCCATTCCTTCTCCTCCCTCTTTTCTTTATCGTATGCACGTAAGTTGTAAATTGGGAGTTAGAAATCGAGTGACTACTTATGACAAAGCTTTTAATCCAACGACGCCAATAATGATAAGCCCCACGCTAATGATTCTTCCTATACTTTTTGATTCATTAAAAACCACCATGTTAATGAGCACCGCTCCTGCCGTTCCAATCCCTATCCACACTGCATAAGCGATACTAACTTGTAAATATTTAAAAGCAACATATAAAAAGGCGAACGAGGCAGCAAAACCCAACCCGTAAATGAGTCCATTTCGCCATGTTTTTTTCTGACTATACATTTTTAGACCAATAACCCCAACGACTTCACTCATTGCAGCCAATAAAACAAACAACCATCCCATTGCTATGCAAGTCCTTTCTCTCTCTCTTCCTCATCAGCTTTATCGGCTAAATTTAATCCGATGACACCGATAACTAAAATAATAATAAACGCGACTTTGCCAAACCCTAAACTGCCGCCAAATAAAAAAACATCCATAAGGGCAGTACCAACCGTACCAATTCCGGCAAAGATAGCATAAACCGTTCCTGTCGGTAGTTCTTCACATGCTTTCGTTAAATAGTGGAAGTCTATAAAAATAAATACCACAATCAATATCCAATGCCACCAACTATTTGCCACATTAAATCCATATATCCATACCAACTCAAAAAAGCTTGTTAATGCGACATACATCCATTTCTTCTCCAAAATAACTCCCTCTACCTTCTAGTGACTGATTGTCATTCACTTGGTTTGTAAAATAAAAATGGAAATCGTTATGACACGATACCATTCGCACTGGCTGGACGCGTTCATTCTAAACTTTGCCCCCAGCCTCATACTTTATTGCTTTACACCTAATGCATGAAGCAAAAATAACAACACTTCTTCTTTTTGACGATTCACTTCTGTTTCATCGGTCACGTCATACAAATACACTTGTTCAGCCGCAGATTCCACTAGCCCAATTAATAGCTTGGAAGTTCGCTCGATATTTATCGTATCTCGTACCACTTTTGCTTGTTCGGCTTCTATTAGGAGTGCGCTGATCCATTGATAAAACGGGGCATAGACAGTTTCCCACACTTTTAAATGTTCGGTGGACGCTAACCCTGCATAAATCAGCGCTTGAATTTCATTATACTCTCGTGCAACAAGAAATATTGCCTCTACTAATTGAGCCAGTTTCTCTTGAAATGGCGCACCCTCTTGCACGGTATCTTTCACAATATCCATCGTTTTTTCTACCATCACTTCTGCAATCGCAGGCATCAAAGCAAGTTTTGATGGAAAATATAAATAAAAAGTGCCTTGTGCAATGCCGGCATTTTTCACAATATCAGAAACAGTTGTTTTATCAATTCCTTTTTCTTGAAACATCTGAATCGCTGCATGAACAATGTTCTCCTTTTTACTCATCAAATTTCCCCTCCAAACAAAATGACTGATTGTCATTCATTATAAAATTTATTTAAATTAGAAGCAATGGAAATGATTAACGGGTCATCGCCTATTGTGTTTTACCTTTCCTTCCTGTATACTAACGTTACAAGCTGCATTGTTCGTATTACAATTAAGTTTTAACCTTTATACAGTAAAAGGGAGTTTTACATCGAAATTGGAATGGCATGCTTTACACATTATTTGTAGAGACAGACAGGAAAATTTCTGCAAGCACCCACTTGGAAAAGTGTGGTTTAAAACTTTCTAAATAAATACGGCAGAGGCGGCTTTGTACATAAGTCTATCCAAGTCAGTTTCCTAGTGAAACTGACTTTTTTATTATTTATTAACGATTATAATTTTTCACAGGAGGTCATAGATGTGAAAAGGGTTTTTGTGACAGGTTATAAACAACATGAACTAGGCATATTTGACGATAAACACCCTGGTATCTCCATTATTAAAAAAGCATTAAAAAGTCAATTTATCTCATTAATTCCTGATGGATTAGAATGGATTATTGTCAGTGGACAGCTTGGGGTAGAACTGTGGGCGACTGAAGTTATTTTGGAACTTCAAGAAGAATACCCTCAGTTGAAGTATGCTGTCATCACCCCTTTTATTGATCAAGAGCAAAATTGGAATGACGCCAATAAGGAAAAGTATCAATCCATGTTGGTTCATGCAGATTATCAGGTGAGCCTAACCT
This sequence comes from Sporosarcina ureilytica, assembly GCF_001753205.1. Classification (GTDB taxonomy): domain Bacteria; phylum Bacillota; class Bacilli; order Bacillales_A; family Planococcaceae; genus Sporosarcina; species Sporosarcina ureilytica. The sequence goes on along the minus strand of NZ_CP017560.1, from coordinate 1,114,649 downwards.
CTACACCTTATGAAGCGCCTTGGCAATTTACTGAAAAAGATAAGTTTTTGATTCGCAATTCTGATGGGATGGTGCTTGTCTATGACGCTGAAAATGAAGGTTCTCCAAAATTTGTAAAAAGATTAGTCGAGCGCTATATGGAAACTGCAGATTATCAATTAATAACCATCACTGCTGACGATTTAAATTTTATTGCTGAAGAAGAGCAGCTGAAAGAATGGTATGAATAGGAACATTACACACATCTACTAACATACACTATAAGATGTTGCAAAGTTGAGTTAGGAGTGGAATAATGCACATTTATGCACATCGTGGTTCCTCGGGGACCTACCCGGAAAATACATTAGCCGCCTTTCGGGATGCAGCCCAATTACCAATTACAGGAATTGAATTAGATGTTCATCTTACAAATGATAACGAACTTGTCGTGATTCATGATGAAATGATTAATCGAACGTCGAATGGTCAAGGTTTTGTGAAGGATTTAACAGTAGACGAGCTAAAAACGTATGATTTTGGAATTCGTTTTTCAAAAGCATTTCAAGGAGAGAAAATCCCTTTATTGGCAGAAGTGCTCGAAATTTTTTCAGACACTAATCATCTGATCAATATCGAACTTAAAACAGATGTTATACGCTACGAAGGCATTGAAGAGAAAGTGCTACAACTCATTCACGAAATGGGAATGGCACACCGCGTCATCATTTCTTCATTTAACCATCAATCCTTCCAAATTATAAAAGAGTTGGACCCACACATCCAAACTGCTGCACTCGCCATGAAAGGGTTTGCCGATCCTTTTCATTATTTACACGAAATCCATGCAGATGCGCTTCATATTTCTCATCGGGCAATTCGGAACCCATCGATTCAACAATTAATCGCCCAAGGTGTTCCTGTCCGTGTCTTTACAGTGAATAAACCAAGGACAATGCTGGCATTAAAAGAGATGGGCGTGCAAGCGATCTTTACAGACTATCCGGAAAAAATGATGGCTTACTTAGATCATTAAATGCAAAAAAGTAAAGATGGTAATCCCTCTTTACTCTTTTTATTTTGCTTAATATAAAATGGAAACAATTAAAATAAATCCAACTATCAAAAGGAATATGAACGCCGATGGAATAATGACGGTTAATAAACCTTTCCACGAAGAAAAGCGATGTGCTTCCGCAACTGCTTTCACAGTTAGGAAAATACTCCAAATAGATAGAATTAGCGCGATAAATCCAGATAATAAGATCCATAATACTTGAAATGTTGACAGTTGAACGTCCATAAATAGTTTCTCACCTAAAAACAATAAATCCAATACGTACAAAATAATCGATAATGCCAAAGGAATATAAGCAGCAGCAATTCCCATGCTCATTTCTTTAAAAGTCGCTTTACCACCGAACAATTTACCGATTAACAACATCATTCCAGATAAAAAGAACCAGCCGATTAATCCGGCTATTGCACCCCCGATAAACGCAAGGAGTAAAATAGCTGGAATGGCCATGTGTTCTCCTATATTGTCATCCATTGCTTTATTTAAGACATTCGTTACGCCTGTAAGTATTGCCAAAACGCATGCTATCATAGTTCTTTGATTTTCAATGAACGAGCGTATCGCCGCTCTTGGTGAATACCAAATCGCTGTCCAAGGATTGACCTCGTTTTTTAGCTCTGACTCATCATGGTACATACTCTTCATTCATGACCACCCTTTCCATCTCGCTTCTATTCTACGGGTGATCAAATGAGAAGTTTCATGAAATTGTCAACTCACAACTTTTCTCTTAGTTCAGCTTCAGATAAACCTTACCAAAGTCATGCATACTTTTTATACGTTACTGCCCACTCATCTTCGTTCTTTTGCATACTCGTCCCGATCCACCCTTCTGCTAAAAGGGCTTGCTGTTTATTCGTATCGGCCATTTGAATAAAGACTTGATCCAGGGCATGCTTTTCTTCTTGTTGTAAGTCTTTCACAAACACATACCTCAGCATATCGTGATACTTTTCTTTTAGCGCAACAATTTGTAAACCGTGTGCAAACTTATCTATTAGGCTCGCGATATTAAAAGGTGCTACCGTTGCACAAATATAACGATACTTCTTTGTATCAATTTCATTAAAAATAATTTCTCCTAATAATTTTTGTAGGCCATTCCCTCGAAAACTTGGCAACACATTCGACACTTCGGAGTAAATTACGGATGCCCACGCTTCTTTTGCAAGTCCTGCATCCTCACCTAAATGGTCTTCTTCATTTTCATCAGGAATTAAAAGCGCTCTAAATGCGACTAATTCTTCTTCGTGAAAAGCCCCTATCATCAATCCATTTCCCGTTAATATATGTGAAAACTCCTCTTTGGATAGTGGTTGTAAAAAAGACTCTGTCGTTAATGATTGAATGACTTCCAATTGGAGTGCTTGAATTGCCTCGATATGTTCCACTGTACATTCTTTAATCGTTATTTCTTTTTTATTTTTCAAGATATGTTTTTGATTCATGATGAAACCTTCCCTGTAAAGCTTGTTAATTTTTGTAATTGTTGTTCATCCACATCAATACCGAGACCTGGTTTTTCATTCAAACGGATAAAAGGAACGTCATAATGCAAGTTGCCGATATCTTCTTTAAACTTTAACGGTCCTGTTAGTTCAACACTCGTCATCACTCTTTTGGAAAAAGCGACGTGAAATCCAGCAGCAGATCCGACAGAAGACTCAACCATTGATCCAACTTGACATTCCATGCCCGCCATTTCAGCCATATGTGCCAGTTTCATCGCAGGGTAAATCCCTCCGCACTTCATTAATTTAATATTGACCTTGTCTGCAGCACGTTTCGCAATAATTTCTCTCATCTCACGGACACCGCGCAACCCTTCATCAATCATTAATGGCGTATGTGTTTTCGCCTTTACTTCAACCATGCCGTCGATATCATCTGCTAGGACAGGTTGTTCAATCCAGTCGAGTGCACAATGTTCTAACTTTCGAAGACCTAGTAATGTATTACCACTATTTATCCAACCTTGATTGACATCAACACGAATGGCGATTTCTTCACCAACACGTGCTCTCACCGCTTCAATTCTTCTCACGTCGTCCATCACTTGTTCGCCGACTTTCATTTTCAGCGAACGATAACCCGCCGCGACTCTCTCTTCCGCTTCGTTAGCCATATCTTCAGGAGAAGCAATACTTAACACATGTGTAATTGGAAATTCCGCGTGATACCTCCCGCCCAATAAATCATAAACGGGAACACCTAAATATTTTCCAACAACATCATAACAAGCAATATCTAGCGCCGCTTTAGCAGTCGGTGCCCCGTAAATGGCAGCATCCATAATATCGTGAATTCGTTCCATATTTTTCGGATTTTCGCCAATTAATTTTGGTGCCAACGTATTTTTAATCACTTCAAACGTAGATGTCCAACTTTCACCCGTTACATGCTCGTCTGCAACACCTTCCCCATACCCGACATGCCCTGTATCTGTCGTGATTTTTACAATAATAGAAGGCATATCGTCAAAACGGGCATAGCTAATCACAAATGGTTCGTATAGCGGTAGACGAATCCCAAATATTTCTATATCAGTAATCTTCATCTTCATCAAATCCTCTCGTACTTACTGTCTGGTTAGAACTTTTTTTACAAGTTTCTAACTTATCCTATCGTTTATTTTATCCTAATTCAAAAAATTCTCCTTACATCGCGCTAATATTACAAATATATTACATTGGTTGTCTTTGTATATATTTTAGTAGCCGTGGTTACTACTACTCTAAAGGCGAAATGCTCTTATGGCCAGGAGCAGCCTTTTGGAATATGAAAATGTTGAATAGTGTTTACAAATTTTAAGAAAAACAAATTTTTCTTAAAGAGGAGGAAACAATTTTATGCAAAAACATATCGTAGGTCTAATGCTTGCACTCGCATTAGTCATAGGGTTGACTGGCGGACAAGCTACAGTAGAAGCGTCGACTTCCACGTACAAAGTTGAAACCGGCGAAACATTATGGGACATTGCACAAAATAATGATATTAGTGTAGATGACTTGTTTACTTGGAATGAATTAGAATCAACCCTTATCTTACCTGAACCAGAAAAAAAGATTGAAAGTAAAAGCGGCACATATATCGTCCAAAAAGGGGATACACTCTATGAAATCGCAAGTGCCCATCAAATTTCCTTATCGGACTTGATGAATTGGAATGGAGTATCGGGTCATTTAATCTACCCCGGACAAGAACTATCGGTAGATGGCAAGAATCCAAAAGCACCACCCAAAAATGTCGCAAAGGCGGCAACTCCATCTACTCCTGCCACGGAAAACAAAACAACAAATGAGCCAGCAAAACAACCTGCTCAAAATAACAACGCATCAAATAACACAACAAATAATACTGCAAACAATTCAACCGCAAACAAGCAAGTTCCTGCGTCGGCATCCGGGAGAGAACTGACGGTCACTGCTACCGCCTATACAGCATATTGCCAAGGTTGTTCCGGAACAACCTATACCGGAATCAATTTACGGGCAAACCCACATCTCAAAGTCATCGCAGTGGATCCGTCCATCATTCCCCTCGGCTCCCGTGTATGGGTTGAAGGTTACGGCGAAGCAATCGCTGGAGATATCGGCGGTGCCATTAAAGGGAATATCATTGATGTCTTCATTGAAAATCAACAAGATGCATTAAACTGGGGACGTCGAACAGTACAAATTAAAATTTTGGATTAATTTATGAGGAAGACAAAGTCGATGACGACTTTGTCTTTTTTATTTTGCTAGAAGGATATCGAGTTTTATAGTAATCAGGAAGTCAGCGCTTTTTAATTCCTCGATAAATGCTATCATGAATATATACAGTAATGCTCTCTCCGAAGGAAGTGTAAATAATGAATGAAGATCATTATACGTCCGAAGAATTAACCGAAGAAGAGTTTAATGAACTAGTATTGGAGGCGCAACAAGAGGCATTAAGAAAAGCTAGACTTGAAAAGGAAAATCCAAGAACAAAACGGCCTTTTCCAAGATGGATATTCTGGTTAATGGCGCTCGTTCTTACGTTTAGTACATTTTCTGCTATTTTTGAAGTGTATTCTATCCCCGCGATTGAATTTCTGAAAACGTCTGCAAAATTATCCCAAGACGAAGAAATCGCTCATTTCAAAAAATCAGTGGTCGTTGTCTCAACTGATGACGGGAAAGGAACCGGATTTTCGATTTCAAATGATGGAAAAATGATTACAAATTATCATGTCATCGAAGGGAATGACCGCGTAACCGTTTCATTTCCCGACGACGGACGATTCACGGCGACTGTTGTTGATACCTTCCCGACTATTGATCTTGCTGTCCTTCAAGTCGATGGTACAAAACTTCCTTTTTTAACTGTTGCTAATGCAATGGATTTTACAACAAATGCACCGATACGCTTTATCGGGAATCCACTCAGTTTTCATGGGATTGCCAATGAAGGGAAGATGCTCGATTACACAAAGTTGACTGACTGGGATAAAGAAGTGATGATGATTCAAGCACCTGTCTATCGTGGCAATAGCGGAAGTCCAGTCTTCAACGTAAAAGGTGACGTGATCGGTGTTATTTTTGCGACGATGAACCATGATACATACGGAAAAGTCGGTCTCGTTGTGCCAATCGATTACTTCCATCAGGCTAATGAAAAACCAGGTGAAGAATAAGGTTCTTCACCTGGTTTTTACACTTCTATCACGATAGGCAATATCATAGGCCTTCTTTTCGTTTCAACATATAACAGCTGCTCGGTCGCTTTTTTCAGTGTTTGTCTAACAACCCCTTGCTGATTTCTGTTCACACCTTGCAATTCAGCCACTTTCTTAATAACTAAATCATTCACTTCTTGTATCAGTTCTTCTGCATCACGTCTATATACAAATCCTCTAGAAATGATGTCTGGATTAGAGACAAGTTCGCCATTGTTCCGATTAATTGTCACCACAATTACAACAATGCCTTCTTCAGATAAAAGTTTCCGGTCGCGCAGGACGACATTGCCGACATCGCCAATGCCTAATCCATCTACAAAAATATGCCCCGAATGCACCGTCTTCGTTTGACGAGCTTCTCCATTTGTAATTTCAATGACATCGCCGTTATTCATAATGAAGATATTATCGAATTCAACGCCGACAGATTCGGCAAGTGAGCGATGCTTATGAAGCATTCTAAATTCCCCGTGAATCGGCATAAAATATTTCGGTTTCATCAGCGTTAACATAAGCTTTAATTCTTCCTGACATGCATGCCCAGAAACATGTAATCCCGTACCACTTCCTGAACCATAAATAACATTTGCGCCAAGATGCAATAAATTATCAATCACTTGTGACACGTTTTTTTCATTACCAGGAATTGGTGATGAGGCAAAAATCACCGTATCGTCAGAATGTATCTTCACTTGACGAAAATTAGAAGTCGAGAGTCGAGACAATGCCGCCATCGCTTCCCCTTGGCTTCCCGTACATAATATTGCGACTTCTTCCGGGTCAAATTGGTCAATATCCTGCTTTTCAATTAACATGCCTTCCGGAATATGCAAATAGCCAAGCTCCTCCGCTACAGACACGACATTCACCATACTTCGACCGAGTAAAGCGAGTTTACGATTTGTTTTATGTGCAGCGTCTACCACTTGTTGGACACGATGAACATTTGACGCGAAAGTAGAGATAAAGATTTTTTTCCGTGCTTTTCTAAACTCTTCTTCAATCTTTTTGCCAATCAGCCGCTCAGATGGGTTAAAGCCCGGTCGTTCTGCGTTTGTACTTTCTGATAATAAAAGTAACACACCTTTTGAACCGATTTCCGCCATTTTATTAATATCCGCATAATCATTGTTAATTGGCGTAAAATCAAACTTAAAATCGCCGGTATGTACAACGACTCCCTCAGGCGTATGGAAGACAATTCCTAAACAGTCTGGAATACTATGGTTTGTTTTAAAAAACGTCACATCCATCGTCCCGAAGTTCAAGCTTGAGTCCCCATGAATAAGCTGCAAATCTGTATTTCGTAAAAGTCCATGTTCCTTTAATTTTATATTAATTAGTCCGAGCGTTAATCGCGTTGCATACACAGGAACGTTAATTTGCTTTAAAAAGTAAGGAATGCCGCCAATATGGTCTTCATGTCCATGTGTAACGAGGAGTCCGCGGATTTTCTCCCGATTTTCTTTCAGATAAGCAATATCTTGGATAATTAAGTCTACCCCTAACGAACTTTCATCTGGAAACTTTGAACCACAGTCTACGATAACAATGTCATCGTCATATTGAATTACATACATATTTTTTCCAATTTCATTTAATCCACCTAATGCAAAAACGGATAATGTTGTCAAAGATAATAACCTCCTTGTAACGTTTTCTGTTATTTTTCATCTAACTATTTCATCTTCATAAATAAACTCGTGCAAACTTGATAAAAGTATGCCCTCAAAGAAAGATATTATGAGTACCTGATTGCAAAATTATTCTGGCTAACTCAGGTTTTTTTGGAAATCCTATCGATAAAGGAGGGCAATAAATGGCGAAAAACAATAAAATTCTTGTTCCTGAAGCAAGAGAAGGTTTAAATAAACTGAAAGCAGATGTAATGAAGAAACAAGGTTATCGTGTCCCAAAAGATAATCCAGACAATGTTAAATTTGAAATTGCGGATGAACTTGGCATTCCATTATCCAAAGGGAATAACGGACAAATCACCGCAGAAAATGCCGGAAAAATTGGCGGTTCCATTGGTGGAAGTATGGTAAAAGAGATGGTCAGAATGGCGCAGCAGCAAATGCTAAATAATCAAAGTAAGGAATAAATATTAAAAAAGAGAGATAGCAATCACAGTTTGAACTGAACCCCGAATAGTGGACACTTTAAAAAAAGTGACCTATTCGGGGTTTTTTCTGTTTTAAAAACCCGTTATACTAAAAAAAATACTTAGAACGGGAGATTTTCGAATGAGTAAAATAATTTTCAACGAAATTCAAAGAAAGCAACTAGAATCAAATCCAAATGTCGCCTCTGTATCAGATCGTGCCATTCAATATAATGCGGAATTTAAAATACGTGCCGTCAAAAAAAATATGAACGGTAAGGGACCGACTCAGATTTTCATGGAGAATGGATTTAACTTGGATGTGATTGGAGCTAAAAAAGCCCAATCGGCAATAAGTCGTTGGAAAAACACTTATAAAACATTGGGGGAACAAGGTTTTTTAGAAGAGCGTCGGGGGAAAGGCGGCACAGGTCGCCCTTCCACAAAAGATATATCATCTGAGAAGAAATTAGAAAAAGCTGAAGCCCGTATAAAGTATTTAGAAGCTGAATTAGAATTACTAAAAAAGCTAGAGGAACTCGAAAGGCAGGTGAAGAAGTAATTTTAGCACCCCGCGAAAAATACGCATTGATTAACGAGGTCATTCGGAAATATCAACTAAAGAATATGACGCGTTACCTTTGTGCTTTAACAGGTGTAAGTAGAAGTGGATACTATGCCTGGCTTCAAAATTCGGAGAAACATGCGATTCGTGAAGAGCAAGATTATCAAGATTATTTATTACTAAGATGCATTTATGATGCATTCAAAGGGAAAATTGGGTATCGAGGACTTTACATGGCATTGGAAGAACTAGTGGTGACACCGATGAATCACAAAAAGATTCTCCGCTTAATGAGAAAGTATAATTTCTTTGCGAAAGTGCGTCGAGCAAACCCATATAAATATATTGCGAAAGCAACACAGGCACATCGTACGGTTCCTAACCATTTGAATCGAGCATTCAATCAAGATGAGCCCGGAAAAGTATATTTAACTGATATTACTTATTTACAGTACCGTAATGGTCAAACAGCTTATTTATCTTGTATCAAAGATGTAGCAACCAGGGAAATCGTCGCTTATGAACTTTCGACTAGCTTGAAAATGGGATTGGTTTATCGCACATTAGATAAATTAGAAGAGACATTAGACGGAAATATTCACCCAGAAGCAATGATCCATTCAGATCAAGGTGTCCATTATACACATCCAGAGTATCAAGGACGCGTTAAGAAAATAGGCTTACTTCAGTCGATGTCACGTCGAGGAAACTGTTTAGATAACGCACCAATGGAGTCTTTCTTTGGGCATTTTAAAGATGAAGTAGATTATGAGGAAGCATGTAATTTACGTGAATTAAGGGAAATGATAGACGAATACTTGGAGCATTATAATACGACGCGCAAACAATGGACGTTAAAAAAGATGACTCCGGCACAATACCGAAGTCACCTAATTGCAGCCTAGACTGTAAAAAGTCCTTTTTATTAAACTGTCCGTAAATAAGGGTTCAGTTCAGTTGCTATCTCCCTCTTTGTTATTTTTTATGTTTCCAGTCTTCCGGAGAAAAATCTAAGCTATCGAATTCCTCAGCTGCTTCTGCAAGTCGCAGTTGGGCTTCCTGGTAATTTTCATTACCATCTTTATGATTTTGCGCTAAATTCTGTCGTGCAATTTCCTGCTGATTCAACCTTGGATCCCGATGTTGGATAAGGCTATTCGAATGTTCTTGACGATTAATATTGAGCTTTACCCCTCTATCATGATGTGATTTATTATCTTTTTTCGCCACAGTTGCCACTCCTTTGTTGGAATTAACGAATTGTGATTAGTATTCGCAGATTCTGTGGCAATATACACAATTAAAATGTAAGACTTCACCCACACCTTTATTCGTCTAACGCATCTGGATAGACCATACTGTCGAACACTTCACCCGTTGCAGCATCCTCTAGATGAATCATGACTTTGGTTTGCTCAATATCCGTACCATCCAACACTTGATAATACACACCGACAAGTCCTAGACCTATCGTCGCCAATCCGTCAAAGCTGTTCTCATATTGTTCCTTATCTACTTGTAATGTAAATTCTTTGAAGGCTTTATGATAAGAAACTGTTTGGATTGACGGAAAATCCTCACCCGTTTCCAACTCATTGACTTGTTCGATAATGGTGTCCTTCATTTCATCCAGCATTTCTTTATGCTTCGCTTTTGACATTTTATAAGTTAAAGAACCATCTTCATTTTTCTTAACGTCTTTTATACCTTCTGCTTTCGCATTTGCAATCACCTCGTCGATGTTTTCACCTTCGAAAAAAAGCGGCGGGAGTGTTACTTCTACATTGAGCAGACCCTTTTCTACTTCCATTCCTTGCCCATCTTCAGCATTTTTAGTTGGTTGCTCGGAAGAACAAGCCCCCATTAAACTTAACAATAATAATAAAACAACAAATCTTTTCAACATAAACCCTCCAAATTATTAAAAGTTTTGGTCATTTATTCTACGAAAAAGAATACTGGGGACCCTTCACTTGAATCATAAGATACTTTGAAGTCATCGCCCACTTTCACTTGCCCGTAAATATAACCTTCCCCTGTACCACCGTTATACAGTTCCTTTTGCAATTCATCAGGAATCACCGCGGAAGTCATACCATATACCTCGCCATCATCGGATACAAAATCAAAATCAAATGACGAGAAAAATAAACTATCATCGTCCGTATCAGCGTCTTTTAAAAAGCCTTTTACTTTTATTAACACATATTCGAATCCATCTTCAGCAGACTCGTTAAATTGGTTTTCCTTTTGAATAATTGCCCAGGCTTCTTCCCCGCGAATCGTTTCAAGCAATGTAATTTCTAAAGAAGCATCATAGCCGTTAAAACTGTCATCGTAAATTCTTTCCTTTACAGTAATTGTGTCACCAAATGGCAATGGATTTGAACGTGTACCGACCGCTTTCTCTTTTTCCTCTTTTTCAACTTCCTCTTTTATCTCGCTCTCTTGTTCTTCTGACGTCGAATTCTCGTTAGACATCACTTCACGGTCATTTTTGGCGTCAATATCTCCGCAAGCCGTCAACAATAATAGAGAGACAACACCCAATACATATAATCGTTTCTTCATATTTTCCGCCTCCATTTTTTATTCACCTTCAGTATAAATGAATAAAAAAAGTAACCTTTGCTCAAATCTACAAAGGTTACTCATAATGTTGATTTAACTTTTTAATTTCTTCTTTCATAGTGTGAACGAGTACAGGTGGATGGAGTACTTTGACATCACTTCCCCATCGTAATAACCAGCCAATTAACCCGTCACTCATCGCTACTTTCGCCTTTAAAACAAATTTCCCATTATCTTGACTTTGGATATTTGATTCCAAACCAAACCGATCAATGACAACGTTAATAAGCGTTTCTGAAAACTCCGCCTCAAGTGAAATCATATCTCCACTATACATATAGATCATATTTTTTATATGTTCTTGAAGATTAAAGTCTGGATCTGGCACATAATCTTCTTCCAATACACGAACATTACGCATTCGGTCCACTCGATATTGTCTCACTTGGTTTTTAGGAATATAATGGGCAATTAAATAATATCGGTCACGATTCCAAACGAGTCCAAGTGGTTTCACTTCATATAATTTACCATCATTACTTAATTGAAACTGAAGGTCAGTCCCATACCGTCCATATTGAAACGTGACAAGCTTTTTTTCATGTATCGCTTCATGTAGGTTTTGCACAAATGTGGTTACTTCTTGCGTGTTGAAATCGATTTTTTCAGTTACGTATAATTCGTTCATTAATTGTTTCGCTAAATGTTGACTCGTTAACTTTCGAATTTTCATAAATAATCGTTCTGCTTCATTTTGTGGAATAAACTTTGCCGCTACAATCGCATCCATTAATAATCGAAGCTCGTGAATTTCAAATAGGCGCCCGTCATAATAATAGTGTTTTTTCAATCCATTTTTTTCTTGAACGGAAATCACGGGAAACGCATTCGAATCCTCAAGCGCTTGTATATCATCTCGCACACCACGAATGCCTACTTTCGAACTTTCTGGAAAATATCCATGTATTTCATGAATATCTAACATATGATTTACATCTGTATGCTCTTGTAAGATTCGTACAACTTCTAATAAACGCTCTCTCGATGAAAAACTTCCTTTACCCATGAAGCTCCCCTCCAATTTCCTATACACCTATTGTATGGATTTAAATTCTTTCTGTAAATCAAGGAGATTTTAGGTTTCATCGGATAAAATTGGGGGTATATTAAAAATACAAGGCTACATTACGAATTGGTGAACTGTGAATCACAGGGAACCTTTTACGTGGAACTGCACAGCCTTGGCGGAAAATTTGCATGACTGACGGACAAACAATCTCGTCACGATTCATTTGGGACAGACAAAAGATGTTTAGTCAGAAATTAAGTTTTTTGTGTAAGTGCAACAAACGCCTACTGTGGAAGGTCTGTGTTACAGATAGAAGATTGTAACCTCCTTATCCCCATCGGATTAAGAAGACAGTATGGCAGTATTGACTGGAAGACGAGCGTAAAGTATCGTCAGACAGGATGTATTGTAGACAAATTTTCCGGAAGAAGTGGAGAAAGCATGGTTGCTTTTATAAGCACCATGCTTTTTGCATTTTGTTATGAAACAATAATCTCTTTAATACTTCATACTATAAAGATAAGATGATTGTAGCCATTAACTGAAAGGTTGGGATTCAATGAAATGGTTCGGTGGAATTTTAGTAAATGCTTTTTTATTTCTGTTTCTCTCTTTAATAATTCCTAGTTTTCACGTCGAAAGCATAGGTACAGCTATTTTGGCCAGTTTTATTTTAGCGCTCGTCAATATACTTGTACGGCCTTTGCTTATTTTATTTACATTGCCTGCGACTATCTTCACACTTGGTTTATTTTTATTCGTAATTAATGCTTTCATGTTAATTCTAACACAAAGAATTGTTGGAAATGGGTTTGTCATTGACAGTTTTGGTATCGCATTGCTCATTGCTTTTCTTATGTCCATACTAAATCTTATTTTGAATTCTACCGTGTTAAAAAGGACTTAACAACTCAGCTCTGTAGCTGAGTTGTTTATTATGTTGATTATCTCAAAATCATCCTTTACATATGATACGAACTGATATGCTATAATCAGTTTCATTGCCTATTTGAGAGATGATATAGGAGATTTATGAAGTGTTTTTTATTGGAGGACGATGAATTTGAGACGGTTTTTATTTTTCCCTTTGCTATTATTGTCTGCATGGCTTTTAGCAAGTTGTACACATGATGTGACGCCGTCAACAGTTGAAAAGATTGATGAAAATAATAGACAAGAAGCCTTTTTTGAAGAAACATCCCCTTCTTTACGCGTTCATTATATTAACGTTGGACAGGCTGATGCGACTTTATTGCAATTGGTTGATGAAGAGGAAGCTTTCAATATTCTAATTGATACAGGAGATTGGAATGCGAATGATGTTGTTAATTATTTACAAAAAGAAAAAATTAGCGAGATTGACTTAATTACGATTACGCACCCACATGCGGATCATATCGGTCAGCTAGATAAAATCATTAACACTTTCAATGTTGGAGAAGTATGGATGAACGGGGACACAATGAATTCCCAAGTTTTTCTGAATGCTTTGGAAGCGATAGAAAAGAATGGGGTCGATTACTATGAACCGAGAGCAGGCGAAACTTTCGATATCGGTGCCCTTCAAATAGATGTCGTTCACCCTATGGATTTATCCCTAAATACAAATAGTAATTCGATCGTGATACGTATCCAATACGGCGATATTGCTTTCTTGTTCACAGGCGATGCAGAACGTGCGGCAGAAGATAAAATGCTTGCAAGCGGCGCTAATTTAAACGCCCATATTTTACATCTTGGCCATCATGGTTCTAAAACGTCAACTAGTGTACCATTTTTAGAAGCAGTCAATCCTGAAGTTGCGATTTATTCAGCAGGAATGAATAACGCCTATGGTCTTCCAGATATGGAAGTGATTGAACGAGTAAATGCACATCATACAATTGTTTATGGAACTGATCAATACGGTACAATATTAGTAGAGACAGATGGTCATAAATATCATATTATGACTGAAAAACAAGGCACGCTGCCTCCCCCAGTTCTAGGCGATACATGTATCAACATTAACACGGCTTCTACTGAAGACTTACAACAAATCATACATATTGGGGAGAAAACTGCCGCTGAACTTGTTCGGCTTCGTCCATATCAAACTTTGAATGATCTACTTACCATCAGCGGGATTGGTGAAAAACGTTTAGAAGATATTAAAGACCAGAACTTGGCTTGTATAGGAGGATAATAAATGTATTCAGCATACTTTGATCGCATGACCAGTAACAAACAAGCTGTACTTCTCGTAGAAAGTATTCAAAAAGAATATATACTCCCTGCTTCTTCACTCCCATCAGGTAGTAAGCCTGGCAGTTGGTTTCATGTTACGGTCCAGAACGATGCCATCACTTCAATCAAAATTGATGGAGCTAAAATGAATGCAATGAAAGACGACATCCAAAGTCGTCTAGGACGTCTACAATCGAATCAAAAAAGTCGTTTTAAACGGCGATAATTACCACGGGATAATAGACCAAATGCAGTTCTCAACCGCATTTGGTCTATTTTTTATTGTGGACGATTGTTCAAAAAGTTTTGATGGGCAAATCCTTTTACTTCGTCCTCGCGATAACGCTTTAATAGTTCATTGATTAGATTTGGGTGCATGGAAGCATCTTCTAATTGAATAATTTTTGTAGAAATCCCGTCAAAGTCTGAACCTAATCCGATGTGATTGACGCCACCTAAAGCACAAAGATGGTCTATATGCAAAATGAGGTCGTCAATCGTCACATCGCCTTCACTTTTTACAAACTGGGGACAATAAACAACATGAACCAACCCGTTTTTTGCAAACATCGCTGTCGCTTGTTCATCAGATAAATTCCTTGGATGATCACAAATCGCCTTCGCATTAGAATGACTTGCAATTGGATATTTAGCTTCGTCCATTACATCCCAGTAAGCATTTTCACTTAAATGCGAGACGTCTGTTAAAATTTTATGGTCGTTATTAAATTGGACAATCTCTCGTCCAAAGTTGGTTAACCCACCTCCTCTAGGTTCTCCCACTCCGTCAGCTGCTAAATTGGCATTATTCCAAGTGAGTCCAATCGAGCGGACGCCCAACTCATATAAAATGGTCAACTTTTTCAAGTCATTGCCAATCGCATCGACCCCTTCTAACGTTAATAATACTCCGATTTCTCCGGCTTGTAATGTATCAAAATCACTCCATTCCTTAATGAGTTTCATATTCGGATTTTTTCCAAGCACTTCCGTGTAAAAATAATACACTTGGTCAAGTGCTGCTTGGAACTTTTCATTTGCATCCATATTCGGCCATATGAAAATGGCAAAAGCTTGCACACGAACATTGCCCTTTATTAACTTTTCAAAATTCGTATCCAGTTCAGGTGCGTTTTCGAATGATAATGTTCCTTTTGCTTCGTATAACCTCAGTAATACATCACAATGTAAGTCAATGACATGCATCTTTTATCCTCTACTTTCCTTGCTTTTATGAATAAATGCTTCAAATATTTTCATAGAAATCTTATCCTCTTTTTGTACCAATGCTTCTGGATGCCATTGTACCCCTAAAACAAAAGGGTGAATTGTACTTTCGATTGCCTCGATAATCCCATCACTTGCAATGCCGCACACTTGTAATGGTTGTGGTACATCTCTCACCGCTTGATGATGAAAGGAGTTCACTTTTATCGTTTCTTCAGTCGCAATTTTTTGCAGTAAACTTCCTTGCTTTAATTTCACGAAATGGGTTGGATGACAAGTAGGTGCTTGTTGGCTATGTTGAATGGTTGTGTTTTCACGTTGAGAATAGATATCTTGGTACATATTTCCGCCCATCGCAACATTTAAAATTTGAAGACCACGACAAATGCCAAGCAGCGGCTTTCTCGTCCGTAACACTGCTTTTGCTAATGCAATTTCAGCAACGTCACGCATTGGGTCTACCTCACCTAAGTGAATATGTGGTTCTTCACTGAAAAGGGTCGGGTCAATATCACCGCCACCTATCAGTACAACCCCGTCTACAATACGAATAAGGTCCCCTATGTTACCTACAAGATTACTCGGTAAGATGATCGGGTTTCCACCCGCTTTTAAAATTGCTTGGATATATGTCTCATTGACAATGGCTGCACCCTTTTTGTTTCTGCTCGCCGTAATCCCAATGACTGGTTTAATAGCTACTCCTCCTTTTTTACGTACATGCGAAGTCCGTAAAACAATGCCCATGCCTCATCATTTTCATCGAAATAAAAACGAATGGGCTCTTCAATCGGTTGTAGGACAAGGGTTTCTTCATTACTTGCACGAAGCATGTAATTTTTCGCTTTTACCGTTGCTTGTAGCTGTCCAATAGCTGAACTGATTTCGATGACTGCTCCTTCTCCAGTTTGATAGGTCCCGATAAACTTCGGCAATTCATACTCTTTCATATGATAATGGGGTTCAATAGATCTTAAACGTGTCAATGGAATCCCAAGAGCGGCATTCGCTGCACATAACCAAATATCCCCTGCATTCACACCACTTACGTTTGTCAGCACAGCGATGACAATATTTTCTTCTGGAATAAAACCAAAGTTGGAAGAGACGCCAGGTTGTCCTCCACCGTGTTCAACAAGTGTGACTTCGCCATAATTCGGTGTGATATGAAGACCATAGCCATATGCACGCGTTCCATGTGTTTGGTGAACAGGTTCACTCATTATATTCGCTTCTTTTAAATAAATTTGACCGTACTTAACTAAATCGAGCACAGTTGACCGTATCCCGCCTCCTACTGCATAATTTCCGAGCGTGGGCCATGCACATTTTTTAAGATAGCCGTTTTCAAATACATAAGGCGTCGCGACGTCATCATATTCCGCAACTTCACTTAACTCAAAAGTAGTTCTGTTCATCTCGCTTGGAAGAATAATTTCTTTTTTAATGAATTCCTTATAATTTTGACCGGTTACCCTTTCAATGATGGCACCGAGTAACAAAAACATATCATTGTTGTAACAAAAATATGCACCTGGTTCGCCTAACGGTTGTATGTCAGCTTCTTTTAAATAAAGTAGATGCCCAGTAAATTCTTTCAGTTGTTCTTTTCGTTCTATCGTCGGAATCCCTGTTGTATGGGATAGCAGATGATGGATTTTAATGGCTTCGATATTCTCATATCCGTTCAGTTCAAACTGTGGAAGATGTTTTTTAACGGCATCATCAAGCGCTAACTTCCCTTCTTCTTCTAATTTTATTATTGCTAATGCCGTGAAAGATTTCGTAATGGATGCCGTACCAAAAATTGTATTTGGCGTTACCTTTTCATTATTTTCTATGTTTGCTTTTCCAAACCCTTTCGCAAATATCACTTCATTATCTTTTGAAATCGCAACGGCTGCGCCAGGAATTTGATCACGTTTCATGATTGCGTTTATCGCTTTTTCGAGTGGTTGCCACTCAGTCATTCTCCTCATCCTTTCTTGCATTTCAGTGTTGATAATTATTTGTATGTTACTACTCTAGCATATATATTCACTGATTTTTCCAAGAAGTTGATAAAGCATAAAATCTAAACAATGATGATTTCCACTCATTAACGTATATCTAATTATCTGTTTTTATATACACAATTCCTTCTCATTTGCACAACCCAATTTAATGTGAGATGAATCACCGTCTAGCGCTTATTTGTGATAGGATATAACTTGATAGTTGAAGGAGTGAAGCGATTTGTTAAAACAAAATATGTCGAGATATATTTCTGAATTAATCCAAAATGATTCTAAAAAAATTGAACTATATAAAGTAGAGAAACATTACGCTGAAAGACACAATCTAATCCCAGCTGATATGGAAGTGATTACAAAAGAAAACACAACAAGGTTTCAAGATGCTTATGTAGAGCGTTGTGAAAAGGAAACGATTGCACTCATTATCGTGGAAACGCCTAAGTTTTTAGAGGAAAAGATTGAGCATCTAAAATCTCGTCAGGAAGAATTTCTATACGTCGAATCAAAGTTCTTTGATCTAGTAGGTGTCGACGCACTTTCAATGGAAATCGATGATGTGTTTGGTACTTATACGGCTTTATTCGGTTTGAAAATGAACAAACAACAAGAAACAGCGATTAAAACATATGTAGACAATCATGTATCGGGTGAAATTGGCCGATTTAGTGTTGCTTTTTCTGGCCAAGATAATTTATGGAATATGAATATTGCAATGAATTATATAGAAGGTTTCAAGGAAGAGATGACTTTTTTAGAGGCATATGAACTCGTCTACTCATTTATTTTCCAGATGGTGGAAACAATCGAGGAGAATCAATGAGCCCACAAAAATTTATCTACCTATATGCACGACATAGAGACGATGAGGACTTATGTCGATTAGAAATGCGTTCTTTTTTTGGTTTTGATTCATTGACCAATGTACTATTCAGTTCACTTCAAGTCGAACCGAGTCGAAGTCCATTCATGAAAGAACGGCTTGATGTTTTATTCAAGGCAGAGAGTTGGGATAAACTCATTCAGCAAGCAGCTTCATTGGAAATGGGTGAGGAAACTTTTAAAGTGGTGAGTTTAAACACACGGCCATTAAATTCGACCCCCAAAATGGAACTAGTTGACCGGCGCAAGCTTGAACGAGAAATTGGCTTGCAAATGAACGGAGAACCTGATTTAAACCATCCTGAAGACGTATTCGGATTTGCTGTTATCGATGGACATTGGTATTTCGGAAAATATGTAGAGAGTGAATCTGTTTGGCGTCATCATCAAAACAAACCACATAGCTATTCCACTGCGCTCAGTACACGTCTTGCAAGAACCGTCGCAAACATTGCAGCACCGAATCCAGAAGGCGTTAAAGTCATTGACCCTTGTTGCGGTATTGGGAACGTACTCGTTGAGGCACTTTCAATGGGATTTGATATTGTCGGAAGCGATATTAATCCGTTAGTCACGAGTCATACAAGTGAAAACATCGCCTATTTTGGTTATGCTTGCGAAGTTAAACCGCGCCCTATTGCGGATATTACAAAAACCTATGATGTCGCGATTATTGACATGCCTTACAATATTTTTTCGAAGGCATCCCCCGGGGATCAGCAAGATATTTTAGTCCAAGCACGCCGCATCGCGAAAAAAGTAGTTGTCGTTACGATTGATACAATCGATGATATGATTGAAAAAGCAGGTTTCACGATTGTGGATCGATGTGAAGCGAAAAAAAGTGTTTTTGTTAGACAAGTGCTGGTTTGTGAATGAAACCAAGAAAGGGCAATGACTGTAATAGGAGTTGGTTCGGTTTATAGGGAGAAAACACAAAAACGAAACCGAATTGAAAATAGAATAAGCAGAAAAAATGCCCAGGATTTTATGCCTGGGCATTTTTATTTTCAAACAATCCGCGCTCTTTTGTTGTATATGATTAGCTAACCTCGAGTAAGAAAAACATGGCCAACAAGAAAACTATTACTACAAGAACACCTATACCAAACTTTTTATTTTTCTTTTATCAATCTGGTCCGTTTATGAACATCAACTAATTAAATTTCCTTTCCATCTGACTCATACGAACCGTTTGGATAATTCTAATATAAATATATTTGAGTTTTTGAAATACCATACAAATAACAAGAGATATTTTTAAAAAAACTTGTTATAAAAATCATATCTTAATTTCCCGCTAAGATGGGCGTAAATCCTTGTCGTTTCACTTTTTTCATGACCTAGAAGACTTTGAATCACTTCAAGTGGTGCACCATTGTCAACAAGATGTGTAGCATAGCTGTGACGTAATTGATGAGGATGAATTGTTTTGTTGATTCCGGCACGGTTAGAAATACGTTTAACAACGTATCTTAAAGAATCTATACTCATACGTCTAATTGGTTTACGCTCTGTGACAAATAGACAGGGTTCTTCATCGTCGCGTTCGTCTAAATACCTTTTCAACCAAATCGCACAGCGTATATTAAAATAAACCTCTCTTTCCTTGTCACCTTTCCCATGGACAATTACCGAGTTTCCCGCGAAGTTAATATCATTTCGATTTAATTTCGCAATTTCACCGATTCGACAACCTGTTGAATAAAAAAACTCAAATAAAGCATTCTCCAGCGATGTATAACAACCTTCCCGAAGAAGTTCAATTTCATGTTTGGAAAGATATTTTGGAATTCGCTTTCCTAATTTAGGCTCTTTTAATTTTGCAGCCGGATTTTTAAAGATAAAACCTTCCTCATGAGCCCATTTAAACAACGACTTAATAAAACGTACACGGTGACCCAAACTAGATGGTTTCAAATGCCCTCCCGCCTCTCCCAAGTATTTCTTGAGATTTTCGGTTGTAATATCCCCCATTATGACATCACCAAAATAACGCTTTAGAAGATTACATTGAAAGCCATACATCTTTAATGTTAAAGGTGAGTAACCTTCAATTCTTTTGTCAAACTGATACTTTTCCCATGCTTCCGACAACAACATGTTTTTCACGCTCCCATACTATGAATCAATTAATTTGATTTCAGTATGATCGGTTTACTCAATCTTTATTCGACAATCGAACGGTATAACAAAGTACAGGCCCTTGGGATTTCGAAAAAGTTCAGAAAAGGCGCCTTTACCTATTCAGGAAAAGCGCCCGATTATTAAAGAATGGTATTAAAATATATTTCTAATTAATTTCATCACTGATCTTGGAATGTACATAAGAACAGATACTAATTCCGGTAACCAATCTATAATTTTGCGAATGCCTTCACTTTTGTTTTTATTATCCTTACTTTTGCTCATATATACACCCCTTTAATTTAATTTGGCCCGTTTCAGGCACAATGTTTCCTATAGTGATAGGTAAGCCTTTGACGTTATCGCCAGCTTTTCCCCCACTTCACACCGTACGTGAAACTTTCGCTTCATACGGCGTTCCAACTAATCCAATTCATTCGTAATTTTTATGTATATGCAAGATGAAATGTAGAATCAGATTGCATCGTTCAGACATTGCTCACGCAATTCATTAACCTTTTTTATTTGCTTTTCATCTAACTTGAGTACGTTTAAAAGCAAATGTATTTTTTCTGGATTTCTCATATGAATGAGACGATGAACAGGTTGATGTATTATCATTAAATTTCCGTATGAATCATCTTGTGTAAGATGGAACGGCGTTTTATGATGACAGTGCCAGTCATCTCGTCCTAATTCAATTCCTGTAATGGCACATTTCCCGTATTGCGCAATAAAGCGACTAATCCGATTATCATTATATTCTATGGAACGGTTAGGTATATATTGTTTAATCACATAATCGAAAACTTGTTTATTAATTGCCCGCAAACTTTGGTGGATTTTATTTCTACCTACGGTAGTGTAGTTACAGATAGATTGAGAAAAATTAAGGTTCACCTTACAACGTTGGGCATGGATTGGGACAAGTACCATTCCTTTTATTTTATAAAGTTTACATTCATAACCCTTATACCGTTTCTGTAAGGTTTTTGTGAGTTCCTGAAACGATGCTTCTTTCCTCATTTCGTTTAAACGATTGAATAACGCTTTATTAAGACGACCGCTCAGCTTATTTAAGTCTAATGTGATGTGCGATGCTGCGGAATAATAATTCTGTATTCCCATTATTACCGTATTTAATCGCCAAACATTTTCAGGCGATTGGTGTTTCTGAATTACCTTTATTGCCTGTTTGAGCTTTATTTGTGCATTATCAAGTGATTTTTTAGTCATATGTGATCGGGCAACATAAAGAGTTCTTTTATTCGTCTGCTTCCGATGTGCCTTAAGACGGAACCCTAAAAACTCTGATGAGTTTTTCTTTAAGTTGACCACTTTCGATTTTTCCTCACTAATTTCAAGATGGAGTCTTTTTCGAAGAAAATCTTTCACTGCATAATGCATTTTTATCGCTTGCGAGCGAGTGCGACAAAGAATTTTAAAATCATCCGCGTATCTTACTATATAGCAGTGTTTCAAGTTCGATTTTTTCAATGCATTGTATCTGCCAGCATACGATTTATATGGCTTTCTTGTTTCAAGGATTTCCCATTGATTGCTAACCCACCAATCTAGTTCATTTAATACAATGTTAGATAACAGGGGCGATAATATGCCCCCTTGAGGCGTGCCTTTAGTTGGGAATCCTTCCCCTATAATTTCAGCTTTTAGAAGACGCGAGATAATAGAGAGTAGTGCTTTATCACGAATACCCAGCGACCACATTTGTTTTAATAATTTGGCATGATTTACATTGTCAAAGAATCCTTTAATATCGACGTCTACACAGTGATATAAACACGCCCGATTAATGAGCGTCTCGAACCTAGCTTTTGCATGATGCGTACTGCGATTCGGTCTAAAACCATAGCTATGTTTGTAAAACTTTGCTTCACAGATTGGCTCAAGCACTTGAAGAATACACTGTTGGAATAATCTATCCCAAATGGTCGGAATCCCTAATGGACGTGTTTTCCCATTTGCCTTCGGGATAAAAACCCGCCGAACGGCTTTGGGTGTATAGCGTTCAAACATTCGTTGTATCGTTGATACAACTTCCACTACGCACAATTGACTTATATCTTCAATCGTTAATTCATCATATCCAGCAGTTCTACTGCCGGTATTTCGTTTAATATTACGATAAGCTAATCGAATGTTTTCATCAGATTGCATTAAATCAAGTAATCCATAAAAATTTTGACCATCAGCACTTTTAGCATATAAAGAATCAAAATGATATTGCATATCATAATACTCGTTGTGCCTCAGTTTCTTTCGTTTTAACAAGTCGGTGGCTCCTTTGGAGCTGAACCTCTATTAGTCTTACAAGAACCTTATTAATCGTATAAGAACTGTCTCGCATGGTTGAAAGAATCTTTAATTAGTCTAGTGGCTATCCCTCCACGTTCATTACACGCTTCGACGGTACTGTGCCACCACTTTCACTGATATGAAGAAAAGTTATACAGTTGCTAGTCTCACTACTATTTTTCTTTTCAACGCTTCACCGAGAGTAAGCCCTCCACGTTATCAGCTTACAACGTTGAGTTATATCTATTATGGAACAAACTTAGGTGCTTCCTATGAGCCCGTTAGCTTTGCAAGCGCCTATAACGCAAGGTGGACTTTTATATTGTCGATTCTTACTCATCCACAGCTAACCCTACATTTGGTAGTAAATACATTTCTATATAATGCGCGTCTAGACCCGTACATTCGGAAGTTCGCCAGCAATACAGTATCTTGTTGTATTTACATTGCATTCTCACCATATCTGTTCAACTCAAGCACCATGATTTACACCACCCCATCGGGTAGGCTTTCGTCAGCCGGACTGTTACGGTAAATTCTCGCGCCTATTAGCCGAGCTTATAACACGCTTTTTCTTACTAATCGGCGTGCTACTCGACGCAGAGGAAGCCTTTCAGAGCGTTACCTCCTCATTCGACTTCTCGATATAACCCTTCAATTTTCAGAAACTGAAACTGCCTGACCTTTATCGAAATTGTGTGACCACATTTCATTTGAGCCAGGAACGTTTCGCACCAACAACTGCGCCCGTTAGTTGAATTACAAAGTTACTTGTAAAAATTATTAATCCATTGAATTGGCTATGTCTAACAAGGTTTCAGAAGTAACCTTATTCGAAACCCTCTTATCAATCTGCAGCATATACTGCCAATTATCTCTTTCGAAAACCAGTATATTAAAACCTGAAAACGTCAAGTAAATGGCTTCATTTCCATTTTTTAATGTAAATGTTTCTAACACATATTTTTCTTGTACAGGAACCTTATATTTAATGGGACGAACACTAATATTATAATGATTTTCAGATGATTGATCGTTTATAAAAATCACTTCAAATGAGTCATTGATGTCACCCTCAGAATTATTAAATCTTCCAAAATAATGAGTAAAAATTAACGGGGGTACTCTCAATGGTAACTTAAGGCTTTGGTTAAAATGTTGTTCAAAATCATTCAATGCCTCATCTACAGTTTTGTATCCAATTTCGGGATATATTTCTTCATATGGTCGGGGGTTATCGTGTGCAGCTGCAAATACAGTTACAAAAAACAGCAAACAGAATGAAATCGATAAAAACGAAATTGTTCTTATCATTTTTAATCACCTCAAATTATCTTTGGGTGTAGTATTTCCAACTTCATTAAAATTATCGAATTTAATATTGCTTGTTGAACAAACCGGCCCTATTACTGAACAGGCGCTAATCCTTATTAAAGAATTGCGCCCGATAGTGAACTCTGCAAATATGGATACTGTTCATTCTTAATCAAACGTTGTCACTTGTATATCTGACGGTTCTGCTCCGTCCGGCAACACTTGATATTCACGTACATCTTCACCAGATTTATAGAAATATGAATAGATATAAGCTTTATTATCTAAAAAATTTATATACAGCTCATAATCAACAACCTCGTCTAAAATAGCCTGGTGATTCACTGCCTCCAAAGAAGGTTTATAATCTGTATCGTCAGCAGGAGTAGAGTACAGCCATGTCTCTGTACTATCGACTGTGTCTGAAAGCAAAGGCTCTCCAAACACCTCTTTTACTTCTTTAGCGCTCAATCCTTCCTTAGCATTCTTCATCATGTTTATGGCACAATAAAAATGTAAGGGATGGCATTTAATTTATGTATGCCCGGAGGGCCTACATAAATTAAAAAACCACTTGCCAACAATCCGAAATACTACTACACTTCCTGTTTGGGACAAAGTCATGCAGGAGGTATTAAGGAGATGTTGGCAGTGGCCGAAATTAATTATATCAGACATGAAGCGAATAGAAAAGATTGCAGTTATGCATATATTGCAAGAAGAATAGGTAGAGACCCTAGAACAGTTAAGAAATACGCGGAGAAGGAAGACTTTAATCCAGAAATCAAACCTAAACAAAATAGACCTTCCCCCGTCATGGATCCTGTTAAACATATTGTAGACGAATGGTTATTAGAAGACTTCAAGAAGAAGAAAAAGTTTCGTAGGACAGCCAAAAGAATATGGGAACAATTGAAGGAGAAATTTAATTTTACAGGCTCGGATCGGACAGTCCGCAACTACGTTGCTAATCGAAAAATTGAATTGCTTGATGAAGCTAGTCAAGCAGCTTTACCATTGGACAATAAGCCTGGTGCTGCACAAGTAGACTTTGGAGAAGCTCCTTTCCAATACCAAGGAGAAGAAATAGTTTTACCATACTTAGTGCTATCTTACCCTTATAGTAATGCGTTCTATTTTCAAGTATTTCCTTCTCAAAATAAGGAATGTTTCTTAGAGGGGCTAAAGAGAATTTTCCATTACACTGGTAGTGTACCGAGAACGATTAGATTTGATAATCTTTCGCCAGCTGTTAAAAAGATACTGCCGAATGGTGAACGGCAATTAACCGAGGACTTTCAAAACTTCGTTCTTCATTATGGATTTGATTATGAATTTTGTAATCCCAATAGCGGTAATGAAAAAGGACATGTAGAAGCGATGGTGAAGTATGTTAGGAATAACTTTTTACTTCCAAGCCTGCATGTGATGGATTTGGATGAGCTTAATAAGGGTCTATGGGAGAAATCAGAGAATGACCGTGAACGGAAACATTACGAAAAGGAAACCCTAATATCCCAGTTGTTTGAAGAAGATCAAAAAGCAAGTTTGATTCTTCCAAGCAAAGAATATCGTTGTGTAAGATACGAAACTTTGAAAGCCGATAAATATGGTTACATTAGAATTGAGAAAAACTCATATTCTACCTCACCAAGATTTGCATTAAATAAGGTAGTAGTTAGAATCTCTTACAATAAAATCGACATCCTTACGGATGAGCATCAATTAGTAGTAAGCCATTCGCGGCTATATGGACAGTACAGGAAGTCAATGAAATGGCAGCCGTACTTGAACTTGATGGCCAAACGCCCTTTGGCACTTAAATACACGAGTTTTTATGATCAGCTGCCATCTGAATGGCAAACATATCTTGATGCTTGTACAGTTTCTGAAAAGCAAGAAGCACTTAAGTTTTTGTCATCTGTGCTGAAAAATCATCAGTTTGAAAAAGTTACGGAATCATTAATCATAGCTTCCGAGTATGGTCATCCTTCTATAGAATCTATTAAACAAGTATTTTACCAACTTATTAATGGGCGTGGCATTCGAGAAGAAGTACAATTTAAAAAGGCTTTGCCAAGTATGCCCGAAATTTCAAGGGGACTGGCGCACTACGACCAGCTTATGGAAGGAGCTGGGATTAATTGAATACACAGATTCAGGAGTATGCCAAGCGATTGAAGTTGAGTTGGATAAGGGAAAATTATCACGAGATTAAAGCTACCTCAAATGAGGAATACCTATTACAGCTTTTTGAAAATGAAATCCAACAACGGGAAGAACGTAAAGTCAATCTATTACTAAAACCAGCAACGTTTCCGAAAGTTGGTGGCAATCCTTTCGACTGGAAGGATATTATTTTGAATCAGGAATTGGACAAGGAGTATTTATTAACCGGAAGGTTTATGGAACAACAGGAGAATCTGATTTTTTACGGTGGTGTTGGTACTGGAAAAACTTATTTATCAACGCTTATCGGGCTAAATGCCATACAAAAGTATGGCAAGTCCGTTAAATTCTATACTGTGGCATCGTTAGTGAATCGTTTACTCGACGCAAACGAAAAAGGCACACTGAATCGACTTTTTAAGCAAATTGAAAAATTAGACCTTTTGATTTTGGATGAACTAGGTTATATCCCTTTACATAAACAAGGGGCAGAACTACTATTTCAGGTCATTTCAATGTGTTACGAAGCTAAAAGCATTATTATCACTACTAACCTTCAGTTTGGTCAGTGGAATCATGTGTTTGGCGATCCAATTTTAACTGAAGCAGTCATTGATCGACTAATCCATCATTCACATTTAATTGTGTTTAATGGCGAAAGTCATCGATATAAAGAATCAATTATTCAAAGGTAATTTTACGGTTGGCAAGTGGAACATTTTTGATTGCCGTTTAATGCATTTTATACTTGCCAAATACACTTCATCACATAGTCTTTAGTAATTTCCATATCCTCACTACTTTTTTCATCATTGTTACAAGCACTTAAAATCCCCAAGACGGTTAACATTAGGACAAATATAATAATTTTGCTGTTTTTGATGGAGATCAGTCCCTTCGTGTGAGAAATTCAGCAAAATGGCCCGTTCGTATTGTGGATATGGACGCAATCACTTATGCTACAAGCGCGCCCGATTGCGGAATAAATAATTTCACTTTAAATAGATTCCAATCAAATATAAGATTAAGATGTGTCCTGGATAAAAAATATAAAAAAAGTGTTTTAAACCGGCTCCCCTTTTTCCGTTATAAAGCAGGATAAACGGTAATGCAGCAATCATAATCCATTGATATCTTGCAAATTGAACTAAATAAATATAAGGGGCATCTGGTCTCTGACCCCATTTAACGTAAGCTATATAACAAAACAAGGAAAACAAGCAATAGACGATAACAATGCCGCTTATTTTTTTTCTGGCTAGATAAAGAAATAAGCCAAGAAGTACAAATAGTGGACCACCTTCTACGAAGAGAATGCTACCGAATGCAGATCCAAAAAATTGATAATTGATTGTAGTATCACTAGTCAAGTCTAAACTTAATACTTCTACAAATAACACACTTAGAAACAAAGCTAGTACCTGCCAAACGATAAGATAAAATACATATTTGCTTTGCTTTTTTTCTAACAGATAAATTATCATCACAATTAAAAAAAGTGGTGCAAAAAAATTGTTTGTTATATACATTTGGGTTTCGTTAAAAATAATGTTGAAAATAAGATTTAATACTGCCATTCCAAAACTAAAAAGGTACAAACGAATGATGTAATTTTTTCTGTTTGAAGTATGTTGATAGCCTATAACTAAAGCATAAATAAAAATTGGAATTGCTATTCTGCCTATCCAATGAAACCAATCAGGCGTATTAGGAATAAATTGACCAATATGATCAATGAGCATTGTTATTAATGCAATGATTTTAAGTTTTGTATTTGTCATTTATTCTCTCCTACTATATTCCGTAAAACGGCCCTATTCTAGAGCAACGCTGTACGACAAAAGCACCCGTTACTTTAAGTACAACCTTTCAAAAACCTTATTATAACAATGTATCTTCAGTCTGGTTTAATTGTGACGCCTAGTACAGATGCTCGAATCATTTCCAGGTCCTTTAACTCGGCTAAATCCGAAGCTGTTCCCGTGATCACACCACCTATGATCCCAATATTTTCTTCGACAATTTCATCAGAATCTCCTTGAAGGTTATTGGCTATACGATTAAATTCCCCGAAGTATTTTCCGTTTTTATAGTTTAAACCCAATTGTACATTTGTAATAAAATTTTCCTCACTCATTGAAGAATCAATAGGGTTTGTTGCAAACCCATAAATTTGAGTAGCTAGTTCAGTTGAATGATCACTTACCCTGTTTAACCATTCAATGTCTTTTTCTGAATAAGTATCTACCCAGTACCATTTAAGTGTTAGATTCTTTGGAATTAATTTACGTACCTCTTCCGGCGTGTATTTTTGGTTAAATGAAACCCCTAGTTCGACCAAAGTGTCATCTGTAAAATTTTTTAAGATATTTAAGTCATTACGAATTGGACTGTACTCTACATCCGGATGATAAAAATTCATCATCCTTTGCTTTGTCTCACGGTCGTAGTACCTTACGAGTCCATCATCTTTATCTTCAATCTGTAATGGAGAATGATCACCTGTAAAAGGACTTACTCCCCCAAACAGGCTATACGTCATCACATAATTACTCCAATCTACTGGAATTCCCTCAATCTCTTTGTATCGATTAAAAGTTAAAATTCCCTCAAACACACCATTTGATATATTCTGGCTTCCCAATTCCTCGACGTTTGGATTGGTAATTTGACTAAATAATTCAATATCGCGCAATGCTTTGTCTTGACTCCCTCTTATAATAAATAGCCAAGAAAAACTTAAAGTAATACCAAGGAAAAGTACCACTAATAATGTAATCACGATATTGCGTAGAATGGTTTTTCTTCTTGCCTTTTTCACTGTCCCAGCAATATTCCTTACCGAATTCCCCCCAAATAAATCGTTCAATTCCTTTTCCTTTTTATTCTCTGTCATATTTTTCCTTCTCCTCTACATAGAGTTTTTTAAAATTTTGTCTTGCCCGATATAAATATGTTTTCAACGTTCCAGGATTTAAATCAAGCATCTCAGCAATTTCTTTGTAACTTAATCCAAGCATATACTTCAACAGGAGTAATTGTTTATGTAAGGGGGAAAGCCGATTCAGTATGTTATGAATTTCTTTTTTCATTTCTGTCTGTTGAACATAGTCTTCTGGTAAAAATGAATCGTCTACAAACTCAAAGCCTTCAAAAGGTACATTAACTTCTTTTTGCTGCTTCCGATATAAATCATAGTACTCATTAATTGCTACTCGAAATAGCCAACTATAAGCTTTGTTTGGGGCAACTGAATCAATATATAAAATAAATTTATATAAGGCTTCTTGGATAATATCTTCAGCATCCCGGGGGTTTGCGCCGTTTTTAATTAAATACTTAAAAATAATTGCTGATTTTTCTTGTAAAACTAAGTACAGTTCCTCCTGCCTACTCAATTAAACACCTCCTCTTCAGTTATAAGACTCTTAACAACCAAAAAAGTTAACACTTTTTCTGAAATCTTACAAAGTAAAAAGTACGATTCTTTAATCGAATCGCACTAAAATATAATCAATTATTTTTTGATAAGTATTAGGGTCATTACTATTATTACTTTTAAAGCATCTTTATCGCCTTAAGGCCAACTATTCCATAATCGCGCCCGTTAGTTATATATAAAGACTTACACAATAATTGCATATTATATAACTGGCGTGACACTAAGTCATTATTTCTTACCTTTCAGTTCTAAAAGTATAGGTGCTATATTTAGTAAGATAGAAACTATTGTCAAAAACCATAGTGCCTTTTCCATACCAGGCACTACATCTAATAGAGCTGCCCAATCTTCCACCTTTACCCAATCGGACACCATACTGTACTCTGCAACAAGTGTTAGTGCTGTAAATGATAATCCCAGCGCCATAGCAAGCTTATAATCCTTTCCTGCCTTATACATATAAAGATTTATAAAAGTTGCTATTATTGCAATAACCCCTAATACTACCCACATACTTATACCTCCATTTATACTAAATATTCTTACCAAACAAGACGAACGAGATAGGAAATAGTTTCATAATTGCAACAAAATGGCCCTATTGTTGAACGGGCGCAAGTCCTTGTTCCAGAATTGCGCCCGTTAACTGAAGATTCATTTAAGGTTCTTGAAAACCAATTGTTCCCATAAGGAAAATAATGAGATAAAAAAGTAGTGCCAAGATATTTATTAGAATGAAACTTGCTCTTGTACCCTCTTTAATACCAAACCATCCAAATATGATTCCTAACAATCCAAACACAAAAGGCAAAAATAGACTTAAATCTATGATGTAATCAAATAATCTTTCGTTCCATATTGGAGTAGCCATTAACATAAACATTAACAGGGATAATAAAGAAAAAGACTTCTCGATACTTTTTGATTTAGCTTTTATGACAAAATAGTAACTTATGATTAAAAAAACTAACAAAAGAAGCCACGTCATTACATCCCACCTCTCGTATAATCCCACTTTTATCACTTATTCAGTTTTTGGCAAAATGGCCCATTTGAAACGCAAATCTATTCTAGAACTGCGCCCGATTGCTTTATCGGCTGTTAGTCGCCAATTTTTTTGGTGTACCACTAATTATCCAAAGTAAAGAAAATAATAATATTAAAATACCAGCCAACAAAAGTAATGGGTTAATTATAAAAGTGATTTTACCTAAAAAACCTGATTCCTTCTTAATGCTAATCACTCCGAAAATCGCACCCAAAGTTGCGAACACTAAGGGAAGAACCATATAGGGAGATTCAAAACTAAAAAATGGAATAATAACTAACAATAGACTTACACTAGATAAATACGTAAACATTCAATCCCCCCTATTCCCCAACAACCTCGCCCTTTTGTTAACAAGCGGAAATCACACCCATTTGCTGAACAAATGCTATCCAAAAAATACCCTTATCAGTAAACTAATTGCAAAAAGAACATATGCAAGCTGTATAACGATGGACAGTGTCAATTCAAAAGGTGTAAGTTTTCTTTGTCTTTTAGTTTTTTGGAAATGCCGTAAATAAAAAGCCGCACTTAAAATGAGCAATATGCTTGCTATGGCGCTTAAAATTCCTGAAAGAATCAACATATATATACCCCCTATTTTAAACCCTAATACCTATACGAATTAGAATGATAAAAGTTTCACTACTCGACTAAATGACCCTTATATGTAACATTGGCGCTAATCCTTATTAAAGAATTGCGCCCGTTAGTTGAAGTAAAATGTTTCACAATATTCATTCCTGGATATACCCTTGAATTTTTTATCGTCTTTGCTGAATCGGCATTTCTTCCCAAGAATAATTTGGTATAGTTGCGGCCCAGAAAGTATCTCCCATAATATCCACATCTATAACGATGGAATCCCTCGCATCAAACACTTTTACAGATTTACTTTCGTCTTTGGTGTTGATGGAATAAATAGCTTCACCCCTATGTGTGTAGCCGAATAATTTCTCCCCTTTTTTAATAAGTTTACCTATTATTTCATCGACTTGAATTTTTCTCCAATTCCCCTCACTAAGATTTCGGGTCCAAATTCCACTTTGTGTAGTAATGAATAGCCTATTATTAATCACTTTCATATCCTCAGGTACGTCATTACTATTCGGCATGGTTATCTTGTTCCACCCATCATTACTCTTTTGCAAAATCTTCCATTCTTCTGTGAGTACTACCAAATCTCCATTATCCGAGATTTGAACCACATAAAATGGTTCAGGAACTATCGTCTGTTTCCATTTCTCCCCTTGATTGACTGTATAGTAAATACTTTCATTTAATTTCACAGCTATATGGTTGTTGATTGAATAATCGAGAATCTCAATGGTATGTTCTAATGAAAGAATTTTCGTTCCTTTGCTTTTTGATGTAATACCAGCCCATAATTCTTTTTCCGTAGCTGCATATAATTGATCATTTATATCGAACCACGCGTGTGTTACATAATGATTAGCTTGGAGTTCTGTCCAGGTTTCTCCATTATTATGGCTCCATTCAATAAAAGGTTGCTTGGTTGTACTAAATTGTGTTGGTTTTTTGTCTCCCCATACCACTAAATATTTGTTTCCAGCAACAACTCCAGTAATCGCCATCCCTTTTTTCGTTAAGTTTTCGGTGCCATTGCGTTTGGATATTAATCCTCCACCATACGGTAATTTATGTATTGCACTAACTACATCTCCGTTTTCGGCATTGAATGAAATTCGAGCGAAACGGTTTTTTCGATCATTTCCAACCACTGTTAGAATGGGCTCACCATCGAAACTATCAAGTTCAAAATGGTATCCAGTTGCCCAATCTTTTCCTTGTTGTAGTCCATATTTCTCTCTTGCTAATTGGAGAACATCAGAGCTATCCAACTTAATCTTATTGTAAGGTATATTGGAACCCTGATTAGTTTGCTTAATCGGTTCAAACACGGTAACTTTCTTTTTAGAGATACCAATTATTAAATGATCCTCTGTACCCGGAACCATAAATTGCACAAACCATTTGAAACGTTTTCCTGTCTCTCCTCTCGAGCCTCCCATCGTTTCATCCACAGTGTTTACACTTGTGAGAGTTACATTTGCATTCCATTCCTTTGCTCTCTCGAAACCAATGTTAATCGCTTCTTTTAGCGTAATTTCACCATCTGAAGCGATTCCTTCATGACCCATCACATTTATAAAAACTAAACAAATAACTAACAAACTGAAGAATTTTTTTGAGCACCTCAAAATTAACACCATCCTATGTGAACTGCGCCTTTTTAGGATGTAGTAAACATTTCATTATATACCTTCTAGATCCAAATATAACAAACAAAATACTCCTTTTATCAGTGAATCCTTCTTGCACTAATCTCCTGTTTAGTTCCAGTGTAAAATTTTACACAGAATCGATGAAAATACTTTATGTTATGGACGTAAAATAGACCATCGAAATGATGGTCTTGTTTAAATATGGCACCCGTTGATTGAAGATGGTTCTCCAACCCTACCTGTTTCTTCAACACAAGCATACCTGGCAATTAAAAGTGTTTTACCTTTTCAGAATATCCAACAAGCAATATCCAAGTACTATACCTGCTGCCGTCGTGAATGGGGTACTAATTGTTACTCTTAAAAAATCTGCGAATATTGAATGTTTGCCAAGTGAGGTATAAGTCCAAATGGTATAAATCCAAACAGGAGAAGTTACGATAAAAAAAGTTGGGGCGCCAATTGCTAATAATTTCACCCAATCGAATGTCCATTTTTTCTGTTGCTTAATGTCTTTAATCAATCCGGGTAGCTTTAATAGCATCCCAATAATAACAGGAAACACAAGACTATATATAATGAATAAGTTGCTATCAAACATTCCATGAGCAAGGGATTTTAAACTCAGATAATATTGGCTGCCTAAATAACTGATGATACCAATAAATAGAACCCAGACAAAATAATACATAAAACGTTTCATCTAAATACCTCCTTTTACCTTTTATATGATTTGGTATATAAAGGAGTTACAACAATCTTAGATATACTAGTTTATACACTTTTTATCTTCAATTAACTGGACATTTTGTGGAAAGGACGCAAATCCTTCTTCAAGAATTGCGCCCGTTTCTGGAACACCAAAAAAATAAATTAGAAATGTTAATGATCCAAACTATGTAACAACCTTGCCTCATTTTTTATTTTTGATATTACGTCTCTCTTATTCAACGTAATACATCTAACATCATAATCAAGCCTATCAATCAGTTCACTTATTTCGATCCAAGGGAACAAATCATCTGAATTATCCAACTCAATAGCAACAACTCGAAAAATCATGTCGGCTAAATTAGAAATTTCCTTGTGATCATCAGCTTTCACTATTTTTTTTGCTAAAAAAACAATACGGGCCTTTGCACATGCTTCAAATGTCGGTTCCTTTATTGCCAATTCCTTTAATGACCGTTTAAAGTAAGACTCAATTTCAAATAAATTATCATCAAATGAACATGAGGAAAGAATCTTCAGGGAAGGCGATGATATTCCGTTGATCAATAAACCGTAAGACCAATTTACATAATCACGGGTTGTAACAGTACCTTTTTGAATTTCATAGAATAAAAGATTTGTTTCCATATTTCACGATTCCCTTCTGTCCGTTCCCTAATTCTTACTCCGTTTAAAGGCCTGATAATGAAAATCGGATGTTTATTTTTCCGTTAAAGCACCCTTTAGCTGAACAGAGTATTAATCTTCATTTTTCTTGTTAGAAAAGGCTAAATCAAAAAAAGATATACCTAAGGATATACCCAAAGCAGGAGAAAAAACCCGATAATAATCTATTTCTGTTGATTTAAAAAAATAATAATAAATGATACTCGTCCCACTAAGGCAAACAAAAGAAGCAATAAATCTATACAATCTTTTTCCAATATCAAACCATCTTAATTTTCTTATATTGATTACGGTCGCAATAATGAAATAAACAAGATATAGAAAAAGAAAAATCACATAGCCAACGAGGAATTTAAAAGAAAATGAATTATCAATATCTCTGTATACAATATAAAAGGTAATACCCGTACTTACTACAAACATTGTATAAAACAAAATAAAATTTAGTTTTGAAGGGATTTTCTTCACATTATCACCACGGTAATATTAATTATTTTCTTTTGATTATCTCAAAATAGTGTGGTCTTGTTTATCGGTAATTTATTCCCCAGTAACCAGGATTTCTCTTTACTTTAATACGCCTTGTGCTATTAAATGGCCCGTTTGTTGAAGAATCTGTAATCTCATCAACCTATTCTAACACAAAAAAATTTGTTTCTTTAGGTATATTAAATTATTCCTGAAATATTTAACAGGGAAACTCAAAATAAATATAGGACTTCAATTCAAGATTGAATTGACGCCCCATCTTCCGTACTTTTTAACGTTTTCTTCCAATTTTTCGAGCCCATTACTGTAATAGCCTTTGCTCTTTTGGATGATCATCAATCATTCCTCAAGCACCTCTACACGATATGCCCTCGTTTTAGCAGGATAAGATTCTAAAATTAAATCATACCAAATTCTAACTTTATCATTTTTCTTTAGCGTTCTTACACTAGATTTATCTGTTTCCTCCGCCATTGAGACAATCATTTCCCCACTTTTATTGTCTATATCATCGACAACCGTAAAAGTGTTGATTCCTTTTGAGAGTACGAATGCATCGAAATATTTATCCTCATGATAGGCTGTTAAACCATCCGAATCATCATCCAATTGATCTGCAGAATTCATACCTGAACAACCCATTAGAAAAAACATCATGCTAATCGCAATCAAAAACCTCACAGTAAGCCCCCTTCACACTAATTTTTTGCAAAAAAATGCCCAGCCATATGACTGAGCACTTCTCAAATTACTTAGATACAAATGTCGTAAAATCAGCTAACAGACGCGCACCATAA
Source organism: Sporosarcina ureilytica (assembly GCF_001753205.1). Lineage (GTDB taxonomy): Bacteria > Bacillota > Bacilli > Bacillales_A > Planococcaceae > Sporosarcina > Sporosarcina ureilytica. The sequence goes on along the minus strand of NZ_CP017560.1, from coordinate 1,078,885 downwards.
CCTGTTGCCGATTTTGCATAATAGCCGGATGCTTTATTCTTTTCCATTACACCCGCCATATCGACGTGCAACCACTTACTATTTTCCGGAACAAAACGACGAAGGAATAAACCAGCAGTAATTGAACCCGCGCTACTTAATGAACTAATATTGTTCATATCTGCATAATCGCTATCCAATGAACTGTCATACGCTTCAACTAGCGGCATTGGCCATACATAATCGCCGTTTTGATCGCCGATTTTTTTTATTTCTGCAGCAAGTTCTTCGTCACCAAAGACTCCGCCTAATTCTGTGCCAAGTGCGTTTACAACAGCACCTGTTAACGTCGCAATATTGATGATGTACTCCGCATTCAATTCACCCGCGCGAATTAATGCATCTGCTAAAATGAGGCGCCCTTCTGCATCCGTGTTCCCAACTTGCACTGTTTTACCATTCTTATAAGAGATTACTTCACCAGGATATACAGACGTATTATCCGGCGCATTTTCAACCATTGGAATTAAGACAACGACATTTACTTTCGCTTCTGACTTTGCAAGTAACGTCATCGCACCAGCAACCGCTGCTGCCCCGCCCATATCCATACGCATATCACTTAAATCTCTTCCGCTCTTCAGGCTAATGCCACCAGTATCGAACGTAACTCCTTTTCCAACTAGTGCAACGAGCGGTTTTGTTTCATCACCTTTGTACACAAGTTCAACGAAAGATGGATCATATTGACTGCCTCGTCCAACTGTTAAAACACCATTCATTTCCATTTCTTCGATTTTCGCTTTATCTAGCACATTTACTTCAACATCTGTGCCTTCAAATTGCTTTTTTAATACTTCTGGAAATGTTTGTGGATTTAAGACGTTTGATACTTCATTCATTAGATCACGTGAGAAAGCCATTGATTCCGCACGAATTTTACCTGCCGTAACCGCGGATTCAACATCGTCACCTTCTTCAAAGTCTAATGCTGTTTTAAATGATTCAGCACTTGGTTTATATGTGACAAATTGATAGGCTCCTAACTCCCAACCTTCAACGAAAGCAGTAAGAACGTCTGCTTTCTCTATATTTTCAAATTCATCAATTAGATCTGTCGCTGAAATTAACGCAGTGACTACTTTCCGACTGCTCAAATCTCTTGCAATTCCCCCCGCAATGGAACGAATTTTCTCTGTTGTATAGGAGGATTTTTCTTTAATCACAATGTAGTGTGTGCCTTCTAATAAAACTGAACAATGTGCAGAAGGACTATTTTCCACATAGTTTTTGACTATTTCATTGTCTTCAATAAGTGAGTTCGATTGAAAAATTACTTTTACGTTGCTTGACATCTTTATTCCCCCATCATGATATGTATAATTCTTAGAATTTCCTTATCTATCATACCACTTGCGAGAATTATCTTCCAATATCGAATTTAAAAAATCCATATTACCTTTCACCTAAAAAAGCTTTTTGAATGGTAATCTCCATCCAAAAAGCTAATCTATTTCTTATTTATCTTTTTTAGTAAGGCGACCTAAAATGAACGCCCCCGCGGCAAGGCCAATCATTGTATTCGTTTTCTTATTAAACACTTGCTTTGCAACTAGGTTTAAGTTTTGCGGGCGTTCTGCAAGACGACGCATGAAATAGCCATACCAGTCATTCCCAAATGGAACATATGTACAGAAGTTGTAACCTTCTCTTACAAGTTCCTGTTGCATATCTGTTCTAAATCCGTACAGCATTTGGAATTCAAACTTATCGTTCGAAATACTATGATTTTTAACAAACTGTTTTACATGATTAATGACATGATGGTCATGTGTTGCAATCGATGTAAATTTGCCATTTAATAAATGCCACTCAATCAGTTTTATGTAGTTCGCATCGATATCCGCTTTGTCTTGATATGCTACTTCATCAGACTCTTTGTACGCACCTTTTACAATACGTAAACGAAAGTCTTTATATTTATTGAGGTCTTCCTCTGCACGGTAAAAATATGCTTGAATAACCGTACCAACGTTATCGTATTTTTTCGAAAGTTCTTCGACAATATCAAATGATGCTTGTAAACGTGGGTAGTCTTCCATATCAAAATTAACGAAAATACCATAGTTATGGGCAGCGCTTACAATTGCTTCTAAATTCTCAAAACAAAAATCATAATCAATATCCAAACCGAGTTGTGATGGTTTTAATGAAATATGCGCATCGACTTCATGCGTGTGGATCGCTTCAATGACTTCTAGTATATTACCTTTTGCTTCTAATGCTTCATCTTTTTCAAAAACAAACTCGCCAAGGTTATCAATCGTACAGGACATTCCTTGTGCATTTAGCTTTTTAATACTTTCCATTGTTTCAGCAACATTCGTCCCAGCAACGACGCTTTGTGCACCCATCTTTAAGCCATACTTCTTAGCAGCACTGTTTAATAGTTCATTTTGGGATAACCCGATAAAGAAATCTCTTACGATAGTCATGATGATACCCCTTACTATAATATGATATTGAAAATTCTTTTAACTTACTAAAGAAATCCATATATCTATTTTACATGGAACAGCCGTTTTTTTCATCTTTTTTTGATAATATTCTTCATTTTCGTCATGATTCGTCAAATCTATCGTTCAATCATGCATCTACTGTAGATGCATGTTTAATCTTTATATTCTCCTAACCCGAAAAAGTTCTGCTAGTCGGACGTTTCGACTAGCAGAACTTTATGATTTCCCCCTACTTGCTTCATAATTTCTGATGAAATAGGTGGTGGAGAAGGTGAACTTGATATCGGTCCTACCCAGCCATTATTTATCATGTTCCAATAGCCGTTCGCAAAGTTGCGTCAAACTTTTTGCAAATCGAATATTGTTTTCTTTCGAGCGCTTTTTGGGTCCGCGTAATCGACCACCGCTCATTCGGATTTTTTGTGCTTGATGGCGTGCATAGAGCAGTTGGTCAATATTTTCTTCCGTATACAGTCGGCCATTTTGATCAATAGGATGTCCTTGTTTGGCTAGTACCATTGCTGCTAATCCATAATCTTGGGTGATGACAATATCATTTTTTCGCACGCGATTCACGAGGACAAAATCGACTGCATCCGCCCCTTTAGAAACGATAATGGTTTCGGCGCCTTCTCGATGAATTTCATGCGCAGTATCGCATATTAACGTACAATTCATATTAAATTCACGGGCCACTTGAATTGTTTCATTAACAACAGGACAGGCATCCGCGTCTACGAATATTGCAGGCATAAAGATCCGCCCCCTTTTGATATTAATATTCATGTTTACAGTTAAATATACCGTTTTGATTTGGAATGTAAAGCGATGTTGCGGTCGCGAAGATGGGAATGATTTAAACACGGTTCGGCTAATTACGCCAACGTACAGGATTCATGACCGTTAGACATGCATCATACAATTAAACTATAACTATTTTCCGGGGGTGCCTATGCCAACTATACTATCGGTCAATACTGTCAATCCGCCCTTCGCCATTAAGCAAACTGATGCTGTCGAATTAACACGTACCCTGTTTAAAGACAAGTTTAAAAATATTGAACGGCTATTAAAAGTCTTTGATAACGGTGAAATTAACAATCGTTATCTATGTATGCCAATTGATTGGTTTAAACATGAACATGACTTTGAAGAACGAAATCATTTGTATATCGAACACGCTGTACATTTTGGTGTCCAAGCGATTCAAAAATGTCTAGAAGATAACCGCTTACAAAGAACTATTCATCCTTCGGAAATAGATGCCATTTTTTATATTTCCAGTAGCGGCATTGCAACACCTAGTATCGAAGCCCGAATCATGAATAAACTACCATTTCGTGATGATACGAAACGTATCCCAATTTGGGGACTTGGCTGTGCGGGTGGTGCCGCTGGTGTAAGTCGAGCCTACGAATTTTGCCGTGCTTTCCCTACTGCAAATGTTCTCGTGTTATCAATAGAGTTTTGTAGCTTAACTTTCCAAAAAGAGGATTACTCAAAAAGCAATCTCGTCGGGGCCTCGTTGTTTGCAGATGGTATCGCATGCGCACTAATTTCAGGTGAACAATCTACTATTAAAACTCGTCACGCGTCTCCTAAAATAATTGGCACAGCTTCAAAATTCATGCCCCACTCTGAAGGTGTGATGGGATGGCATGTTAAAAACAGTGGTTTTCACGTGATCTTTTCTAAGAGCATACCAAGCATTATTACAAAATGGCTCGGACCTTTTGTACATGAATTTCTTGACGATTACGAATTAACAAATGACGACATTACGCATTTCATCGCTCATCCAGGCGGAAAAAAAGTGCTAGAAGCATATGAAAATGCGCTTCATTTTCCACCGTCAAAAACAAACATTTCTCGAGAAATATTAAGTGAACATGGAAATATGTCATCTCCTACAATTCTATATGTACTAGAACGCTTTATCGAAAACGAACCGGCTTCTCAAGACTACGGTTTAATGGCAGCGCTAGGGCCCGGTTTTTGTGGCGAACTATTATTATTAAAATGGGAATGAGGGGTCATATTTGTTTTTAACAATATTAATGCTGATTGTTATCACGCAAAGGCTTATTGAATTACTCGTTGCAAAAGAAAATGAAAAGTGGATTGTTCAGCAAGGCGGCTATGAAGTCGGAGCATCTCATTATCCACTCATGATTCTACTTCATAGTTCATTTTTTATCATTTTCATTTTAGAAGTCATTCTATTTGAACGAACACTCTCCCCTTTATGGGGATTTTTTCTGATACTTTTCCTTCTTGCACAAGTAGGCAGATTTTGGTGTTTATTTTCATTAGGTAAGTTTTGGAATACAAAAATAATGATTCTTCCAAACGTGAATGTGGTAAAAAAAGGTCCCTACAAATTTTTACGGCACCCAAATTACTTAATCGTTGCACTCGAATTATTAACTTTACCGCTTTTATTTAACGCTTATTTTACAGCCATTATCTTCACATTATTAAATATTTGGATGTTATCCATTCGCATTCCAATTGAAGAAAAAGCTTTGAGAGAATTGACGAATTACAGTGATGCCTTTCATTAAAAGTGGAAATTAGAAATTGGGGGATATCAAGGTAAGTTGCTTTGACATATTGGAGCACTACATGTGACTTTCCACCTATTTCCAATCAATAATTTGACCTTCCTATTTTTCTATGCTTATACTTAGTTGAATCCAATTTCATAAGATCCACCACTAGGGGTGCTCGAAAAAAGAGCTGAGACTGGCGAATGCCTAAACCCTTTTAACTTGAACCAGGTAATACTGGCGTAAGGAAGAGGTGCAGACGTATAAATTCGACCCGTCTATTTTCTGGGAAAATCTGACTGTCTACAATCCACTTCTTCTTCAAGGAGTGGATTTTTTAATTGGAAAAATTAAAAGGGAGTGGGTATGAAATGAAATTTACTGACCGCCTGCATGAGAAAACATTACCAATTTGGAGACAGAATCATAATCATCCGTTTGTAAAAGGAATTGGCGATGGAACTGTTAATCAAGATAACTTTCGTTTTTACATGGTACAGGATTACTTATATTTAATTGATTACTCAAAAGTATTCGCGATTGGCGCTGTGAAAGCAGACGATGTTGAAACAATGGGGAAATTCGCTGGTCTACTTGAAGGGACATTGAATACGGAAATGGCGCTTCACCGAAAATATGCTGAGCGATTTGGCATTTCAGAAGAAGAACTTGAGAACGCAAAACCTTCTCCAATTGTCCTGGCCTATACACATTACATGCTACACGTCAGTCAAAAAGGGACACTTGCAGAAGTTGTTGCTGCTGTTTTACCGTGTGCTTGGAGTTATTGGGAAATCGGAAAAGAGTTAAATGATATCCCAGGTGCAGCAGACCACCCATTATATGGCGACTGGATACGTATGTATTCTTCAGAAGCCTTTGGTGAACTGGCAAGTTGGTGCATTGACTTGATGAATGAAGTGGCAGAAGGTAAACCTGAACATGAACTGCAAAAACTAGAAGAGATCTTTTTAAATACGACACGATTTGAATATATGTTCTGGGATATGGCGAACAACAAGCAAATGTGGCCAGGTGCTGAGACTGCTGATGTTGGCATTTAACAATGTTTCGTTTGGCTATGACGAAAAAAGTAAAATACTAGATAACCTTTCATTTTCTGTTCAGCCAGGTGAATTTATTTCCATCGTCGGTGTAAGCGGTTCTGGAAAAAGTACGATATTCCGTCTTGTTACTGGTCTCGACCGTCCGTTGACTGGTGACATTACACTTGAGGGAAATAAAAATGGGGACAGGCTTGGGAAAGTAGCGTATATGCCCCAACAAGATTTACTTCTGCCATGGCGAACGATTTTGGAAAACGCCTATTTACCGCTTGAAATTAATGGGGTTGATAAACAGATAGCCTATCAACAAATACGCCCATTACTAAAAGAATTTGGCTTGGAAGGTACGGAGGATAAATATCCATCTGAATTATCCGGTGGGATGAAACAGCGCGTTGCATTTTTGCGCGCTGTTCTATCAGGAAATCCACTTCTGTTATTAGACGAACCTTTTTCTGCCCTTGATGCAATTACGAAATTATCCATGCAAGAATGGTTACTAGTGCAATGGAAAAAAAGACAATCTACGATACTATTCATTACGCATGATGTGGAGGAAGCACTCTTTCTATCGGACAGAATTTTCTTATTGAAAAATAAACCTGTGACCGACGTTGAAGAAATCTTCGTGCCATTACAAGGTAAACGTACGCGAAATGATTTAAATCGTCCTGAAATGTTGGCATTGAAGGACCGTTTACTTAGCACACTTCAAAGTGAGGTCGCTTTATGAAAAATACTGCCTCATTTTTTATTGTGGGGGTATTCCTAGTGTTGTGGGAAATAAGTGCAAGAATCATTGATAAAGCATTTATTCTCCCGTCCCCTTTGCAAATATTTATTCGACTATGGGAATTAAAAGAAGTTCTTTTTCTAGATCATTTACCCATAACTTTATTATCTATCGTCATGGGTCTAACGCTTTCAATCCTATTAGGCACAGCAATTGCAATTTGGATGTCTTTAAATTCAAGTGTGCAAAGAGCGATTTATCCAATTTTAATTGCCTCTCAAATGGTACCCGTTATTGCGCTAGCCCCCATTTTTGTTTTATGGTTTGGCTACACAATTTGGAGTAAAGTAGCTGTTGCTGTATTGATCACATTTTTCCCAATCACCGTAAATACCTTTGATGGACTGTCATCTGGAAAAAAGGATAACGAGGAATTATTTTTCACAATGGGCGCTACGAAAAAGGATATATTTTTCAAATATTCAATTCCGATGGCACTCCCCCACTTTTTCTCAGGATTAAAAGTTGCGGTGACCTTGAGCGTGATCGGTGCAGCTATTGGGGAATGGTTAGGTGCACAAGCTGGACTTGGTTATTTTAGCCGGCGCATGATGACGCAATTTGACGGGGCAGCCGTATTTGCACCGATTTTCGTTTTAACCTTTGTTGGCATTTTATTATTTCTTTGTGTGACTTACTTTGAAAAACGTATGTTAAATTGGAGGACTAAGAGTTGAAAAACATTAAACTATTTTTATGTAGCATCATGATTTTATTCGTCCTAAGTGCTTGTAATAAAAGAGATGACACGGAAAAAGTGAGCATTATGCTCGATTGGTATCCGAATGCTGTACATAGTTTTCTTTATGTAGCTGAAGAAAAAGGTTATTTTGAAGAGGAAGGCATTGAGTTGGATATTCAGTTCCCGGCAAATCCAACAGACCCGATTAATTTAGCAGCTGCTGGAAAAGTAACGATGGGCATCACCTACCAACCAGATGTCATCATTGCGAAAACAGAACAAGATATCGCAGTTAAATCTGTCGGCGTGCTCGTTCAATCTCCACTTAATCATGTCGGATTTTTAAAAGATACCGGCATTAAGTCTCCGAAAGATTTTGAAGGCAAAACGATTGGTTTTACTGGAATCCCTCTTAATGAGGCGATGGTACAAACAATGATGGAAACAGATGGTGCAGATTTTAATTCGGTGACGATGGTAGATGTTGGATTCGAATTAAGTTCATCTATCGTATCAGAAAAAGCAGATGCAGCGGTCGGTATGTACATTAACCATGAATTTCCGATGCTTGAATATGAAGGCTATCAACCTGGTCACTTAGACCCAACAGATTTTGGGGTGCCCTCGTTTTACGAACTTGTAGTTGTAACGAGTGATGACACTTGGGCTAAAGAACAAAAGAATATCGAAGCATTTTGGCGTGCAGCTAGAAAAGCATTTGATGACATGGAAACCAATCCAGATGAGGCGCTTGCCACTTTATTGAAACACCAAGATAAAGCGAATTTCCCTCTAATTGAAGAAGTCGAGAAAGAATCTTTATCCATCCTCCTGCCGAAGATGAATACAAATGGAAAGTTTGGCCATCAAGATGCGGAAGTATGGGAAGTCACTGCAGACTGGATGACTAAAGCAGGGTTACTTACGCAAGAAGCGAACTTGGACGGTATTTTTGTGAATATGGAAGAGTAGTAATTAAAAATATATATTTAAAAAATCGTTGAAAGGATTTCTTTTCAACGATTTTCTTTATTTTTACTATGTTGAATCTGCTTTTCTAAAACAATTCCCTCGCCAACAAACGATACACTTCCAACCGCTTTTCTTGACTATGCGGGATGCTGCAAATCATTGCTTCATCAAATCCGTAATACGCCTGTTCCTCTCGCAATTTAGCCGCAACTTCTTTAGCAGCTCCAACTATGTGGATTTGACGATTTTCTTGGATAGTCATACGATCCATTTCTGTTAATGGAAAGTTTGCGGCTTCTTCAGGCGTCATCGTTTGGCCGATTTGCCCTTTGGTAAACAATAGTCGCCAAATGTCTTGCGGTAATGCCTCGTACTCAGCCTCTTCCTTTGTTTCAGCCGTTGTGACCATATACGTTACTTTGATCTCCGGTTTCTCCATAAATACAGTAGGTTCAAAGTTTTTTCGATAGGTATCTAAAATTTCTTTTGTCATGCCACCCATAAAAAATTGTGCAAATGAATACCCGACGCCCATACGCCCCGCTTGAATGGCACTGTTTCCTGTTGAACCAAGTAACCATGCTTCCGGCAATTCAACTTGAGAAGGGGTCGCAATCGTTCGATGATACAAATCGTCTTTGGGCACTTCGTCGTTTATAAGCGCTAATGCCGTTTCAAATTTCTCATACATATTATGCATCATTGGTTGGCGTCCTTCAGAAAGGGCATAAATTGAATGATTATCTCCGCCTGGCGCACGTCCAACACCAAAATCAATGCGCCCCGGTGAGAGTGCACTTAATGTTTTAAACACTTCTGCTAATTTTAACGGGGAATAATGCATCATCATAACGCCGCCTGTTCCGATACGAATTCGTTTTGTTTTGGCAGCCAAATGTGCAGCTGTCACTTCAGGTGCAGAACTTGCAAAAGTATTTGTACTGTGATGCTCCGCCATCCACATTCGGTAATAACCGAGTTCATCTGTTAATATCGCTAACTCTTCCGCATATTTTAATGCCTCTGGTGCTGTATGTCCTTTTGTAATCGGCGCTTGGTCTAATACGCTTAATCTCATTTCTAAACATCCTTTCTACAATCCATTACCACTTTCTATCATAATCCGTGCTGAATCCATAATACGATTGCTCTCCCTAATCGAAACACATTCCCCAGATAGATGAAATAAAAATGCCTACACGGCCAATGAAAAGTTAGCGTGTAAGCATTTGACGAATTTTTTATTCTTTTAAACTTTTTGATGCGGCCTTGATTACTTCATTCACAAAACCCGTCCCAATTTCACCTTACTTCACTACTTTTTGAAACGTTAACGTTTTCCCTAAATAGCCAAACAATACAGTTAAAATTGGTGATAATAAACAAAAGAAAGCAAATGGTAAATAGTCAAGCGTCGATACGCCAAGCATTTTTGTAATAAAGATTCCACAAACGCTCCACGGCACTAATGGATTCACAACAGTTCCAGCGTCTTCCATAACACGACTTAAATTCTTTCCAGCCAATCCAACTTTTTCATATTGGTTTTGAAAAGCTTGTCCTGTTAATAAAATGGATAAATACTGTTCACCAATCAAAATATTAATACTAATCGCCGTTAATGCTGAAGCTGCGATCACAGAAGATACTTTACGTAATACACTTTCTACTTTTGCTAGCAGACATTGGACAATGCCCAGTTTGAACAATAAACCGCCCATACTAAGTGCTAGTAAAACTAAGGAAACGGTAAACATCATACTTTCCATTCCACCGCGCGTTAATAGCGCATCGATTTCTTCAATCCCTGTTTCGGATAAAAACCCACCAAACATGATTGAAAAAACTTCACCTACTGAATAGGTATGATGAAAATAAGTAATTAGAATTGCACTAAATGAACTTGCCGCAAGTGTCATCATCGCTGGGATTTTCAACATTGTTAACCCAAATAAAACAATGATCGGAATGATGGTATACCAGTGAATCATTCCTGTTTGTATTAATCCATCTTGGAAACTTGTAATCTTTTCGACATCTACACTCGTTACATTTGGTGATAAAAAACCAAATATGATGAGCGTAATCAAGAATGCTGGAATTGTCGTCCAGCCCATATTCCGAATATGTTCAAATAAATCCACGCCAACGATTGAAGAAGCTAAGTTCGTCGTATCAGAGAGCGGCGACATTTTATCTCCAAAAAATGCCCCGGATACAATCGCGCCTGCTGCAATTGGAAGAGAAACGTCAAGCACCGTCGCCATCCCAATAAACGCCACGCCAATGGTTGCAACAGTCGTTAATGAACTCCCAACCGACATGCCGACAATTGCCGTAACGATAAAAACAATTGCAAAGAAGTAAGTGGGCGTCACAATGTTAAACCCTGCATAAATAAGCGTCGGAATCGTTCCACTCATAATCCAACTACTTACCAAAATGCCTATGAAGAAAAATAAAAACACTGCTGCCATCCCAGCGCCTGCCCCTTCTACTAAGCCACTTTCAACTACTTTGTATGTTACTTTCTTCACTAGTCCATAAATAATGAGCAGCAATACCGATAATAAAATTGGAATATGCGGAACAGCATCGAATTTAACAAGACTTATACTAATCGTTCCGACAATGACGAGAACTAATAAAAATGCTTCCATAAACGTGGGGGTGATGACTGATTTAGTACGTAACATAGTGAACACTCTCCTTTTTTGCTGAAACAAAAAAACCCTTCAATCCCTTGAACAAGGGACGAAGAGTTCTCCGCGTTACCACCCTAATTGATTAGCCAAATAATTAGCCATCCACTTCATTGTGTGATGAGACAAACAGACGGCGTAATTCACCTTATTTGCTGCCTGAACTTTCACCAACCGTCCAGTCTCTTAAATACTGCCCACAAATAGACTACTTCATCGTCTTCTCATAATTATATAGTTGATTCATTTTTCATTTAGTATCTTAACATCTGATTGAATTGAATATTATCATGTTCAAAGCAGATGTCAATCTTTTTTTATGTTTTTGGATTCGTAAATGATGAAGCATCTCAAAATATGGCTGCGAAGAAGATGCTTTGAGTGCTATAACATTAGGCTCTCCGCCTTCCGAATCTTTCTTCAGTTAAAATAGATTTAAATAAATCATATGATAAAACTTACACTGTCTATTGTAAATGCTTAGGTGGTTCGTCGTTGTGTTCTTTTTTGGCAATTTCAGAAAAGATATCATGCTGATTGGAATCTTGAGGGTAAGGAGTCTTCTGGTTCGTTACATTCAACGCTCGAGCGATTTGGTCGATATCTTTTTGCAGTGATTGAATGTCTTTTTTCGTGGCAGGCTGATCGTCTGATTTTAATTCAAAACCAACTTGTCCATTTGGCTCTAATGTTGCCCATTTTACCTTCTCAATAGAGGTTACATTTTGTTGACGTAATTTCATTTCCATTTGGTCTACCGTAAAACGCATTTTCTTCAAATTCTTCTCATTAATTTTCCCATTCTCAATGAGTATTTTTGATTTTCCCGTAATGAATTGTTCGATTTTATCTGATTTCACTTGGGCATACTCCATAATGATAAGGGTAATAACAAGTATACCTCCTACTGCAAGAGTGGTCCAAATATTCTTTCCAGCAAGAGGTTGAATTAATAAAGAACCTATTCCAACCATAATAACCGTTTGAGCAAGTGTCATTTGAGAAATGGACTTTCTTCCAGCTACTCTTAATAATAATGTTCCGCCTACAACAATTAATATCGATTTCCATATCCAAGCGAGGTCCATAGAAACATCTCCATTCTAAAGTTCATACGTTTAGTGTGGATGATATTCCTCAGTTTATTAAATACAATTAATTGTCCTATCGAATTAAGTCACAAACAATCAAGATTTTAAACTTTCACCATAGTTTCTATCACAGGAACGTGAATTTCAATTTGCAACAGATTTAAAACCACGATTCGTCACATAGCCTTCAATCGACCAAACACCTAAACCATCATTTTCCGCCTTGTCCTCAGCTTCTTTAAATGAACTTAAATGTTTCGTATTTGGCTCATAAATATAAGCGACCCTAGCCAATCCTTCCTCCAACAATGTTTGTTGCACACTTTCTCCATCAACATAAACATACGCCAGCAGACGTCCATACTTATCTTCGCTATCCCCAACATCAAATTCAATTTCAACATTTCCACTTCTCAACAATTCGTCATTGCGTTTCGTCGCTTCTTCCGCAAATGGTTGATGGTTAGATTGCTTATGATCTAATTCAGGCGTATCAATGAGTAAATAGCGGACGTTTTGCTCTTTGCCTTCGTATAGGATTTTTATCGTGTCCCCATCTATCGTATGGACAAGTTCAACCGGAATAAACCCAGTCCTATCAACCTCATCAATGTCTTCTAAATTAAAAAAATAAATAACTGCTGCTATGACAATCATCGCTAGGATAGAGGTTAAACTTCTTTTTCCTTTCCGACTTTTTTCCGTATTATTTTTATGATTCATCTATATTTTCCTCCCGAAAATTAACTACCTAACTATACTAACTAAATTCCAAGAGAGATGCTACTCCCTATTTTACAATGTCAGAAACAACACTCCCAATTTGTTGTCATCTATCTCCTTAGTAAATTATGTCAATCTAAATGAAACTTTGTCATTCGTAGAACGTATATTATATACTTAACAATAGGATTTTCTGCCTAACATACAGCGAATAGCAATCGTAATACATTTTTCACGATACATAACAATTAGGAGGTTTTCAAAATGGGTTTGTTTGGATTTTTTAAAAGTCAATTTATCGAAGTCATTGAATGGACAGATAACACTTCAAATACAATGGTTTACAAGTTTCCAGTACACAACAATGAAATTAAAATGGGTGCAGAATTAACAGTCAGGGAATCTCAAGTCGCTATTTTCGTTAATGAAGGTGAAATTGCGGATATTTTTGGCCCAGGGCGCTATCAATTATGGACACAAAACATGCCGATTTTAACAAAACTAAAATCGTGGAAGCACGGTTTTAATTCCCCGTTTAAAGCAGATGTTTATTTCGTCAATACAAAACAATTTATTAACCAAAAATGGGGAACGTCCAATCCAATCATGATGCGTGACCCTGAGTTTGGCATGATTCGATTACGTGGTTATGGTATTTATTCGTACCGTGTTTCTGAACCGACTACTTTCTTAAAAGAACTTTTCGGTACGAGCAGTTCCTATGACACGAGTAGTATAGAAAATCATTTGAAAAAGATGATTTTATCAGGGTTAACCGATCTTTTTGCAGAATCACAGATTGCAGCCTTAGATTTGGCCATGTATTATGATGAACTTAGCACGCAAGGTAAAGAGAAAATGCAAGAACGTTTCAATGCATTTGGCTTTGAAATCACGTCTCTTTACATTGAAAACTTATCTCTGCCAAAAGAAGTTGAAGAAGCGATGGATAAGCGTACATCGATGGGCGTTCTTGGTAATCTTGGACAATATCAACAGTACCAAGCAGCCGAAGCGCTTCGAGATGCAGCCCAAAACGAAGGCGGCGGACTTGCCGGTGCAGGCGCGGGACTCGGTGCAGGTGCGGCACTTGGTGGTATGATGACAAATGCGCTTTCTGGAAATCAACAACAAGTAAATGAACCTGTAACTTCACAACCACACGCAAATAAAATTAATTGCCCACATTGCGATGCTAAAATCAATGCCACGGCAAAATTTTGTGGAGAATGTGGTAAATCCGTTCAAACAGAAAAAACACCTTGTATAAACTGTGAAACGCCTGTTAATAAAGATGCAAAGTTTTGCGGGGAATGTGGAACAAAACAAGTAACGGAAAAAGTTTGCGAAGGTTGTGGTTCTTCTAATGGGCCAAACGCTAAATTTTGTGGAGACTGCGGAGAAAGTCTTTAACATAAGTGGATAAAGAGAGACCTAGTGAAATGAGGGGAGTTTGTGAATGAAGTAGAAAAAAATGGACAGCCAGAAACAATTGTCACAGAGCAAACCGAGGTGACTCAATGTGCTTCTTGCGGTGGTAATACCGTTTATGAACCTTCCACAGGTACGCTGAAATGTCCATTTTGCGGAACTGAAAAAGAAATTGAAAAGACACGAGAGAATACAATTGAACATGACTTTTTGCAAGCATTAGAAGAACATGACCATAGTTGGGATGATGAAAAGAGAGTATTCAGCTGTCAAAACTGTGGTGCTGAATCCGTTTTGGACAAAGACAAAGTGGCTGATTTTTGCTCATTTTGCGGTTCGTCTCATATTTCCTTGAGCGACCATCATGCAGGGATCAAACCTGCGCTCGTCATCCCTTTTCAAATTTCAAAAGATGAAGCGCTTGAAAAGTTTAAAGCATGGATGAAAAAAAGATATTTTGCCCCTTCGAAACTGAGCCAATCCTATGAATTAAAGAAGCTTTCGGGCGCTTATATTCCATATTGGACATTCGATTCTCAAACAAATTCCTCGTACACGGTACGAATTGGTACGTATTATTATGTGACCGTCACGCGGACCGTCATGGAAGACGGCAAACCGAAACAAGTGACAGAACAGGTAAGAAAAATTAGGTGGCGGACAGAACATGGTCGTTATCAAGAATTTTTTGATGATGTATTAGTGAAAGCTTCTCGCAATGTTGCGAGTGGGCTCATTACGAAAATCGAACCTTTTCGTCTGCACGACCTCGTTGACTATCAATCTGCGTATTTATCTGGCTTCCTCGCAGAAAGGTATTCCATTCCGCTAGAAGAAGGTTGGCATGATGCAAAGAGAATCATTGACAGCCGTATTGAAGACGGTATTTATGGACAAGAATATGGTGATGTTGTAGAACTCGTCAACGTCTCTACTGACTATCGGGATATTACGTACAAACATATTTTATTGCCAATTTGGATTTCCTCTTTCCAATTTAACAATAAAGTCTATCGCTTTTTAGTGAACGGCCAAACCGGTAAAGTTAGCGGACAATCCCCTGTTAGCATAGTAAAAGTTTCTATTTTAATCGCCGTAATTCTCGCCATCATTGCAGTTGTATTGTTTTTCTCGGATGTTTTATAACGGATTGCTTATACCGAAAAGAAAGTCGTTTTTATCAAAATTGATAAAAACGACTTTCTTTTAACTTTTTTCGCAGTCTTAAATGGTCAATATTGGGTCATACAGGAGCATCCCAATATCATTCATCCAAATCGGCTTCTAAATACGGTTGTAAAATTCCCCTTACCTCATCCGTCGATTTCGTACTCATTAATCGATGTCTTAAATCACTTGCGCCTTTAAATCCGCGGATGTAAATTTTAAAGAAACGAAGAAGCGGTTTAAATGAACGAGGTTCTACTTCCTGATCGTATTTATCATGTAATTCGAGTTGTAATAATAGCAACTCTAAATATTCTTTCACACTATGTTCTTTCGGCTCTTTTTCAAATGCGAACGGATTTGTAAAGACACCTCGTCCAATCATAACACCGTCAACACCGTACTTCTCCACTAATTCCATTCCTTTTGCACGATCTGGAATGTCGCCGTTTATCGTCAGCAATGTATTGGGTGCAATTTCATCTCGCAATTGTTTAATCTCTGGAATGAGTTCCCAATGTGCGGGCACACTACTCATTTCTTTTCTTGTACGTAAATGAATCGACAAGTTCGCAATATCTTGTTTTAAAATATGCGTTAGCCAATCACGCCACTCTTCAATTTTATTGTATCCAAGACGCGTTTTCACACTAACAGGTAATCCGCCCGCTTTTGCTGCTTGGATAATTTCTGCAGCAGTTTCCGGATGGTTAATTAAACCTGCCCCTCTTCCTTTTGCAGCTACATTTTGAACGGGACAGCCCATATTAATATCGATGCCGCGGAAGCCCATTTCTTTCATCCCGATACTCATCTGCCTAAAATATTCCGGATTATCCCCCCAAATATGTGCGACAATCGGTTGTTCATCCTCTGTAAATGTTAAACGTCCTCGAACGCTCTCTGTTCCTTCCGGATGACAATAACTTGCGGTATTCGCAAATTCAGTGAAAAATACATCAGGTCGACCAGCTTCTGCAATGACGTGACGGAATACAACATCTGTCACATCTTCCATTGGTGCTAATATAAAAAACGGCTTCGGTAATTCAAGCCAAAAATTATCATTACTCATTTTTTCTTTCCTTCCTAAAAAATGCTTCTTATAGTATAACGTAATTTGGTCTTTGCGTGGTACTGTTTTCTTTGCATTAATTAAGATTTTAAACAAGATCTTACCTAACTTATCCCTACAATATTTTAATTTTCGTTTCATGATTATTAATTGCCGTTTCAGTATGTAACTAACTTTGCTTTCCCATCATAATATGCGATTTTCATTTATAACTCTCGATTAGCAACTGCAAGATAATCGCAATCGTTATTATTCGAAGAATCGGCTTGACGTATTTCGGATTTAATCTCTGTGCGATGCGTACCCCTGCTTGAGCACCTGTAACCGACCCTAAAAGCAACGCAATCGTCATTGGCCAAATGATTTTCCCTGTAGATATATAACTAATTGCCGCACCGAAACAGCTGGAGAATGTTGCAAGCCGTACGTAACCAATTGCACGGATATAAGCAACATTTAGATGAGCAAATAAATAAAGCATCAGGGTTGCCTGACCGGGTCCGAACAAACCGTCATAAATCCCAATGCCATAGAGTCCCGGAACACTCACTTTCGATAAACGCAGCGGTTCATCGCCAGCAAAATTTCCTC
The DNA here is from genome assembly GCF_001753205.1 of Sporosarcina ureilytica. Lineage (GTDB taxonomy): Bacteria > Bacillota > Bacilli > Bacillales_A > Planococcaceae > Sporosarcina > Sporosarcina ureilytica. The sequence goes on along the minus strand of NZ_CP017560.1, from coordinate 1,061,544 downwards.
TCGATAAAAATGATGTGATAAATGCTGCTACGAGTAAAAAAATCGCTACTCGGTATAAATTTTCTGAAGAAATTAACGATGCAATGTATCCGCCGGTCAAACCGCCCCCAAGGCTTACAGGAATAATCCAAAATGACTCTTTTAAAGTAATCTCTTTACGACGCAGCAACACATAAAAGCTTGAAAAGGAGCTTACTGTATTCGACACTTTACTTGCCCCAATTGCCGAATGAATAGGAAGCCCCATCAATAACATTGCAGGAAGAGTGATTAGTCCCCCGCCTCCCGCAAGTGTTCCTAGCGTTGTAGCAATAATACCGATAAGAAAAATTAAAACATATTCCACAAATCCCCCTCGTTTCTACCCATCTATCGCATCCTAACAAGAACTCTTTCCGGAAAATTTGGAAAGCCTCCCTTATATAGAGATACATTGACCACTTAGCAGAATTTTTATATGCTCACAATAAAATAACCAATATATGCAAGCATAATTCCAATGCCATATGTAAGGATTACATAATATACGGCATCTTTTTTTCTCCCTGATTGCCATTGTTCAATGACTTCTTTCTGCAAAGTAGAAAACGTTGTTAATGCCCCTGCAAAGCCGGAGACTAGAAACATTGTCCACATTTTTGAAAGACCAAGTCCAAAAATAATGCCAATAAATAATGAGCCAGCCAAATTGACGAGCAATGTCCCGATTGGCATGCGTCTTTTGTGATTAAGTAAGTCGGACAATAATAAACGCAAGACTGCTCCTATAAAACCGCCTATCCCAATCACAAGCACTTCTACAGTCGTCATGCCGCCACCAGCTTTCTGCCACAATAAAAGCCAAACAGCCCAATCATAATTCCGCCAACTAGACTGAATCCGACATATAAAATCGCAAGCACAATACGGCCGCTTTCAACGAGTAAAACAGTTTCCATACTCAATGCCGAGAACGTTGAAAAAGCACCAAGAAATCCAACCGTAACGGCGTCTATGATTTGTTGATTATGAATGATTTTTTGCAACACGCCAGCAGCGAAGAAACAAAGTAACCAAGTAGCAAGCATATTCACTGTAAATGTTGCGATTGGAAAATGACTTCCCTCGCCCATCCACTGTCCGATAGCGGTCCGTAAAATGGCACCGAACATGCCTGCAATCCCGACTAACATGACTTTCCTCATTTTTTACACCCGTTCCAATAAGCCGTATTGTAAAATTGTCTCAAGGTCAAACTCTTTTTGTTCTTTCTTAAACTGTATCATAAGCCTTGTCCCTTCAAATGATAGGATTGTTCCTTTCCCGAATACACGATGAATAACTTCTTCCCCGACGATGAGTTCTTTTCGATGTTGAATGCCTTTTGGATTTATTCGGACAGAAGTACTTTTTACTGAGTTTGACTTCACTTGTCTTTTACTTTCAACTTTAGGGGCTGATTTCGTTATAATGCCTCGCACTTCATCCAAAAATCGCGAGTCTTCCTTTTTCTTTCCATCATCTTCACGGTAGGATAATAGTTCTAACCTTTGTTTTGCACGTGTCATACCCACATAAAATAATCGTCGCGCTTCTTCTAATGTTGCATTGTCTTTTTCATCTTCTTCAGACGGGATAATTCCTTTTTGCAAATCAATCATAAAGACTCTGCTGAACTCTAATCCCTTTGCGCTATGGAAAGTCGATAACGTCACAGCATTTTCAGGCGGATTAAATTTCGCATTTTGCACGGCTTCTTCCAATTCTTTTAATCGTTCCGCAAACTCTACCATCGTCCGAAGCGGCATCGCAATATTTTCGAGTGTATCTAAAATATCGCTCATATGATCGAAACGATAACCGAATTTTTCAGCACGGCTTTTTAGTGCGGCTTCATACCCTAGATCGTTTCGAATGAGCTGAATAACGCGCATCGGCCGCATTTCTGGAATAACCTCATACCCTTTTTTATATGCTTGAAGCTTTTTTACTTGTCGACTTTTAAGTGTCACCGTTCGAATAAACGCATCAAACACATTCCCAGACGTCTGTGCCTTTTCAAATTGAGTGACCATATTTCGTGAAACGAATAGATTCATCTTCATAATGATTTTCGTGAAAATATCTTTTCTTTCTACGTTAAAACTTAATCGCATAAAGTTTAAAATATCTTCAATGATCCAATGGCTAAAAAACCTGTCATCGGCATCTTTCATATAAAATGGAATACCGCGTCGATGTAACTCACTTACGAAAAGTGTGGATGATGCATTATTTCTAAATAAAATCGCCACTTCATTTAAATGTTGTTCATTCAGCAATTCATAAATGACATAATCAAGTTGCTCTTTCGGGTCACGAACTTGTTTTAGGTGAATTGGTTTATGCTTTTCATTTTTGGTGTACATTTCTTTTTGAAATCTTTCCCGATTACGCTTAATAAATGTCGCTGAAGTTTCCACAATTTCTTTAGAGGAACGGTAATTTCGTTCCATTTTAAGGATTTTGGCATCAGGATATACTTTTTTAAACTCGAGTAAATAGGTTGGATCTGCACCGCGCCACGTATAAATTGATTGGTCATCATCCGCCACGACACATAGATTGCCATGATAAGCCACAAGATGCTCTACAATCATATGTTGCACAAGCGACGTATCTTGGCTCTCGTCCGTTAATAAATAATCATAACGTTCACGAAATCGGTCAGCTAGTTCATCGTCTGTCCGTAATGCTTCTTCAGCCAACACGAGCATATCGTCAAAGTCCACATATAAAAAATCAGCTTGACGGTTTTTTTGTTGTTCATACTTTTGTGCGATTTCCCCGGCTTTCGGAAAAGGCTGCGTAACGGTTCGCCACTGATCCATTGGAATTAATTTATTCTTAAGCGAACTAATAAAAGTTGAAAGCGTCGCAAGCTCATCATCTGTACAATCATCTTTTAACACGTCCTTATAAAGCCGTTTAAGCAATGATTGTTTATTAAACTGATGCATCCCTTGCCCTTCAATTAATTCATAACGCTTTCCAAGCTTATCTAAATAAGTCCGCGTAATTGTAAATGCCAAACTATGGATGGTTGAAAAATCAACTGCTGGCATATCCGGGAAAAAGCGGGTAAAGCGAGCCTTCATATCCGCGGCCGATGCACGGCTGAATGTGATTGCTTTAATCCGTCTTGGGGATACATTTTTCTCTTCAATTAAATACCCAATGCGCATAATCATCGTTGTCGTTTTTCCAGAACCGGGACATGCAAGTAACAGAAGCGGCCCTTCCGTTTCAAGCACAGCCTGCTTTTGCACATCGTTTAATTCAATCCCAAGCTCTAGTTTTTTCCGTTCAAAAAAATTCATCACATAATAACTCCTTCAAATCCTTGTTCCTTTAATTTAACGTCAACTACTACCCCTGAACGCTAATCTTCGATTTTGCGTTTTCAGAGGTAGCTTGAGTTTGCCCATTAGGTCTGCGTTCTAATTTCAGAACGTGACGCTCTGATGGGCTGGTCTTTAGGGAACCCCTCAAGTCATATTTTGGTCGCTACTTGGGACGAACGATCCTTTTCGCACTTGCACCCTCCCCCGCGAACGGGTTAAAGCCGTCAGACGAATCAGAGCGGACGTTCGTCGTTCTAAACAACGAACGATACAAGTCCCAAAACAAAGGTTTCGAGTACCACGGGTGGCTGACGCACCCACTACTATCCGATGCAATTAAGCAACGGATTTACGTTGTTGTACAGCGATTCTTTTAGGTATCATTGGCTTTAAATTTTCATCTAGCGAAATAACTTCCGTTTTTCGCAAAATGTTTAAAGCAGCGTTAATGTCTGCGTTTAGGCAAGTCCCCATTGATGATCGATACAAACCACGTGTCATCCGTTTGCCTGTGAAAACATGGACTGCGCTATTTTTTTCACCGTATACGGGCAACTTATCGCGGTCTAGGAAACTTGCGACAGAGGTATAACTTTCTTCCTGTTCGATAAAGCGAATGCCTTCTTTTAGGCATTTGTTTTCGATCGCGGAAAGCAGCTGTTTGAATGGTATGCTGACAAATTGTTGGTTGTGCTTTTTGCCCATTGCGGATTTTTGTTTCCACCCTTTGTTGATGCCGACAATGATGGTATCGACATTCAAGGCTTTTGCTTTTTTGAACAGTAAGCCAATCGCTTGTGTGAAATAACCTTTGATTTGACGGGCGCGTTTTGTCCAAAGGGCCGCTTGTTTTTTCGAGACAATGCGCTTCGAAAGGCCATTTTCAAGATTGCTTTCTTGTTGGCGGCTTAAGGCTTTATTGAAATATTGGTTAATGGATTTGAGTTTCAAGCCGTCAATCAAGAATGTTTCACCCGTGTTCGTCGCACACGCCATTAAATTATTTACACCGATATCAATGCTCAGAGCTTTTTTCGTTGTCGTAGGTGCTTTTTTCATTTGAGGTTTTTGGATTTCGTAGGTGTAATGGACCTCAAAGAACCGACCATTATGCTTTGGCACGATTTCGATGTATGTCACTTTTTGATGGCGTAAATTCGCCGGCATTTTTATGTTCACTTCGCCAAATTTGGCTTTGAAATCTTTGTTCATCGGCACTGTCCAGAAGCCGTCTTCGTCTATTTTACCGGGCTCGTAAAGTTCAATGATGCGTTTAGTTGTTGATTTACTGTAGTTAGGGAACTTTGGGCAGTTCTTATATTTGTCTGGATTGATTTTCCAGTCTTTCATCGCTTCGAAAAAACTTTTAATCTCACTTAAAAGCGTTCGCCGAATGGCTTGGACAGCATTGGCAGAAGCGCCCCAGTAATTCATGTCTTTTTTCATCGCCGTGTCAATAATTTTCGTTGAAGGGGCTGTACCGTTTTCCTTGTAGTACTGTTTCCAGGTGTATAATGCTACATTCCGCAATGCTTTTGTGCTATGCGTCATTCGATTTAATGTACGAAATGCCTTCGCCGACAAAGAACGTCCGCCGAGATGTTGGACTTGGGTAAAGTGTTGGATATTGTCTTTGTTTTTCGCTTTTTTGCGAAGCCATTTTCGTTTGGTTTTTCTGATCAACAGGGGTCACCTCCCTTGTAGAATCGATATCTTTTAATCATTGTTGACGTTGAGATTGAATGTATTTTCGAATGGTATCGATAGGCGCACCACCAGTCGTAAGTAAACAGTAACTGCGGGGCCAAAACACATTTTTCCAAAGTACCTGTTTTATCCAAGGATATTTCTGTTTTACAAAGCGCGAACTCACACTTTTGTAACTCATAATCACTTTGGATATATCAACATTTGGAACTGAACGGAACATCATGTGCACATGGTCATTGTCATGATTCCATTCTCCTAGTATAATGCCATGCGGCTCTCCTAACCGAGAGAATTCGGATTTGAGGAATTCTGAAATCTCGTCATCTATTGCTTTTCTTCGATATTTCACAACTAAAACCAAATGAAAATACAAAAGGTAAGCTGAATGTTTATTTTTATCCAATGTTGTTTTCATATTGGCTATTTCCATCCCCCTCCACTGATGTTCATATCCCCCTAAATTCAGGCCTTAAACATCGTTTGAAAGGATGAAAAACTTTGGCTGATTCAGCCCAACAGGCATTCACCACCTCCTGAATTGTTGGTGCTAAAGCACCGTAACACAACTCGGTAGGTGACCTCTGCCCGGTATTGATAGAACGGCAAAAAATCCTCTACTTCACATAGTCGTAAAGGATTATTATAATCGATTACCTTGGAATACCAATCGAACTTAAAGGATAAATCCGAAACGATACTTTTCCAATGATGGCTTGTTCTTCAATCGGCCCGAGCATTCGGCTATCCATGCTATATTGTCGATTATCCCCGAGAACGAAATAATGTCCTGTAGGGACGCGTACTTCGAAGTTTTCCGTCAGTCGATGTCCTTCATACAATTTATCTTTATTTGCTTGGACATACTTTTCTTCATACTCTATTCCATTTACGTACAAGTGATCATCCTTCATCACAACAATATCCCCCGGAAGCCCGATTACACGTTTAATAAAGTTTTCATCTGAGATCGGTGAATGAAACACAATCATATCAAAGCGATTAATTGAATGAATTTTCGTGATCACTACTCTATTGTCATTTTCAAACGTAGGCTCCATTGACTGACCAGACACTGTTACTGGTGTATATAGAAATTGACGGATGAGTATGGCAAGTACCAATGCAATTGCGGCAGACTTCATCCAAGATAAGATTTCCTTCTTCGTTCCTTCGCTCAAATGCCTCTCCACCATCCTGAGATTTTTTATTTTACTTTAACATATTTGTCCAAAGTATTCGCCAGAATGTTTGGATTTATATTAGCATATGCGAAAAATAATTTAACTTGAGTCATTTACAAGTTTTCATAGGCAAGTTTTCGAATGATTGATTCATGTTGCGGATAAAGCGCAAGTAGTTCTTTCTGGGTAAACAGTTCAAAGTCTTCAAAGTCAAATCCAGGCGATACCATACAACCGACAAGTGAAAACGTGTCTTTGTCCATAACAGATGAACCAAAAATACTATTCTTACGTACAATCGCTTGCGGCTGCTCTCCTGCGTCTAAATTTAATCCTAATTTTAATTCACGGTAGTTTCCTTCCTCATCGATGATATGAATTGTTAAGGAACTGCCGCCATGGTAATACCATACTTCATCAGATTTTAATCGGTGAAAATGTGAAACTTCCCCTGATTTCAATAAGAAGTATATATTTGTATATAATTTCCTCGTTGTGCCGAATGCATCGATTGTTTCATCGGCTGTAAAAGTACTTTTATAATAGCCGCCTTCTGGATGCTGTTCGAGCGCTAATTGTTCAATAAAGTAATTCGCATCTTTTTGCATCATATTTTCCTCCTTACACGATATAACCGAGTGACCTTAACGTCGTATGCATAAAGGCCTCTGTATAAAGAAACACTTCTTCACGTTCAGGTTCTTGATGAAGGTCATGAAAAAGTCTTGGCCATTCTTTATATTGAAGTTCGGTTAATTGCTGTCGTAACAACCATGCCTTGGCAGTTTGACTATCAATGATTTTATCATCACCTGCAGTATGCAAAAGAACAGGTATATCATGTATTGTTCCATTATACTGTAGGACTGCTTTCATAAATTGTTGAAGTTCCCGGTACCATCCTGCGGTTACCGTTGAACTGTAAAGCTTATCATTTTTGGCTTCTAAATAAATATCCGTATTTCTTGTCAATAATTCTATTTCAATATTATGATTAATTTTCATCGATGAAGATATTTTCGTCAACACTGTTGAAAACTTAGCTGGTTGGTGCTCTAGTGCAAGCCACGGTGAACTTAATACAACGCCAGCACAGACAATATCCTCAGTCTGCAATATGCGCATCATTAAAGTCGCGCCAAGCCCATGACCAATCACAAATAATGGTAGCCCATCTACTATGCCGACATCTAATAACTTCTTCACATAATTGACATATGTATCGAATTTTTCATTATGTATCGTTCTGCCGTCTTGTATGCCGTGTCCCGGTAAATCACCCATGACGACATGAAAGTTGCTGCTTCTTAGTTTCTGAATAAACCACGCATAGCGACTATGATGCTCGTACGCGTTGTGAATAATTGCAACAACTGCTTTTGGATGTCCTTCTGCTTCCCATTTCCACATGGACCATCACTCCTTCAAAATATAAAGTTTCTATATCGTTTCTCATTTTTTTTGTTAAGATTGATTATATACTATATAGAGAAGAGAGGAATAGTCAATGATTTATCCATACAAAGATAAAATGCCCCAAATCGATCCAACCGTATTTGTCGCAGACTATGCAACCATTACTGGAGATGTCACAATTGGGGCGTATTCTTCCATTTGGTTTAACACGGTTATCCGCGGCGACGTTTCTCCAGTCATCATCGGTGAAAATGTGAGCGTTCAAGATTTAAGCTGTCTTCACCAAAGCCCAAATAAACCACTTATCATTGAAAATGACGCAATTATCGGGCATCAAGTCACGTTACATAGTTGTAAAATTAAAAAAGGTGCGCTGATTGGCATGGGGGCAATTATTTTAGACGGCGCTGAAATTGGAGAAGGTGCATTTATCGGCGCAGGCGCCCTTGTACCACCTGGGATGAATATTCCGCCGCACACGCTGGCTTTGGGTTCCCCAGCAAAGGTCATCCGAGAAGTGAATGATGCGGATCGTAAAGATATGGAAAGAATTGTTAGGGAGTATGCAGAAAAAGGACAGTATTATAAGAGCTTGCAGAAGTGAAAGATGACATTGAGAGACTATACGGCAATAAAATCGTTGGCTAAATGTTGGCAGTCTCGTGCTTGGCCTAGTCGCTTGGATCCTTCCACTTGTTCATATGAGGCGCATTAAAAAGAATGCAAATGGGGGCTTACTTGCAATTATAAGCATGAGTGCTTGTGCGATTTCACTTTGCTTACAGATTTTTTATCAGTATCATTTAGTAGAGATTGAAGATTGGTCTGCCTTGATGGATACGACTGGTGCGGTCGCCTTTGCTTCGGCAGTTCTTCTTATCGGTACGTTATTTTTAAATGGACTTACATTAGTTGTCAATCGTAATAAAGCGAAATAATATACTCAGCCTCTCTAATAAACTAGAGTGGCTGATTTTAATTTTGCTTTAAAGAAAGAAAAATCCAATTCCCATAATGATGTATGCTGCGAAAAGAAGCAGTCCTTCAAACCAGTTAGATTCACCGTCATTACATAAGTTAATCACGAGAAGTGATGCAGCAATCATCGCAACTAGTTCTGGTATTGTGAAAACGAGCGCCATCGGTTCTGGCATAAATAGTGAGATAAGAACCAGCACAGGCGTTACGAACATCGCAACTTGAAGTGTAGAACCTACAGCAATTTCAACTGATACATCCATCTTATCTTTCAGCGCCATCGTAATTGCAGAAGCGTGCTCAGCCGCGTTTCCAACAATCGCGACAATAATAATACCGATAAATAACTGTGACCAGCCAAATCGCTCACCGATTGTTTCAAATGTATGAACGAGTTGCTCCGAAACAAAAGCCACCGCCACAGTCGACAAAATTAAGATGATAATTGCCTTTCTTTTAGTCCATTCAGGTGTTTCTTTTTCTCCCCCATCCGTTTTCTCCGAGTCAAAAACCCCTCGGTGCGTGACCAATTTAAATAATAAACCCGCAAGATATAATGCGATTAAAATAATCGAAATACCGATACTCAAATTGATAGTCGTCGGACGGTCCATCGTCATGGAAAAGATTTCCGGGATGACAAAAGCTACAATGATTGCGAAAATGAGTAACCCCGAATTATATTTGGCATCATGAATATTGAAATTTTGACGTTTATATTTAATTCCGCCCATGAAGAAGGAAAGCCCGAGTACTAATAAAAGGTTACCAAGCACTGAACCGGTAAGTGAAGCCAACACAATACCAATCATTCCAGCCTTTAATGTAAAAATCGAAATAATTAATTCGACCGCATTTCCAAAAGTAGCGTTCAATAAACCGCCGATTCTTGGACCGCTCACAATGGCTAAGCTTTCCGTCGCCCTGCCGATAACTCCTGCTAACGCAATGATTGTAAGACAGCAAAGGATAAACATAAGGATTGCAGACCAATGCATAAGCGCACCAATTATGACAAGCGGGACACCGGCAAAAATCATGAAAGAAAAAATCCGATTCAAGGGAAAACCTCCTTTGGAGATAGGTATACCCTCTAACCTTCCCTTTAAGCGAAAAGAAAAAACCTAAAAGATTTCTTTTAGTCATCAACCTTCATGTAGGGTCTATTTATACATATTTTTCATCTGATTTAATTTTCCTTAATTTATCTAATGGTGATATTTTAGGCATTGATATTTTTGAATAGTCTTTTCTACAAAAAAGCGGAGCACCTAACCAAGTCTACACTTTAACTTGGTTGGACTGCTCCGCTTTTTATCATTTATGCATTGACAAGTTTTTGTAACGCTTCCGCCTTATCTGTCTTCTCCCAAGGGAACTCAACATCTGTACGTCCAAAATGACCATAAGCTGCTGTGTCTTGATAAATTGGACGACGTAAATCTAACATTTTTATAATGCCTGCCGGGCGGAGATCGAATAATTCGCGAACCGCTTCAACAAGTTTGTTTTCTTCAACTTTTCCAGTACCAAACGTATCGACTGCAATGGAAACAGGTTGTGCAACACCAATTGCATAAGCAAGCTGTACTTCACAAGCATCTGCTAAACCTGCCGCTACGATATTTTTTGCAACATAACGTGCCGCATAAGAAGCAGAACGGTCAACTTTCGTTGCATCCTTACCTGAGAAAGCACCGCCACCATGACGCGCATAACCACCGTAAGTGTCTACAATAATTTTACGTCCTGTTAATCCGACATCCCCTTGTGGTCCACCGATTACGAAACGACCTGTTGGGTTAATGAAGTATTTTGTTTCATCGTCAATTAATGTTGCAGGGACGATTGGTTCAATGACATATTTCTTCATATCAGCTTGAATTTGTTCAAGCGTCGTATCTGGATCATGCTGTGTTGAAAGTACGATTGTATCGATACGAACTGGTTGATTATTTTCATCATACTCAATTGTTACTTGTGTTTTTCCATCTGGACGTAAATAAGGAAGTTGTCCCGTTTTACGAACAGACGCTAATTTATGAGATAATTGATGCGATAAGCTAATTGGTAAAGGCATGAGTTCCGGTGTTTCATTACAAGCATATCCGAACATTAACCCCTGATCGCCCGCGCCAATTGCTTCAATATCCTCATCCGACATTGAACCTTCACGTGCCTCAAGTGCATGATCAACACCTGCTGCAATATCTGCTGACTGCTCATCAATTGCCGTTAACACAGCAGATGTTTCCCAATCAAAACCATATTTTGCTTTTGTATAACCGATTTCTTTTACAGTTTCACGAACAACTTTTGGAATATCTACATAGGTTGTCGTTGTAATTTCACCCGCTACAAGTACGAGTCCTGTCGTAATTGTTGTTTCGCATGCAACACGTGCATTTGGATCTTCTTCTAAAATGGCATCTAAAATTGCGTCCGAAATTTGGTCGCACATTTTATCTGGATGACCTTCTGTTACAGATTCTGAAGTAAACAGTCGGCGATTTGTCATTGTATTTCCTCCTATATCCTACGAGATTGATACGGTACTCATTTTCCCATGTTTAAGCCCCCTCTATCTAAGGGGAATGGATTACATAGTCCATCCGGAGCTTTATACACGAGGATAAAGGGTAATTGTATATCAATTGCATCGGCCAACCTCATTTGCCGAAAGCTTCACTTAGTCAGTAACAGGAGTCAATTTCATAATTACCTAAAACCGCTAAGTTGATACAATATATAGTTGAGAACGGTTTAACTCAACAGAGGCGATTTCATAATTGCCCAAACTATATATTGTATCGGCGCAGCGAAAAGATTGGATTATGAAATTGACTAACAGATTCGCTCATTTAAAAATCGATTTTATTGTTAACATCCAACCATTTCATTGTAAAATGGAAAGATTTCCACTGACAAAAGTTTAAAAAAGCCTTTCACTCACGTCTATACATGAGGAAAGGCATGATTTCAAAAGTACCCTTCACTCTTATCATCCAAGGATTTCCACCTTGCATCAGGTTTAGCACCTTTGCAAAATCTTTTTAAGTTTTGCAGGTTGCCGGGTTTCACAGGGACTGCCCCTCCACCAGCTCGGGATAAGAGTATCCGTTCAATGATATATTGTACGAAAATTGATGATTGAAGTCAAATAATGTTGGCGATTTGATTGTGTTATCCTCATCTAATTAAGCGATATAGTGTATATCAATTAATTAGAAACAGAATCTGTTCTTTGTAAAATCGGTACTGTGTTGAATCAGCTGTTCGTACGTCATCGTTGATTGTAGTAGAGGATGCCGAGTGCTTTCAAATTCTGTCTTTTTAACGGCTCTTACAATGGGCTCACGCTGGCTCCACAGTGAAATAGCGAAGTAGGAAAAGGTCCCTCCAGAATGAAAATGAACCTTGTTCAAATTCTTGTATTATTTTATTTAGAAGGTGTGCTATCCACTAACCAAATAATATTTCTGAAAAGAGTAGAATTATAGTTGACTTTTAAATAGTATAGTATATTATTTTAAATGTGTTATACTAATTAGTGAGTTAATAAGATAAATTGCCCAATGACTTGGGACTACTAGAAAAGGACGGTACTCAATAATGATTTCAGCGAAAACTAGTGATACACTTAATGAACTTCTATCTGGTGAAAATATTAGCTTTCAACTTTCTGTGCCACAATTAGTTGAAAAGGCGACGACACGTGGAGAGGCGATTCTAACTGCGGATGGTGCAGTTAGCGCACAAACAGGTAAATATACAGGACGTTCTCCAAAAGATAGATACATCGTTGAAGAAACGTCTTCTAAAGAGAAGATTGATTGGGGTACTGTAAACCGTCCGATCTCCTCTGAAATTTTCGATTCTCTTTACACTAAAGTTGTGAATTACTTAAAAGAAAAAGATGAACTTTTCGTATTTAAAGGATTTGCAGGCGCAGACCAAGCGTCACGTCTATCCATTCAAGTTGTCAATGAATATGCATGGCATAACCTATTTGTTCATCAGTTATTTATTCGTCCTACTGAAGAAGAACTTGCCGAGCATGACGCACAATTTACAATTGTATCTGCGCCAACGTTTAAAGCAGACCCAGCTATTGACGGAACTGATTCCGAAACATTCATTATCCTCAACCTAGAAAAACGCATTGTACTTATTGGCGGAACTGAATACGCAGGTGAAATGAAGAAATCAATCTTCTCTGTTATGAACTACTTGCTTCCTGAAAAAGGCATTATGCCAATGCACTGCTCTGCAAACGTCAGTGATGACGGTGACGTTGCTTTATTCTTCGGTCTTTCTGGAACAGGAAAGACAACGCTATCCGCAGATGCAGACCGCAAATTAGTCGGTGACGATGAACATGGTTGGTCCGACAATGGCGTCTTTAATATCGAAGGCGGATGCTACGCAAAATGTATTAATTTATCTGAAGAAAAGGAACCTGAAATCTTCGGGGCCATTCGTTTTGGTTCAGTACTAGAAAACGTAGTTGTCGATGATGCAACACGTATTCCGGATTACGATGACGGTTCATTAACTGAAAACACACGCGCAGCTTATCCGATTCATAATATCGATAATATTGTTACCCCTTCGATTGCAGGTCACCCGAATACAATTGTATTCTTAACAGCAGATGCCTTCGGAGTATTACCACCGATTTCAAAATTAACGAAAGAACAAGCGATGTACCATTTTTTAAGCGGTTTCACATCAAAGCTAGCTGGTACTGAACGCGGTATCACATCGCCGGAAGCAACATTCTCAACATGCTTCGGGTCACCGTTCTTACCGCTTCATGCAACGGTTTATGCGGAAATGCTTGGAAATAAAATCGATGAGCACGGCGCACAAGTTTTCCTCGTTAACACTGGTTGGACTGGTGGAGAATATGGCGTTGGAAGCCGTATGGAATTAAAATACACACGTGCAATGGTACGTGCAGCACTTGCTGGGAAATTAGACAACGTTGAAACTGAAACAAATGAAATATTTGGTCTTCAAATGCCAACAGCAATTGAGGGTGTTCCAACTGAGGTTCTGAACCCGCGTAACGCATGGGCAGATAAAGATGCTTATGATCAAAAAGCAAAAGAACTTGCTCAATTATTCCACGAAAACTTCAAAAAGTTCGGAACAGTATCTGAGGACATTGTAACAAAAGGCGGACCAATTGCATAATGAAACTTCTAAAGCCCACAGTCATTTGACTTGTGGGCTTTGTTTTGCCAGTCACACTTCCTCTGAACAATCTTGTCTTCTCATCCAACCGCATAGATCTTTTACAATTTTTGTATTTTGAACGGGTGGAATATGGTGTGTGAATTCGGGGAAATACCATGTTTCATATCGTTTATTATTTTCACGTAAAGCGTTTTCCAGAATTTTTGCTTGCTCAATCGAAACATGTGCATCAAGCATGCCATGAATAATGAGTACGGGGACTTCCAGTTCATTCAATCGATCTAGCACATTGCGTTCACGATATGCATCTGCTTGGTTATTTGGTGTACCGCCGATAACTCTTTTCATCATTCTACGCATATCTTTTCGTTCTTTATATGTAAACACAATATCGGAAACGCCTGCCCATGTAACAACAGAAGTAATGTCATCACGTAAAACAGCTGTCCATAGCGCCATAATCCCACCGCGTGAAAATGCGAAAAGATGAATACGGTCACGTTTCACATTAGGATTTTGTTTTAATATATCTACTGCATTCACCGCATCTAACCGATCATCTCCAGCAAATTCGTCGCGTCCTTCCCCGCCACGATTGCCGCGATAATAAGGGGCAAATACGACAAATCCATTTGAAGCTAAGAGTACCATTCTTGAAGGTCTTACCATGCCAATATGTTGGATGCCGCCTCGTAAATAAACGATGCCTTCATATTTCCCCTCTTTAATTGGCTCCGCCATTAAGCCTTTCACCTTTAAACCGCCAGACCAATACGTAATTTCTTGTAATCTGACATTCGGATTAGGTGACGGATAGACTCGGACCTTTTCAATTGTTGCATTATCCTTCATTTGTCTCTACCCACCTCCGTAATTCAGACATTCCTGTATCCTTCATATGAAAACTTAATGATTTACATGCATCAAGCTGTTCATCCGTCATCCAAATAGCTCCTTCAGTTTCATGCAATGTTGGATTTTCTTGTATTTCATCAATCACGCCTGTAAATACAGCTTTACAAAATGTGATATTACTATGGACGACATATTCCGCGAATTGATGAACATTCGAAAGGATTACCCCTGTTTCTTCAAATGTTTCTCGAATGGCTGCCGCTTCAATCGATTCACCTAGTTCTGCTTTGCCACCGGGAAATTCAATTCCACGTGTTCGATGTTTCGTTAATAACCATTTCCCTTCATGTTTTACTACGACGAGGACATGTCTTGCTGGCATTCCGAAACGATTCTTTCCAAATGTCAACTCAACACGTCCGCCCTCACTATCATGAAAAATAAGCATTCCATCACGTCCTTCTCTACTGAGTGTATCGAAGGTCGTTTCGTCATTCAACGAAAATAAGGTAAACTTTCAATAAATCGTTTCGTCGGTTTATCGGAAAATTCATGGATAATCGCATACACTTTCTTTGTGCGCAAATCAATATCGTGATTATCGCTGTCATAATGATACGGAACATAAGGTAAATGTGAACGTAAAAAGTTTCTAAATTCAAGTCTATTCACTTGTTCAAATAAACGATGGAAAATCCGTACAAATTCTGGTTCGACCGCAATTTCAAATTCCCACGGCGCATCGTCTGGGTAGTGATACACACGTTGATCCGTGACGGATATATACAACTTTCGTTTCGGCATCGTCTTCATCCTTTTTATTTTAGGCTGTCCGTAAAAAATAAAAACATGCATGTCATTTAGACACGCATGTTTTTATCATCACACTTTTACATCGATTGCAGCACCTTTATGAGGATGGGCAACACTCGCCTGATTTGGTAGGCTATCTAACATTTCAGTCGCTGCAGAAGTGTTCAGTTTTAGTGATTGATTCAAAACGCTCATTTGGACAGCCGATTGCAAACTTCTTAATTGACTGGCCATAATAGAACTTAACTCCATAACCCATGCCTCCCTTCCTTCTTACTATCGACATTCTTTCATTTTTTTGAAGGAAAACTTAACGATTGTCTTCTCCTAAGAAAGCATTCAACATCCACTGGTGCTTTTCAATGCTTTGATAAGTCGCATTTAGTAAATCCTCAGTCATATCGTCACCAGCGTCAGCAGCTAAATCCATGCCTTTCTTTAATGAATTCATAATCTCGCCAAAGTCGTTTGCAATTGTTCTTACCATTTCATCTGCATTTTCATTGCCAGTTGCTTCTTTTACCACGGATTGTTCAAGATGTTCCTTAAGTGTTGCAACCGGATTACTGCCTAATGTCAAAATTCTTTCAGCAATTTCATCCATATGTGCAGTTGCTTCATTATAAAGTTCTTCAAACTTCTCATGTAAAGTGAAAAATTGGTGGCCTTTTACATACCAGTGGTAATTATGCAGTTTCGTATACATCACTGACCATGTAGATACTTGTGTATTCATTTCAGTAATTAAATCTTTTGACATCAAAACCAACCCTTTCTTATCAGTGCTAATTCGTCCCACTGTTAATTTACCACAACAAGACATACAATAAACATACATGGAGCAATTAGGAGATTCTGATATGAAAAAAATATTACTATCTATCATTAAATTTTATCAAAAAGCGATTTCACCATTAACGCCCCCAACATGTCGTTTCCATCCGACTTGTTCACAATATGGATTTGAGGCCATTGAAACACACGGTGCATTAAAAGGCTCTTGGCTGGCAGTTCGTCGTATTTCAAAATGCCACCCTTTTCACGAAGGTGGATATGACCCCGTTCCGGATAAAAATTCAAACGATAAACTTTAAAGTTCAGCATGTTTGCTGGACTTTTTTATTTCAAGCAAAATTAACTACATTTTAGTTGCCAAATCCTAACGTTTCTTGTATGATAAAAAAGTTAAAACTCTAAATCGTAATGATTACTGTTTAAAAAGACGGAGGAATTTTATGTACAAGAAAACGCTCTTTATCGTTTCCTTATTATTCATTTTTGTATTAGCTGGTTGTACAAACAATAAAAAAGTTGAAGATGACGACACAGTGCAAATTTACACAACTGTTTATCCACTACAATATTTTGCTGAAAGAATTGGCGGAGATGCCGTTTCTGTCAAAACGATTTATCCACCTGGTTCTGACGAGCATACGTTTGACCCAACTCAAAAAGATATGATCGCTTTGGCAGATGCTGATTTGTTTTTCTATATCGGGTTAGGTCTTGAAGGTTTTGTAGAAAATGCCGAAAAAACATTAAAAAATGAGCATGTCAAAATGGTAGCAACTGCCGAGGCGATTACGGAAGACATGTTAGGTGATACTCATGACCATGACCATAATGACGAGCACGGGGATGATCACCATGATCACGGTGAGTTTGATCCACATGTTTGGATTTCGCCGGTATTAAGCGATGCGCTTGCTTTTTCTGTAAAAGAAGCGTTAGTGGAAGTTTCACCAGAAAATAAAGAACAATTTGAAGAAAACTTTGAAGCGTTGCGCAATGACTTGTTGAAACTTGATCGAGAATTTATCCAAATGACATCTGAAGTACCGTCAAAGACGTTTTTTGTTTCTCATGCAGCTTTTGGTTATATTGCAGATACATACGGCCTTGAACAAATTGCCGTCGCAGGTTTAAACTCACAAAGTGAACCTTCTCAAAAACAACTTGCACAATTAGTTGAATATGCGAAGGAACAAGAAATTCAATATGTGCTATTTGAACAAAATGTTTCTTCCAAGTTAACAGACGTCATTCGAAAAGAAATTGGTGCCGAATCACTCACTATGCATAACTTAGGTGTGTTAACGACGGAAGACATAAAAAATGAAGAAGATTATTTTACATTAATGGAGCGTAATATTGAGGTATTAAGAAAAGCATTAGGCAGGGAGTAAAGATTGGCGGTCAATTGAAATGACCGCCTTTTCTTACGTAAAAATACGATAATCTATCCGAAACTTTTCGATGTTCTCTGCATCAATGTCATAACCGATACCTGGCTTTTCCGATAATGTTATTGTGCCATTATTGACATCAATTGTTGGGGAAACAATATCTTCATGCCAAAAATGATTGGACGCACTAAAATCACCAGGTAACGTCATTTGTGAAAGTGAAGCAAGTGCTAAATTATGTGCTTTTGAGATGCCTAGTTCAATCATCCCCCCAATCCAAACGGGAATACGATGCTGAACAGCCAAGTCATGAATTTGAATTGCTTCACTTATCCCACCGACACGCCCAGGTTTCAATACGATTATCTTGCCAGCTTCGATCTCAATCATCCGTTCTACGTCCGTCACAGAACGAATACTTTCATCTAAAGCAATTGGCGTTTTCATTCGTCTATTCGCCTGATGATGAAGCGCCCACTCATCCTCTCCAAAAGGTTGTTCAATTAAGGTTAAACCAACAAGATCAAACGATTGTAAGGCTTGTAAGCCAAGTTTAGAAAAAAGCCCATTGGCATCGCCAAAAAATGAGACGGAAGGATAAAATCGTATCAGTTTTTCAAGCGCTTCCGGTTCTGTTGCCTTATCAATTTTCAACTTCACTCGTTTGTACCCCGTTTGCATGGCTCGTTCTATTTGCTCATACATGCTCTCATCAATTGCACCAGTTAACACAACACCCGCATCAATTTCCTGTCGTACACCATCGATACCTTGCCATAACGGTACTTCTTTTCTTTTGGAGAATAAATCCCAAGCTGCCAAGTCAATGGCCGCTTTCGCCATACGATTCCCTTTCACATGTTTCATACGATTGAGCAATGTAGACGGATGTGTCATTTGTTGATTTAGAATAGATGGAACGAGCCAATTTTCTAGTGCATCCCAACAAGTTTGTACAGTCTCTTCCGTATACCAAGGTGAGGAAAAAGCTACGCATTCACCTAACCCAATTGCACCTGTTTCATCAACCATTTCTAACACAATACTTTCTCTTTCTTGTACAGTTTGTAAATGTGTCGAAAATGGATTTTTCAAAGGAATCGATAGACGATGTAGACGGATTTCTTTTATTGTTGAGACAACCATTGTTTTAACTCCCGTCTCAACAGTTTATTTGATGCATTACGAGGTAATGATTCTATAAAAATAATATCGGATGGCACTTTATATTTTGCAAGTTGTCCTTCGCAATATTTCATGAGTTCCTCCGCCTCGACTTTTTCAGAAACGACAACAAAAGCAACTGGAGTTTGCCCCCATTTTGGATGTTCTTTTCCACAAACACCGACTTCGTGCACTTTTGGATGAGCGGCGAGTACGTTTTCGATTTCAGCTGGGTAAATATTTTCCCCGCCTGAAATGATTAGATCAGATCGTCTATCAACGATATATAAATATCCTTCTTCATCTAAATAACCGATATCACCGGTCGGAAGCCACCCGTCTATAAGCGGACTATTTTCTTGAAACCTTCCAATATAGCCTGGTGTTACATGAGGACCCCGAATGAATACTTCACCGTGCTCCTTTGCTCTCGTAGCACCTTTTATTTTAATTTGATTGAAGAAAAGAGGTTTTCCTGCTGACCCAATTTTACGTAAAGCATCATTTGCGGAAAGTGTTGCAGTTTGAGAACTCGTTTCTGTCATCCCATACGTTTGAAGGATTGGGATACGGCATGCATTCGCGCGCTTTAAATAATCAATCGGAATCGAACCGCCACCAGCAAGCATTGTTTTAAATGAAGCATGCGCCGTTTTTTCTTGTCGCTCTAGTTCTAGGAGAATTTGGTTTAACATGACCGAAACGACCGACATTCGCGTGATTGTTCCTTCATAAATCTCTCTCGCAACTTTTTTTGCGTCAAATTTTTCGTATAACCGAACTTCCATCCCATATAAAACTGATCGAACTAATATCGAAAAACCGCTAATGTGAAATAATGGCATTGTACATAGCCAGACATCATTCTCTTCAAGTCCAAGATTTAAGACGGATGAAAGCGCACTTGATGTATGGTTATTTACCGTTTGGCGGACGCCTTTTGGAAATCCTGTTGTACCAGACGTATACATAATCGTAACCGTTTGATCGGGCGACCAGTTTTCCTCTATTCCAAATGGACTTTCTCTACTTTGAGTAACTGTTGAAAATGAAATTTTATCCATTTTATTACTTTTGATTTTCGCTTCAAACTCATCTGCAAATAGCACTGCTTTTACTTCAGCATCTTCTATTTGCCAATCGATTTCTAGGTCTGTCAATCGGTTATTTAACATGACAATTTCAATTCCCGCGAGTAGACAAGCGTGAATCATAAAGACCATCTCAACATTCGATGCACCGAGCAAAGCAATTCGATCACCGGATTGTAGTTGATTCGTTTTGAGTTGTCGTGCGTAGCGCATGGAAACTTGATGTAATTGTTTGAATGTCCACGACTCTTTCTCATAAGAGAGCGCAATTTTATTTGGCGTTAAATAAACCCGCTGCATAAGCCAATTAGGTATCATAGTCAAATCACCTTTCATTGAAAGTATCGTTGACGACAAATTTAATTTTAGTAAGCTATGTAAGACTCGCAATGCTACCTTAAGTTAGAAAAAGCCGCCCGACAAGCAGGCAGCTTTTATGATCATAAATTAAGGGAAGCGTGGGAATTGTCCAAAGTCCGGTTTACGTTTTTCTTTAAACGCATCTCGTCCTTCTTTCGCTTCATCTGTTGTGTAATAAAGTAATGTTGCATCTCCAGCCATTTGCTGTAAACCAGCTAGCCCGTCTGTGTCAGCATTCATTGCTGCTTTAACAAAACGAAGGGCTGTTGGGCTCTTCTCAAGCATTTCTTCACACCATTGAACCGTTTCATCTTCTAGCTGCTCGTAAGGAACGACCGTGTTAACTAAGCCCATGTCAAGTGCTTCCTCAGCATTGTATTGACGGCATAAGTACCAAATCTCACGCGCTTTTTTATGTCCAATAATACGTGCTAAATATCCTGAGCCGTAACCAGCGTCAAATGAACCAACTTTTGGTCCAGTTTGACCGAAAATCGCATTATCCGCAGCAATCGTTAAATCACAAACAACGTGAAGCACGTGTCCGCCGCCAATTGCATAACCTGCGACCATCGCTACAACTGGTTTTGGAATTACACGGATTAATCGTTGTAGGTCTAGTACGTTCAGACGTGGAATTTCATCTTCTCCGACGTAGCCACCATGACCACGAACTGATTGGTCACCACCCGAACAAAACGCCTTTTCCCCTTCACCTGTTAGAACGATAACGCCGATGCTGTCATCATCACGTGCACGTGAAAAAGCATCAATCAATTCCATCACTGTTTTTGGACGAAATGCATTTCGAACTTCTGGACGGTTAATCGTAACTTTTGCAATACCATTGTATTTTTCATACTTAATATCTTCATATGTACGAATTGTTTCCCATTGACGCGTCAAATTAATTCCTCCCTAAATCTTCTGTTTTTTTACATGTTCCCCTACCATTGTAGCAAATAAAGTAGGTTTTTCCACATGAATTGCATGTCCCGCATTTTTCACCGTCTTATGAATCGCTTTTGGAATGAGCGCATTCATTTCCCGGGCAATATTAACAAATTTCTTGTCGATTTCGCCTGTAACAAATAAGACAGGGACACGTATCGTTCGAATCGAATCCCATAAAGAAGGCTGGCTTCCTGTGCCGATGCCAATTAAACTATTTGATAGCCCCACTTCTCTTTGGGCAAGTCGTTCAGTTCCCACTTTTTGTTGTCGTTCTGTCGACATTTGTTTTTGTGATTCAAATAAAGGGATATTCTCCCAAAACGATACGAACTGCTGAATTCCTTGTTCTGTTATTCGATGAGCAAGTCGTAAATCCGCCTCTCTTCGCGCTTGGCGTTCTTGCTCCGTTTTTAATCCAGGCGATGCGCTTTCTAATATTAATGTTTGTACATGTTCTGGATATGTTTCCGTATAAGCAAGCGCAATTCGTCCGCCCATCGAATAGCCGACAAGTGAAAAAGTCTTCAAATTCAATGTTGAAAATAATTCCTCTAAATCTTTCACTTGTTCTTCCATCGTATATCGACTAGGTTCCGAAGGCGCAGCGGTTTTACCATGTCCAGTCAAGTCAACAGCTACCATCTTAAAGCGACCTTTTAACCTATCCATCACTTCTATCCATGTCGAGGATGAACCTGTAAAACCGTGTAAAAAGACAATAATTGGTAAAGATGCATCACCTGTCATTTTTACATGAATTTGCTGTCCACGAATCATTACATTTTGTTCAATCACCGTTTTCCAACCTTTTCACCATTTTATTCCACAACTGACGATGCGCATCGACATTTTCTTGGCGATTTGTAAATACTTCAATGATTCGCAGCGGTCTTTCTTTCTTTCTCGCCAATTCCTCATTAAACGACTCAACTGTTGTAATCGACGCATACTGCGCTCCGTACATAGCAGCAATATGCTCAAATGTTAATCCAGTCGGTGTCCCAAACAGGTCTTCGAAATGAGATGGGACTGTGGCCTGCGGTAGAAATGAAAATATTCCCCCACCGTCATTATTCATTATGACAATCGTTAAATCCGATTCATGGAATCTGGTGGCTATTAATCCGTTCACGTCATGCAAGAAAGATAAGTCTCCAATTAATAACCAAGTTGGGCGTTTACGGTCTGCCTGAATGCCGAGCGCAGTCGAAACAACACCATCAATTCCATTTGTACCACGATTAGCAAAGATCTGAATGTCCCTTTTAGTCTTTCTAAAAAATGTATCTACGTCACGAATTGGCATACTGCTTCCACTGATTAAATCATCACCATCCGGTAAATGTTCAAATAATACCTGAGCATATGTCCCTTCGTCATTAGCAGTAGGCGTATATTCATCTAGCATGGACGATAATAACTCGTTTGCTTCAATCCACCGATTTGTATAAGCGTATCGTTCTTTTTCTACTCGCACTTGGAGTACAGCTTCCACAGGCGATTGAATATGATGGGTCACGACACCCAAAGAGTCTCGGAACTGCGGGTTTTCATCAACGACCAGATAATTAGATGGACGATGCTTTTTCAAATAAATTGATAGTGGCTTAGAAACCGGTTGTGCTCCGAATCGTATGACTGTCTTAGGAAGTACGGATTTACCAAATTCTTCACTTTTTAATAGCGCATCATATTGATCAATACATAAATCGATACAGTCTTCTGGAATTTCGGTCCGCAGATTAGACAATGGGTCACATAATACGGGCCAATTTAACGCCTTTGCAAAAGCCCAAAATGACACTTTATCCAATTGAGACGCTAACTCCCCAACAATGATGAGCCCCTGTTCAGACGTTTCCAAAATCGTTTCAATTTGACGTGTAGTAGCTGCATCTAATGAAGGTGTCGCCATAAATTGTTTTTTGAAAGACAATGTTGGCAGTTCCATATCCATGTCGATAAGAAGCGGTTCCCTAAACGGTATATTTAAATGAATCGGTCCCATCGGTTCAGTTAACGCAACAGATACAGTACGCTGTACATTTCGTTCAATAAAATCATCGATGTCCGCATTGTTTTCAGCTAATGGAAAATCGACACTTAGTTTCACATGTTCACCGTAAAGTCGTATTTGATCAATTGCTTGCGGTGCCCCTACTTCCCTTAGTTCATGCGGACGATCTGCCGTAATCGCAATCAGTGGAATCCGTGAATAATGTGCCTCTGTAATCGCAGGAAAATAATTAGATGCGGCCGTTCCAGACGTACATAGAAGCACGACAGGCTTTCTTGAGGCTTTCGCTAACCCAAGTGCAAAAAAACCTGCTGAACGCTCATCAATTTGTGTATAGACATCAAATGATTTTGTTAATGCAAAAGCATACGCAAGTGGCGTTGAACGAGAGCCAGGACTGATAACGACCGATTGGACACCCGCATTTTTTAAAGCACTTGTTATGCGACCTACATAATTCGTTAAAACGCTTTTATTTGTCATGTAATTGTCCCCCAAGCGCACGTAAAACTGGTCTGAATTTTATCCATGTTTCCTCATACTCTTTTTCAACTTCCGAATTTGCCACAATTCCGCCGCCGGCATACAAGTATGCTTGTTCTTCTTCCAATAAGGCAGAACGTATGGCAACCGCGAATTCTCCGTTCCCTTCCGTGTCAGTCCAACCGATTGGTGCGGCATAATAGCCCCGGTCCATTTGTTCTTCCTCTCTAATCATATCCATTGATTTATTAGTCGGAACCCCCCCTAGCGCCGGTGTCGGATGAAGTGCCTGAACAAACTCAAAAATACTTTTCTCTTTATCTACTGATGCCTCTACAGGCGTAAACAGATGTTGAATATCTCGTATCTTCATGAGCTTTGGTTCTTTCGGTATTGAAACATTGGTACAGAACTCATCGAATACCGTTGAAATCATATCAACTACATACTGATGTTCATCCCTATTTTTACGATCAGACAGTAATTCTTCACCCAATATCCGATCTTCCTCGGCTGTTTCACCCCGTTTAATCGATCCAGCAACACATGCTGAATAAGCTTGTCCATTCTCAATTTCAATTAATCTTTCAGGTGTTGCACCAAAAAATAATTGTTCACCTTTTTGCAATCCAAAATGGTAACTTTCTTGTTGTTCATTCGCTATATGGTGAAGTGCAGTAACGCCCGATACAGGTTCCTTAAAGTTTAATTTAACAGAACGTGCAACGACTACTTTATCTGCTTCACCATTTTGAATTTGTGACGTAACATTTTGAACTGCTTTCTTATAACGTTCTTTTTCGATTTCGTCTAATGATTCAACTGTTGGCTTTGAAGCAGGAATAAAATCATTAAGCTGAGCCTTATGTATAAGTTGATCTCGTTCAACTCGTAACTTTTCAAACTCTTCCGCTGCATGATGATTTGTTGTAACTAAATTTATTAAAATAAATGTGTGACCGTTTTTTGTCATTAATTGAAACGATGGCAATACGAAATAAGCATTTGGAAACTTTGACCATTCTGACTCACGCGTATTTTTAGGATCAAAAGAAAAGCCGCCAAACAATACGGGTGCTTTATCCTTCTCTTCCTTAATCAGCCCACTGCAGATTTCTTCCCATCGTTTCTTTATATCTGAAAAATGTTCTTCTACACAATGACTTTCTAACACTTGTGCATGTCCCAAACCGACAATCGTCAACGTTTGGTTTGCGTTTTGCCAATAAAAATGTTCATCTGAATAACGCGCTTGTCCCGCCTCTAAAAAAGCTAGTGGCGAAATACGCCCTACTTCAATTGTTTCCGTAAAAAAACGTAAATGCGTTTCCTCGGTTACTATTTGTTCTGGCCAAGGAATCGTTATTTTATGACCCATAAATTTTCCCTCCAAGGATTTGTTTCATCCTTCTTTCCTAACTCTCTTTCTATTCTACCATATCAACAACTAAAATAAGTACTGTGCATGTTCATAATGACTTTTTTGAAGTATAATAAATTTAACGCATTATATAAGTAAGGAGAGAATTACTTTGCAACAAACTATAAAAGCCGATGAAGGTTGGCGCATTTGGTGGCAACTTACACGTCCACATACATTGACAGCCGCTTTTGCTCCCGTCTTCCTTGGAACAATGATTGCGTTAACATACGGTACCGGTCCGCTACATATTATGCTATTTTTAGCCATGCTAATCGCAAGTATTTTAATTCAAATGGCAACGAATATGTTTAATGAATACTACGATTTTAAACGGGGACTTGATACGGAGGAATCTATTGGAATTGGTGGGGCAATCGTACGAAATGGTGTAAAACCAAAAACAGTCCTTAACCTTGCATTTCTACTTTACGGCATTTCAATTTTTATCGGGATATACATATGTATGCAAACATCTTGGCTACTTGCTGTTGTGGGTATCGTTTCTATGCTTATAGGGTACTTTTATACTGGTGGTCCATACCCAATCGCGTACACACCTTTTGGCGAGCTCGTATCGGGTGTTGTGATGGGTATGCTGCTAATCCTAATCGCATTCTATATCCAAACAGGTACGGTGACAGCACATGCTATCCTGTTATCAATACCAAGTATGCTATTAGTCGCAGCAATTATGATGTCGAATAATATTCGCGATTTGGAAGGCGATAAAAGAAGCGGCAGAAAAACGCTGGCCATTCTTGTAGGACGTGCCAATGCCATTACAATTTTAATGTTGTTTTTCCTAATTTCTTATGTCTGGATAATCGGCCTTATCCTGTTTGGCCAATTAACATTTTGGGCTATACTCGTTTTACTAAGTGTTCGTAAACCTATCAAGGCAATTTTAACATTTAGAAAGTACACACAACCACTACAAGTTATGCCTGCAATGAAAGAAACAGCCGTAACAAATACAGTATTCGGTTTATTACTCGGTATTGGCATTTTATTCGGTTATTTATTTTCATAACGAAAACCTGTTTAGAGGAACTTCAATCTCTAAACAGGTTTTCTTTTTTTACGATTATGTTTAATATATCCCGAATAAAGGAAACTACACATATAGTGAAATGAGCGCGATTGGACATACTACTTAAAAATACTAAAAGGTTGTGATGTAATGTTAAACGATAAACAAAAACAACATTTAAAAACCGAGTTAATGGAAATGAAGGAACAATCAATGAAGGTTGAAGAAACGACGAGTCAGAAAGAAAGCATTAAAGAAACATCAGGTGAGCTTTCAATGTATGATAACCATCCTGCCGATATGGGGACAGCTCTATTCGACATAGAGAAAAATAGAGTGTTAAATGAACATGCAGAATCTGATATCCGTAAAATTGACATAGCTCTAAAAGCGATGGCTGATGGAAGTTACGGTAAGTGTGAAGTATGTCAAAAAGACATTCCCTACGAGCGATTGTTAACCGTTCCTTATACAACTTTCTGTATAGAACACGCCGAACTGGTCGAACAATCTGTAGAGGAAGACGTGGCTTTAAATGAAATGGAAAATCCTTTTGAAAGTACTCAAGATCCAAGTGCAATTGATTATGAAAATAGTTTTGAGGAAGTGGCGGAATTCGGGACATCTGATAGTCCATCCGATTTTATTGATCCCCAAAACACAACATACACCGATGATGTGCAAGGTGAACCGCGTCTTATGGATCAAATGGTTGAAAAAAGTATCACGGATAATACAGACGACCAGGACTAACTATTTCGCAGCTTAAAGTATTTCACTATAAATTATCTCCTTACGCTCTGGTATTGTAGTGATTTTATATACCTAAGCGTAAGGGGGTTAAAATGTTCTATAATAATTTGTTGGGGGAGCTATAAATCGCAACTCCTAAGAGATTTTACAAGATGACTGAGATTTTCCATAGGAAGAGCCGTCACGAAGAACTTCTTTGGCGAGTAAGAGTGATGCATTATAAGCAGCGCTATCCAAATACGATGCCTTAATCTGTCAAAGTCATGCACCGTGTATTTGGGTTATAAAAAATGGCAGATAAATATTTTTCACCCATCTCATTTGACAAAAAAACATAAAAAAACTGTTAGTTTCTCATTAATCTAATAAGAAACTAACAGTATGTATGACCCCTACGGGATTCGAACCCGTGTTACCGCCGTGAAAGGGCGGTGTCTTAACCGCTTGACCAAGGGGCCAAACTTATGGCGGAGAAGGAGGGATTCGAACCCTCGCACCGCTTACGCGATCTATGCCCTTAGCAGGGGCACCTCTTGAGCCACTTGAGTACTTCCCCGTATAAATGGCTCCGCAGGTAGGATTCGAACCTACGACCGATCGGTTAACAGCCGATTGCTCTACCACTGAGCTACTGCGGAATGGTGGGCCTAAGTGGACTCGAACCACCGACCTCACGCTTATCAGGCGTGCGCTCTAACCAGCTGAGCTATAGGCCCCTAATTGGAGCGGGTGAAGGGAATCGAACCCTCATCATCAGCTTGGAAGGCTGAGGTTTTGCCATTAAACTACACCCGCAAAACATGGTGGCTTAGGACGGAATCGAACCGCCGACACAAGGATTTTCAGTCCTTTGCTCTACCGACTGAGCTACTAAGCCTTTATTATAAAAATGGCGGTCCCGACGGGAATCGAACCCGCGATCTCCTGCGTGACAGGCAGGCATGTTAACCGCTACACCACGGGACCATTTGGTTGCGGGGGAAGGATTTGAACCTACGACCTTCGGGTTATGAGCCCGACGAGCTACCACTGCTCCACCCCGCGACAATAATATGAATTAATATCAATTAACTTTAACGCTAATGATGTGTTTGACACCTTTCGTGACTTTGTCACTGTCGGTGTTAATCGCATTCGTTGTGATGCGATTTGCTCCACCCCGCGATAATAAAAAACATTATGTTGAATTAAATTTCTATGCTTCTAGTAAAGGTAATATAAGCTGAAATATTTGGTTGCGGGGACAGGATTTGAACCTGCGACCTTCGGATTATGAGCCCGACGAGCTGCCACTGCTCCACCCCGCGACAATAATATGAATTAATATCAATTAACTTTAACGTTTATGATGTGTTTGACACCTTTCGTGACTTTGTCACTGTTGGTGTTAATCGCATTCGTTGTGATGCGATTTGCTCCACCCCACGATAATAAGTTAAAATTATATGCTTCTTCTATGCTTCTCGTGTGTTGATCTAATTAATATTCCTTTAGTTTCCATCCTTCAAAGATAATATGGCGGAGGAAGAGGGATTCGAACCCCCGCGGGCTTTAACACCCCTGTCGGTTTTCAAGACCGATCCCTTCAGCCAGGCTTGGGTATTCCTCCATAATTATATTTAAAGTGATGGACCTTGCAGGACTCGAACCTGCGACCGGACGGTTATGAGCCGTCTGCTCTAACCAACTGAGCTAAAGGTCCTCAGGAATGGCGGCGGAGGGAGTCGAACCCCCGACCTTACGGGTATGAACCGGACGCTCTAGCCAGCTGAGCTACGCCGCCAAGATATCATTGAAATCTCGAAGAATTTTTATACTTATTTTAAAAAGTAATAAAGTAATGATGATTAACTTAATTGGTGGAGCCTAGCGGGATCGAACCGCTGACCTCCTGCGTGCAAGGCAGGCGCTCTCCCAGCTGAGCTAAGGCCCCGTTGTTATTTAAGCAAATAACTCTTAAAAACTTAATGGTCGGGAAGACAGGATTCGAACCTGCGACCCCTTGGTCCCAAACCAAGTGCTCTACCAAGCTGAGCTACTTCCCGAAATTAATAGAATTAAATTTAGTTGGCGCGCCCGACAGGAGTCGAACCCATAACCTTCTGATCCGTAGTCAGACGCTCTATCCAATTGAGCTACGGGCGCTATTTAACAACTATAAAACAACTAGTGCCGAGGACCGGAATCGAACCGGTACGGTAGAAACCTACCGCAGGATTTTAAGTCCTGTGCGTCTGCCAGTTCCGCCACCCCGGCATAGTCAATGGAGCGGAAGACGGGATTCGAACCCGCGACCTCCACCTTGGCAAGGTGATATTCTACCACTGAACTACTTCCGCGTGTAAAGTGCGGGTGAAGGGAGTCGAACCCCCACGCCCGAAGGCACTAGATCCTAAGTCTAGCGTGTCTGCCAGTTCCACCACACCCGCATATTCCATTATGAAGGCAAGTCATATAATGGTGAGCCATACAGGATTCGAACCTGTGACCCTCTGATTAAAAGTCAGATGCTCTACCGACTGAGCTAATGGCTCAAAAGATGGTGCCGGAGAAAGGACTTGAACCCTCAACCTACTGATTACAAGTCAGTTGCTCTACCAGTTGAGCTACTCCGGCGTTCATCAAGTGTAATGGTGGAGGATGACGGGATCGAACCGCCGACCCCCTGCTTGTAAGGCAGGTGCTCTCCCAGCTGAGCTAATCCTCCGTTTTTTTATTAGTAGATGAACCTCGCATATCTATGCGTCAGTTTCGTATGTAATATTTCAAATCAAAATCACAAGACTGGCAACGTCCTACTCTTGCAGGGGCTAATCCCAACTACCATCGGCGCTGAAGAGCTTAACTTCCGTGTTCGGTATGGGAACGGGTGTGACCTCTTCGCTATCGCCACCAGACTAGGCTTGTCTTTATCAACTCAAGACAATATTTATTGTATCACACCTTGCAAATGAATGCAAGCTTTTTTTGAAAGTTTTTTTGTTCTTTCAAAACTGGATAAACAAAACATTGAATGACACAAACTGTCATGTATTTAAGGATAAGTCCTCAATCGATTAGTATCCGTCAGCTGCACATGTCGCCATGCTTCCACCTCGGACCTATCAACCTCATCATCTTTGAGGGATTTTACTTACTTACGTAATGGGAAATCTCATCTTGAGGGGGGCTTCATGCTTAGATGCTTTCAGCATTTATCCCGTCCATACGTAGCTACCCAGCTATGCCTTTGGCAAGACAACTGGTACACCAGCGGTATGTCCATCCCGGTCCTCTCGTACTAAGGACAGCTCCTCTCAAATTTCCTGCGCCCGCGACGGATAGGGACCGAACTGTCTCACGACGTTCTGAACCCAGCTCGCGTACCGCTTTAATGGGCGAACAGCCCAACCCTTGGGACCGACTACAGCCCCAGGATGCGATGAGCCGACATCGAGGTGCCAAACCTCCCCGTCGATGTGAACTCTTGGGAGAGATAAGCCTGTTATCCCCGGGGTAGCTTTTATCCGTTGAGCGATGGCCCTTCCATGCGGAACCACCGGATCACTAAGCCCGTCTTTCGACCCTGCTCGACTTGTAGGTCTCGCAGTCAAGCTCCCTTATGCCTTTGCACTCTACGAATGATGTCCAACCATTCTGAGGGAACCTTTGGGCGCCTCCGTTACTCTTTAGGAGGCGACCGCCCCAGTCAAACTGCCCGCCTGACACTGTCTCCTACCCCGCTAAGGGGCATGGGTTAGAATTCCAATACAGTCAGGGTAGTATCCCACCAATGCCTCCACCGAAGCTGGCGCTCCGGTTTCAAAGGCTCCTACCTATCCTGTACAGACTGCATCAGAATTCAATATCAGGTTGCAGTAAAGCTCCACGGGGTCTTTCCGTCCTGTCGCGGGTAACCTGCATCTTCACAGGTACTATAATTTCACCGAGTCTCTCGTTGAGACAGTGCCCAGATCGTTACGCCTTTCGTGCGGGTCGGAACTTACCCGACAAGGAATTTCGCTACCTTAGGACCGTTATAGTTACGGCCGCCGTTTACTGGGGCTTCGGTTCAAAGCTTCGCTTGCGCTAACCTCTCCCCTTAACCTTCCAGCACCGGGCAGGCGTCAGCCCCTATACGTCACCTTACGGTTTTGCAGAGACCTGTGTTTTTGCTAAACAGTCGCCTGGGCCTATTCACTGCGGCTCTCTCGGGCTTTAACACCCTATCAGAGCACCCCTTCTCCCGAAGTTACGGGGTCATTTTGCCGAGTTCCTTAACGAGAGTTCTCTCGATCACCTTAGGATTCTCTCCTCGCCTACCTGTGTCGGTTTGCGGTACGGGCACCTCCCGCCTCGTTAGAGGCTTTTCTTGGCAGCGTGAAATCAGGGACTCCGGGGAAAATTCCCCTTGCTATCACAGCTCAATGTTATAGAAACGGGATTTGCCTCGTTTCACACCTCACTGCTTAGACGCACATTACCAACCGTGCGCTCACCCTATCCTACTGCGTCCCCCCATTACTCAAACGGCGGGGAGGTGGTACAGGAATATCAACCTGTTATCCATCGTCTACGCCTTTCGGCCTCGACTTAGGTCCCGACTAACCCTGAGCGGACGAGCCTTCCTCAGGAAACCTTAGGCATTCGGTGGAAGGGATTCTCACCCTTCTTTCGCTACTCATACCGGCATTCTCACTTCTAGGCGCTCCACTAGTCCTTACAGTCTAGCTTCGACGCCCCTAGAACGCTCTCCTACCACTGACACCAAAGGTGTCAATCCACAGTTTCGGTGATTCGTTTAGCCCCGGTACATTTTCGGCGCAGCGCCACTCGACCAGTGAGCTATTACGCACTCTTTAAATGGTGGCTGCTTCTAAGCCAACATCCTGGTTGTCTGGGCAACGCCACATCCTTTTCCACTTAACGAATACTTGGGGACCTTAACTGGTGGTCTGGGTTGTTTCCCTCTCGACTACGAATCTTATCACCCGCAGTCTGACTCCCAAACAAAAATCATCGGCATTCGGAGTTTGTCTGAATTCGGTAACCCGGGATGGGCCCCTAGTCCAAACAGTGCTCTACCTCCGAGATTCTAACGTTTGAGGCTAGCCCTAAAGCTATTTCGGAGAGAACCAGCTATCTCCAGGTTCGATTGGAATTTCACCGCTACCCACACCTCATCCCCGCATTTTTCAACATACGTGGGTTCGGGCCTCCAGTAAGTGTTACCTTACCTTCACCCTGGACATGGGTAGATCACCTGGTTTCGGGTCTACGACTACATACTAAAACGCCCTATTCAGACTCGCTTTCGCTGCGGCTCCGCATTCTCTGCTTAACCTTGCATGTAATCAGTAACTCGCCGGTTCATTCTACAAAAGGCACGCCATCACTCAGCTTACTTCCGAAGAAACAGCATCGAGCTCTGACTACTTGTAGGCACACGGTTTCAGGATCTATTTCACTCCCCTTCCGGGGTGCTTTTCACCTTTCCCTCACGGTACTGGTTCACTATCGGTCACTAGGAAGTATTTAGCCTTGGGAGATGGTCCTCCCGGATTCCGACGGAATTTCACGTGTTCCGTCGTACTCAGGATCCACTCTGGAGAGAATACACTTTTGATTACGGGGCTATTACCCACTATGGCAGACCTTTCCAGGTCGCTTCATCTAATGCATTCCTTTGTAACTCCGTATAGAGTGTCCTACAACCCCAGGAAGCAAGCTTCCTGGTTTGGGCTGTTCCCGTTTCGCTCGCCGCTACTCAGGGAATCGATTTTCTTTCTCTTCCTCCGGGTACTTAGATGTTTCAGTTCTCCGGGTGTGCCTCATATACGCTATGTATTCACGTATATGTACTGCTCCATTACGAACAGTGGGTTTCCCCATTCGGAAATCTCTGGATCAAAGCTTACTTACAGCTCCCCAGAGCATATCGGTGTTAGTGCCGTCCTTCATAGGCTCCTAGTGCCAAGGCATCCGCCGTGCGCCCTTTCTAACTTAACCTTAAAACCAATGCTGTATAGCGATATACAACAATTGATTCATACATTACTACATTTGTGTTTATTTCAATGTCGTTTTATCCAGTTTTCAAAGAACAAGTAATGAAAGTTCATGTTAATGAACCCTCAAAACTGAACGCAAAACGTCAAGTTGAAGAGAACTTTCTCTTCATTCCGTTAAATATCCTTAGAAAGGAGGTGATCCAGCCGCACCTTCCGATACGGCTACCTTGTTACGACTTCACCCCAATCATCTGTCCCACCTTCGGCGGCTGGCTCCCAAAAGGGTTACCCCACCGACTTCGGGTGTTACAAACTCTCGTGGTGTGACGGGCGGTGTGTACAAGACCCGGGAACGTATTCACCGTGGCATGCTGATCCACGATTACTAGCGATTCCTGCTTCATGCAGGCGAGTTGCAGCCTGCAATCCGAACTGGGAACGGTTTTATGGGATTAGCTCCCCCTCGCGGGTTGGCAACCCTCTGTACCGTCCATTGTAGCACGTGTGTAGCCCAGGTCATAAGGGGCATGATGATTTGACGTCATCCCCACCTTCCTCCGGTTTGTCACCGGCAGTCACCTTAGAGTGCCCAACTGAATGCTGGCAACTAAGGTCAAGGGTTGCGCTCGTTACGGGACTTAACCCAACATCTCACGACACGAGCTGACGACAACCATGCACCACCTGTCACCGCTGTCCCCGAAGGGAAAGGTATATCTCTATACCGGTCAGCGGGATGTCAAGACCTGGTAAGGTTCTTCGCGTAGCTTCGAATTAAACCACATGCTCCACCGCTTGTGCGGGTCCCCGTCAATTCCTTTGAGTTTCAGCCTTGCGGCCGTACTCCCCAGGCGGAGTGCTTAATGCGTTTGCTCCAGCACTAAGGGGCGGAAACCCCCTAACACTTAGCACTCATCGTTTACGGCATGGACTACCAGGGTATCTAATCCTGTTTGCTCCCCATGCTTTCGCGCCTCAGCGTCAGTTACAGACCAGAAAGCCGCCTTCGCCACTGGTGTTCCTCCACATCTCTACGCATTTCACCGCTACACGTGGAATTCCGCTTTCCTCTTCTGTACTCAAGCCTTCCAGTTTCCAATGACCTTCCACGGTTAAGCCGTGGGCTTTCACATCAGACTTAAAAGGCCGCCTGCGCGCGCTTTACGCCCAATAATTCCGGACAACGCTTGCCACCTACGTATTACCGCGGCTGCTGGCACGTAGTTAGCCGTGGCTTTCTAATGAGGTACCGTCAAGGTACAGGCAGTTACTCCTATACTTGTTCTTCCCTCACAACAGAGCTTTACGATCCGAAAACCTTCTTCGCTCACGCGGCGTTGCTCCATCAGACTTTCGTCCATTGTGGAAGATTCCCTACTGCTGCCTCCCGTAGGAGTCTGGGCCGTGTCTCAGTCCCAGTGTGGCCGATCACCCTCTCAGGTCGGCTACGCATCGTCGCCTTGGTAAGCCGTTACCTCACCAACTAGCTAATGCGCCGCGGGCCCATCCCGTAGTGACAGCATAGCCGTCTTTCAGAGTTCCTTCATGCGAAGGAACTAATTATTCGGTATTAGCCCCGGTTTCCCGGAGTTATCCCCAACTACAGGGCAGGTTGCCCACGTGTTACTCACCCATCCGCCGCTAACAAAGGAAGAAACAAGTTTCTTCCTCGTTCGCTCGACTTGCATGTATTAGGCACGCCGCCAGCGTTCGTCCTGAGCCAGGATCAAACTCTCCATAATAGAGAAATTCGATTAGCTCGATTTCTTTGCTGGCATCTTTAAGATGTCCATTTGAATCCGAAGATTCGTTTCCCACAAACCAACAAGTTGATTTGTAGATGTTATATCTTGACGTTTTGCTGTTCAGTTTTCAAGGTTCATACTTGTTAATTAGATAACTCTTTTTTCAAGTTTGTCGCCCGAAGCGACTTCTCTAATATATCAAACCCTCAATTCATTGTCAACAACTTTTTTAAAAAACTTTTTAAGGTTTTTGTTTGAGTTGTGATGTCGTCCTGAGGACAAGTATTAATATACACCAAACAGCAAATATAAATCAAGTCTTTTTATGAAGTTTAAGTTTTCTAAACATTCGAGGGTCGACGATAAACAACAAGATCCCCATTATAACAACGATTCCACCAGTAATTTGGCTACCACTTAGCGTTTCGTGGAATACATAATAAGCTAAAATAGAGGCGCCGACAGGTTCTAAAAGGATTGCAATAGAGATTACATTCGTACTGACCCACTTCAAAGCCCAGTTAAATAACGTATGACCTAATAGGTTTGGTATAAGTGCAAGCATAATAAACCAAAACCAATCCGCACTTGGATGAGGTCCTAATGATTCTCCTTTAATAATTACATATATGAAGAGAGTTATTGTACTGATTGAGTAGACAATAAACGTATAAGTAATAAGAGAGATTCTTTTTCTTACATCTTGACCGAATAAAAGATAAGCAGTGATGAACGCACAACCGATGAGCGCTAATATATCGCCATATAATGCAGTACCACTAACCTTAAAATCTCCCCAACTAATAATGACACTACCTGAAATTGCAACGACAGCAGACAATATCGCTTTAAATGAGACTTTTTCTTTAAAGAAAAAATATGTACCGGCAAAAGCAAAGATAGGTTGCAACGTAACAAGTACTGTTGAACTTGCCACCGATGTATAGTTTAGTGATTCAAACCAAAAAATAAAATGGAATGCTAAGAATATACCAGCGATTAAAGAATATACCCAGTCTTTTCGTTTAAAAAATGAAACTTCCCATCTATATTTCAATAGAAATACGGGCAACATTAATAGTACAGAAAATAACATCCTATAAAATGCAATAACTCCGGCATCCGCTGTAGATAATTTTACAAAGATGGCTGAAAGTGCGACTGAAATCACACCTATTACAATTGGGATATAAGGATGAATTGCAGGTCTTTCCATAAAAAACACTTCTCCTTCAAAAATCATGTTAGTTTTTCCTTATATTCGGAAATACGATAACTAGTATACCATTTTAGATTTAAGAAGAAACTATAACATGTGAAAGGGGTATTGAGGATGTTAGGGCTTATTAGTGAAACGGTATATCCTGAAGCACTATTCAAAATTATCATCGCTTTAGGTTTAAGTTTAATCATCGGTGTTGAAAGAGAAATTAAGAAGAAGCCAATTGGGTTTAAAACGAGTGCTGTCATCGCAACATTTAGTTGTCTGCTCACGATTATTTCTATTGAAGCTGCTTATCTCGTTCCAGCACGAACTGACATTAACGTTACGATGGACCCTCTTCGTTTGGCTGCACAAATCGTAAGTGGTGTCGGATTTCTTGGTGCTGGGGCAATATTACGAAAGGATAATGACAATATCACGGGTCTCACGACGGCCGCGATGATTTGGGGAGCGGCAAGCATTGGGATTGCAGTTGGTGCTGGCTTCTATATAGAAGCATCATTTGCAGTATTGAGTGTCATGCTAGTAATTGAAGTACTTGCGCCTATTTTATCAAAACTTGGTCCGAAAAGACTTCGACAAAAAGAAGCCGCATTTACAATCATCTTATTAGATAGTGAAAATATCGATAAACTTATTCAATACCTCGAATCCGACAAGATGGTTATCGAGAACTTAAGAATTAAACAAATGTTATTAAATGAATACGTAAGTCATAAACTATTTTTTCGCATCTCAACCGTGCCTAAAAAAACAACATCACAACTATATCAAGAATTAATACAGCTACCCTATGTACATTCAGTTGAAATAGATTTCTTTTCATAATGGAGGATTAGATTAGGATGAAGGACATTTTACAACTTTTGAAAGAAGGAAATAAACCTTCCTTATTAGCAGCCATTGTCAACACAATTATCGCCACTTTAAAAGGTGTCGCGTTTTTCTTTACAGGGAATGTTGCCATGTTCGCGGAAACTATGCACTCACTTGGAGACGCCGCCAATCAATATTTCGTTTTTATTGGATCAGCTTTATCAAAAAAAGCGCCTACACCTAAATTCCCGAACGGTTTTGGTCGAGTCGTGAACTTAGTTTGTCTTGGCGCTGTGATTGTCGTAGCGATTATGTCTTATGAAGCCATAAAAGAAGGTTGGCATCATATTCTTAACCCTACTGAGTCGAGTGGGTTCCTCATCAATCTCTCTGTACTTGGTATTGCGATTATCTTGGAATTCGTTGTGCTTTATAAAGCCGGGAAGGAAATTTTACATGAGGTTGGGATTGATAAAGGTGGGCTTGCGCCTATTACGACTAGCTTTAAACATTTAAATAAAGCAAAACCGCCAACAAAATTAGTTTTTATGGAAGACCTCGTCGCTACTTTAGGAGGCGTACTTGCTTTTATCGCTGTTCTAATCGCTCACTTTTTCGGCTTATTAGCAGCAGAAGGCATCGCTTCTATATTAATAGGTTTAATGATGTTCTACGTTGTCGGAAAAATATTTATGGAAAATGCGAGAGGTGCAATTGGAGAAACAGACGAGGAAATGCTTGACCATATTGCGCATATTGTTGCAGCAGACGATGATGTCAAAGATATTCAACGTTTGGAGGT
Source organism: Sporosarcina ureilytica (assembly GCF_001753205.1). Classification (GTDB taxonomy): domain Bacteria; phylum Bacillota; class Bacilli; order Bacillales_A; family Planococcaceae; genus Sporosarcina; species Sporosarcina ureilytica. Next base: position 1,023,988 of record NZ_CP017560.1, on the reverse strand, counting down.
TGTAAAAGAAGGTGAATTCCTACACGTCGAGGTCGTTTTAGAGGTAGCCCCTTCTCATACGGTTGCTTACGTCGATGACATTCGGGATAGACTTATGAAAATTATCCTAAATCAAAAAGGAGTTCAAGATGTTATCATTTCTTTTGATGAAGATGATGGTGTACGTACTTGGACAGAATCAAACAAAATCAACATGAACGATAACTCTTCGAAGTTCCCTGAATAAAACAGTTGCGTCACGCTAATTTCAAGCGCGACGCACACGTTTTATAATGAAGCTCGTAAAATCTCTTCCACATCTTCTTTACCAATTTTATTAAAACGCCCTATTTTACCGTTCACTGTTGCTTTTTCAGCCATTATACTTATTTTCGAATCATCTATTCCATAATACTTTAGCGTTTCAGGTGCCCCGATGGAAGACCAAAATGCGCTTAAACGGTTAATCCCTTCAAATGCAACTTCTTCTGTTGTTTTTCCTTCAGGGTTCACACCAAAAACATTTTTTGCGAATTTCGCAAAACGATTTGGATTAACATGTACATTGTAACGCATCCAATGTGGGAATAATATTGCGAGCCCACCGGCATGCGGAATATCGTATACTGCTGAAACAGCATGTTCAATTTCATGCGTTGCCCAGTCTCCTTGATAACCAAGACGTAAAAATCCATTTAACCCTAATGTACCTGCTAAAAGAATCGTTTTTCTTAATTCATAGTTGTCTAAGTCCTCTACAAGTTTTGGTGCCGCTTCAATAATCGCACGCAAAACACCTTCACACATTTCATCTTGAATGGGTGTATTTGTCGCTTCGTTAAAATATTGCTCAAAAATATGGGACATCATATCAACAATCCCATAAATTGTCTGGTCTTTCGGGACAGATAACGTATATGTTGGGTCTAAGATGGAAAACTTCGGGAAATTAAACGGACTTCCCCATCCGTATTTTTCTTGTGTCTCTTCATTTGTAATGACAGACCCTGCGTTCATCTCGGAACCTGTTGCTGCCAATGTCAAAACGGTCCCAAACGGCAAGGCATCTGTTGGTTTTGCTTTTCGAGTAACAAAATCCCAAGCATCTCCGTCATACTTCGCTGCACATGCGATAAGTTTTGTACAATCAATGACTGATCCACCACCTACCGCAAGGATGACATCAATGTCTTTCTCTTTACAAATCGCTGCACCTTTTCTTGCCGTTGATATACGGGGATTTGGTTCAACACCTGAAAACTCATGTATTTCCATGCCAATTTCTCGTAACACTGTCATTAACTCATTGTATAAGCCATTTTTCTTAATACTTCCGCCGCCATAGACGACAAGCACTTTTTTCCCGAGAGTTGGTAACTCTTCTGCTAACTTTGATAACTGTCCTTTTCCAAAAATTAATTTAACTGGATTATAAAATGTGAAATCATTCATCTTCAACCATTCCTCCCTTTTCATCTTTCATTATCAATAAAAACAGAAGTGAATGCAATGATTAGTAGTCAACGCAAACAAACACTCATACTTGCATGATTTATTGCCAATATACATTTTTCAACTAAAAATGAATTGAGTGATTCCTTGGGAATGTATGTTCAAGTTTCCCATTGGGCATAATAATAGCGGAGGTGTCTATCTATGGGAACAATGCGTAGAATTGCGCTCGCACTGGCAATTATTGGTGCTTTAAACTGGGGAGTTGCAGGATTTTTTCGTTTTGATGTCGTTGCACAACTAGCTGGCGGATCCGCTGAACCGATTGCACGACCTATTTATATCTTAATTGGTATCTCTGGCCTTATTAACTTAGGTTTACTTTTTGACGAACGACGTGATCGGGAAAAGGTAGAACATAGAACGCCAAAACCCGAAATTTAAAAAACATCTCCCGATAACCGGGAGATGTTTAGTGGTCGGTTTATGCCCAGCCACGGAAACGGGATGCTTCCGCTGTTGCACGAACTCCTACCATATAAGCTGCTAAACGCATATCGATATTTCTAGTGGTTGCTGTCGTGTAAACATTATTAAACGCGTCAACCATTTTAGCTGTTAATTTTTCACGTACTTCATCTTCTGTCCAATAGTAACCCATGTTGTTCTGTACCCACTCGAAGTAAGATACAGTAACGCCACCTGCACTTGCTAATACGTCTGGTACTAGAAGAATGCCACGCTCAGTAAGTATTTGTGTAGCTTCAGCTGTTGTCGGACCATTTGCCGCTTCAACAACGATGCTCGCTTTAATATTATGTGCATTTTCCTCAGTAATCTGGTTAGCGATTGCTGCTGGAACGATAATATCACAGTCAAGCTCGAATAATTCTTTATTCGTGATTGTATCTTCGAATAGAGTTGTTACTGTTCCGAAGCTATCGCGACGGTCTAGTAAATAATCAATATCTAATCCATCTGGATCATGTAGTGCACCATATGCATCTGAAATCCCGACGATTTTTGCACCTGCATCATGAAGGAATTTAGATAGGAAACTTCCTGCGTTTCCAAACCCTTGAATCACTACACGAGCACCTTTCATATCGATGCCACGTTTTTTCGCAGCTTCTTCGATAACAATTGTTACACCTTCTGCTGTCGCACGATCACGGCCCTGAGACCCTCCAAGAACAATCGGTTTACCTGTAATAAAGCCTGGTGAGTTAAATTCGTCGATTCGGCTATATTCATCCATCATCCAAGCCATAATTTGAGCATTCGTAAACACGTCTGGAGCAGGAATGTCTTTCGCAGGTCCCATTATTTGACTTAGAGCACGAACATATCCACGGCTTAAACGTTCTAGTTCACCCATAGACATTTCTCTTGGGTCACAAATAACTGCACCCTTCCCTCCGCCATATGGTAGGTTAACGATACCGGCTTTTAACGTCATCCACATTGCAAGAGCCTTCACTTCTACAGCGTCAACTTCCGGGTGGAAACGAACGCCTCCTTTGAGCGGACCAACGGCATCGTTATGTTGACCACGGAATCCAGTAAACACCTTAACTTTACCGTCATCCATACGAACCGGAATTCGTACTTCCATCATGCGGAGTGGCTCTTTCAAAAGTTCATACATACCTTCATCGTAACCAAGTTTATCAAGTGCCTCTTTAATGACATCCTGTGTGGACGTGAGCAGCTGCATATTTTCAGTCAATTGTTATTTCGCCTCTTTGAATAAATTTTTTCTTCGCAACTATTGTACCATATCGAGATTTTCGTTCAAACTATTTCATCATGAATTAAAGACTTTTTTAATTCTTTCTAGTGCCCAATCAATCTCTTCTTTTGTAATAACGAGCGGTGGAGCAAATCGAATCACTGTATCATGTGTTTCTTTACATAAAAGTCCTAATTCTTTTAACTGTTCACAATAAGGACGAGCTTCTTCATGTAGTTCAACACCGATAAATAAACCACGACCGCGGACTTCCTTAATAGAAGGATGTTCGATTTTACGTAACTCTTCCATAAAGTAGTTACCTAGTTCAATAGAATTGTCCGCAAGTTTTTCATCCTCAAGCACTTCTAATGAAGCAATGGATACTGCACAAGCCATTGGATTTCCACCAAATGTTGATCCGTGTGACCCCGGATTAAATACACCTAAAATGTCTTCGTTTGCAACTACACATGAAATTGGGAATACACCGCCACCTAATGCTTTACCTAAAACATACATATCAGGTTCAACTTCTTCCCATTCACAAGCAAACATTTTACCTGTTCTGCAAAGACCGGCTTGAATTTCATCAGCAATAAATAAAACGTTATGTTTTTTACATAACTCGCTAGCAGCCTTCATGAAACCTTTCGGAGGGATTAAAATACCAGCTTCACCTTGAATAGGTTCAATTAGAAACGCAGCAGTGTTTGGCGTAATTGCCGCTTCAAGCGCCTCAATATCTCCATATGGAACATGTTTAATTCCTGGTAACATCGGGCCAAATCCGCGCTGGTACTCAGCTTCCGACGATAATGAAACCGCAGTCATTGTCCGACCGTGGAAATTTCCATTACAAGCAATGATTTCAGCTTTTCCGTCTTGTACACCTTTTACGTCATAAGCCCAGCGACGTGCAGTTTTAATAGCTGTTTCAACTGCTTCAGCACCTGTATTCATTGGAAGCGCCATATCTTTTCCTGATAACTGACAAATTTTTTCGTACCATGGGCCTAACTGATCATTGTGAAAAGCACGTGAAGTAAGCGTTACACGATCCGCTTGTTCCTTTAATGCATCAATGATTTTCGGATGGCGGTGTCCTTGGTTCACGGCTGAATAGGCAGCAAGCATATCCATGTATCTATTGCCCTCTGGATCTGTCACCCAAACCCCTTCCGCTTCGGAAATTACAATTGGAAGTGGATGGTAGTTATTCGCTCCAAATTTTTCTGTTTGCACAATAATTTTTTCTGTTACTGACATTTAAAATCCCTCCCCCGTATTAATTAGCAGACTACTTTAGACGGTAGTCTGCCAATTTCTATTATTATAGCATTTCTGAAGTTGTTTTGCCTTGCATATGAAGCTGTAAGTAATCAGGTCCGCCAGCTTTTGAATCTGTACCTGACATATTGAAGCCGCCAAACGGATGGTACCCTACAATTGCACCTGTACATCCACGGTTGAAGTATAAGTTTCCAACGTGGAAATCTTCACGTGCTTGTTCAATATGTTCACGGTTGTTTGTAATGACAGCACCTGTTAAGCCGTAATCCGTGTTATTTGCAATTTCGATTGCTTCATCGAAATTTTTCGCTTTTGTAAGTCCAACAACTGGTCCAAAAATCTCCTCTTGCATTAAACGAGCATCCGGAGCTAAGTCTGCGAATACTGTTGGTGCAACGAAGAATCCTTTGGAATCGTCGCCAACTCCACCTGCAACAAGACGCCCTTCTTCTTTACCAATTTCGATATAGCTCATAATTTTATCGTAAGAAGCTTGGTCAATTACTGGACCTGTGAATGATTGATTATCAATTGGGTCGCCGTATGTTGTTTCTTTGGCTAATTTTTCAACACGTTCAACAACCTCATCGTATACCTCTTCGTGAATGACAGCACGTGAACAAGCTGAACATTTCTGTCCGCTGAAACCAAATGCTGATTTAACGATTGCTTCTGCTGCTAACTCTAAATCTGCATCGTTATCAACAACGATGGTATCTTTACCGCCCATTTCAGCGATAACACGCTTCAACCAAATTTGTCCTTCGTTTACAATAGCCGCACGCTCATAAATGCGCGTTCCAACTTCACGTGAACCTGTGAATGAAACAAAACGTGTTCTTGGGTGGTCAACGATATAGTCACCAATTTCAGAACCTGAACCCGGGATAAAGTTTACTACGCCTGCTGGCATTCCTGCTTCTTCAAGTACTTCGATAAATTTGTAAGCAACGACTGGCGTTGTCGAAGCTGGTTTTAGTAATACAGTGTTACCCGTTACCAGCGCAGCTGCAGTTGTACCAGCCATAATTGCAAAAGCAAAGTTCCATGGTGAAATAACAACGCCAACACCTAGTGGGATGTAGTGGAATTGGTTATATTCGCCAGGGCGGCTTTCAACGTGCATACCTTCTTTCAATTGAAGCATTTGACGAGCATAATACTCTAAGAAGTCAATTCCTTCAGCAGTATCTGCATCCGCTTCATGCCATGGTTTTCCTGCTTCTTTAACTAGCAGTGCTGAAAACTCATGTTTACGACGACGAACAATCGCAGCCGCTTTGAATAAAACATCTGCACGGAATTCAGGCTTCATTTTTCTCCACGTGTTAAACGTTTCATCTGCAACGTTCATTGCTTTTTCAGCCAGATCTCTGCTCGCTTTTGAAACGCGACCTATTGTTTCTTCTTTATTCGCCGGGTTAAACGAGACAAGTTTGTCTTCTGTCATAATACGTTCCCCGCCAATGATTAACGGATAGTCTTGTCCAAGATATCCTTCAATTGTTTTAAATCCTTCAAGTAAAGCTTGTTCATTTTCTTTCTGAGTGAAATCTGTAAATGGTTCGTGTTTGTATGGAATCAATGAATTTATCCTCCTTTTAATAGAACACTAGGCGCAAAAAATATTTGCACTTTGGTTTCGCTTACATATATAATAATGCAAAAGATTATTGCTAATTTCAAGTATTTTTCACTATTTGTTCAAAAAAATGATTGGACGGTGGGATTTTTGCAGAAAAACATAGACTTTCTACGCCCTTTTTACACTTTCGCAGTCGAACAAGCAGGGGTCGGCATTCACGCCATTGATAAACAAGGAAGAACAATTATTTACAATAAAAAAATGAAACAAATTGAAGGATTGGCACTGGAAGATATTCAAGACCGAACAATTGTTGAATTGTTTAATTTTGAACATGACGAAAGTACGCTGCTAAAAGTTTTGCAAAGTGGGAAAGAATTATTAAATGTGAAACAAACGTATTGGAATCGTAATGGGATTCAAATAACAACAATTAATGATACATATCCGATTTTCGATGGTGATAAGCTTATTGGTGCAGTGGAACTCTCTCGAGATATTACTGCATTAGAAAATCTATTGCATCAACCGATTCAACAAAGCAATGACCTGGCAGTGTTTAGTCTATTAACTGCAGCTTCTAATTCAATGAAAACAGTGATTGCCACAGCTAAAAAAGCTGCGAAAGCTAAACTGCCTGTGTTATTAATTGGTGAAGCTGGTACCGGTAAAGATTTGCTTGCACAGAGTATTCATAGCGAGTTATCACTAAAAAATGATTATTTTTACACGCTTCATTGTCGTAACTCGGATTCACTTACAATTAATCGCTTAAATGAAACGTTAACGGGTGATGAATCATTGACACTCTTTTGTGAACGTATTGATTTATTGACAATGCCCTTACAACAAAAACTTTTGGATATTTTAACAAAAAAGGAGCGGCAAAATTTACAGTTTATCGCAAGTATAGGGGATGATCCTGTTGACTTAATTGCTTCAGGGGTACTACTAAAAGATTTATATTATTTCTTTGCATCGTTCGCAATTCAAATTCCTCCACTTCGAAAACGTAAAAAAGACATTATGCCTTTTATTGACGCTTATCTAACAAAAAGAAGCGCACAATATAAGAGCAGTTTAATAGGCGTTACACCTGAAATTGAAAAGATCTTCAATCACTATCATTGGCCCGGGAATATGCGAGAATTGGAATTTTTACTCGATGAAATTACATCTCTCGCCACGACAGAAACAATGATTACTTATGAAATGCTCCCACTGCATTTTCGACTTAAAAATGGGGATTTAAATGATGATACGATTGGGGTCGAAGACTTTATTGTTCAACGAGATAAAGACTTATTGCCTCTTGACCAATATTTAAAAGAGGCCGAAGCTTATTATGTTGAAAAGGCGCTGAAATTATACGAGGGAAACATTACAAAAACTGCCCATGCACTTGGCATGAGCAGACAAAGTTTACAGTATCGTTTACGTAAAATTAAAGAATCGTAACTGGTGAGTTTACACCTACTAAAAGCTGAAGGGTCGCATTACCGCGACAGGCATAAGTCCAACTGTCGACGTGGCGAACTTTGCCACATAGACAGTTTGCTTATGACCCGAGCGGTTGCCACCTGAAGCTAGACAAAAAAATAGAGGGATGGCGCACCGCCCTTCCCTCATTTTGATTGACCAGATTTGCCAATCCAATCTTGTAGTTTTTCTTTCAATGAATTAAAGCCTTCAGCATCACGTTCGTTTACGCGTGCTTGTAATGATTTTCGTGGGTTATCGTTTTTATCGGGCGCTTCTTGCAATGCACGCATGGAAAGACTAATTTTCCCAGCTTCCTCATCCACTTCAAGCACCTTTACCTCTACTTCTTCACCTACCGAAATGTAATCGTTAATGTCTTTTACGAACCCATACGTAATTTCGGAAATATGAACTAATCCCTGCGTATTCTCGTCTAATGCGACAAAGGCTCCGTATGGTTGAATGCCCGTTACTTTTCCGGTGAGCTTTTCTCCAGTTGTGTATGTTCTTGCCATTTGGAACAGCTCCCACTCATTTTTATATCGTATCTACCTAAAGGTCACCTACGATTATAACATGGTTTATTACCGTGAGCAAAATGAGCCGCACCTCAATTTTAACACGCTCTAAATAAATATTTTCTTACTCTTGGAAGATAGACCGAACAAACCAATCTTCTTCCTCTTGCACGAATTGCATATGCCCATAAGTGTCCCCAACACCGTAGTTTGCCGTTTTACCGTACGTATCAAAATAAAGATGATTCAGTTCACTAAATAAATATTTTTCTTGTTCCCAATTCAACATGTCAGCGGCCTTGTCGGCTTGTTTGGAACTTTCATGATAAAGACGCCGAATTGTTTCAGCATCGCCCTTTTCATTTGCATAGAAAAACATTCCCGCTATCGTGACAGGGTGACTATTTGTTAAAATGGAGCGATCATAATTTTGTTTGAACTGTTCATATGCTGATGAAACGATATAGTTAAACCCTTCATTAGGGAAATAAACATAAATCTGATCATTATGTCTGTTCTCTTCCCAATTATACGTGCCGAGATCGTTATTCTTGGCGTATGCAGCGATTTCAACGATTTGATATTCACTTAGAAAAACTTGCGTTTCTGAAACTGTCCAATCGGTTGCCTCAAATTCCCCCAAAACCTTTTTAATAATATTAGCGGCGATTGGCGTCTCACCGGAAGAAATAATCGCTTCCCATTCTTGGCGAACCTCTTTATTCACACGACCTTCTTTGTCGTATAATTCCCTTCCCTCTGCGCGTAGAATAGCTAACAATGCCCAAGCATAACGATATTCAAGCATTTGAAGGAATTCACTTTTCATAGTAGTCGCTTGCAAGGTCCGCTCCAACTCTTTGATATATTCAAACGCATTGTCGGGCACATCTGGAATGCTATAATAAGCATGCGATTGCGATTCGAGTATTGTAATATATCCCCCAACACTTGGATGAAGAGAAGCATGAAGCTGCTTATAAAAATCTACATCTCGATTTTCAAATTCCTCAGGTAAAAATTCAACATGAATATTTTGCTCCGTCATATTATGAATTAATTGCTGTACTTCTTTTGGGTAAGTATCGATATCTTTCAATCGATTCAAGCCTACCGATTCGTCGGTGGCGACTACCTCCATAAGCTCGGGATACGTATAAATCGCATTTCCATAAACGTGGCTAAGAATGTAATACTTTGGGATGTACTGTTCTAAAAAAGCTTCGCTTGCCTTTAAATCATTCGTTAAAGGTTGCTTAAATAGTTCCTCAGCCATGTCACTAGGAACTTTTAAGTTTTCAATAAACTCATCAAACTGCTTGGAGATTTCATGTTTATCCAATTCCTTTTCGTCTTCAAAGTCTTGTTCAATTCGTTTAATAAATCTCTCAAAAAGATTTATTTCTTGGTCACTAAAATAACTTCTGCCAAACATATCTAGCGCGCCTGTGCCTGCGAAGTTTTCCTCAGTTAATCCAAGCTTTTCATATGTATCACTCAGTTGTTCTTCATACGTTACCTTTAGCTGCTCAATCCATTTCTCTGTAGATGCCCTTTTGTAGGGTTCACTATTGATAATTGAAAAGATAATGAGGGCTGCTAACAACGCAATTCCTGATAGAACTAAATAAATGCCACGTATAGATGGTCGTGAGATTTGTAAATCCATTTCTACTAGCGGCTCATCGCTATCTCCAAATACTTTTTCTTCGTCTATACGAAATGATATTCGATCGTAGGATTTCTGTAATAGCTTTAATCTACGCTCTATCAGTGCATCCTGCCATTGGTTCAGTACGCTATTGTTCTTTTCTCGAATAACTTCGATAGGAAACGAAAGTATTTCAGTCAATTGATCCTCATTTATTTTTGAAAAGGAAGATAGGATAAATGTTAGCTTATCTTGTGACTGAAGTTGAATCACTTTCTGGTGAAGATGATAATCTTCTTCAAATAAAAATTCGTTCACTTCAGTCAGTTGAATATTTGATAACTTTCCAATGGCGATTTGATACATTCGATAAAATAATTGCTGGTCATTGTCGATTTCTTTAAGCTCTATAAATAATTGACGGAAGGTAGCTGTCGCCAATTCATTCGCGTCTTGTATTGTTGTACCAAATTGAAATGCCAATCGCGCAATCTCTTTCCCATACCGATTGAGCCATTTTTTTAGTGCTTCTTCGTCCCCTTTTTTCATGGCACCAAACAACTCTATATCTATCACAGCAATTGACACCCCCATGTCCAAGCTTACTTTTCGCCTAATTATAACAGAAATCATACACTTTTCCGTATATTTCATGCAAATCAAAGTAAATACATTATCGATTGAGGCGATGAACTCTAGTTAGCTATTCAACAAAACTTGTTAGTTTTTTAAAATAACACTGTTTTTATTTCAATATTCGTGTAAAATAAAGAAATGTTTCTATGAAGAGAGAGTGATCATTATGGCACCACGTGAACAATGGACTTCTAAATTAGGATTTATCCTTGCAGCAGCGGGTAGTGCAATTGGCCTCGGCGCAATTTGGAAGTTTCCTTATATGGCTGGAACAAACGGGGGAAGTGTTTTTGTTCTTCTGTTTATCATTAGTACTATTGCAATCGGTCTTCCGATTTTACTCGCTGAATTCATCATTGGGAGAATGGGACAAGCAGACGCATTCACGATTTTTCAGCGGTTAGGAAAAAACAAAATGTGGCCTGCAATCGCTTGGCTCGGATTCGCATTCGGTTTTATCGTCTTATCGTTTTATAGTGTTGTTGGTGGATGGATATTATCTTATTTAGCTAGAGCCCTTACCGGCCAACTCACTTCACAAAATCACGGGGAATTATTTGCATCGATTACATCCAATCCTATAGAAGTATTATTTGCACAGTTTGTCTTTATGTTTTTAACTGTGTGGATTGTACAAGGCGGCATTAAAGCAGGGATTGAACGGGCGAGCAGATGGATGATGCCGTTATTATTTATCTTTTTTATCATTTTAGCAATTCGGTCATTAACACTTGAGGGTGCAATGGAAGGCGTCCGATTTTTATTCATTCCGGATTGGTCTTTGTTAACGGGTAGTACATTTTTACTTGCACTTGGACAAGCATTTTTCTCATTAAGTGTAGGGGTTACTGCCATGATGACGTATGCTTCTTATTTACCTAAAGATGAGCGACTTGGACAATCGGCTGTGAGTGTTTCGGTCTTAAATATATTCATTTCAATCCTTGCAGGTCTTGTGATCTTCCCTGCTGTTTTCGCACTCGGTGGATCTCCAGCTGAAGGACCTGGGTTAGTCTTCGTTATTTTACCAGCTATTTTTGAACAGATGCCTTTCGGTTCGATATTTATGATACTCTTCTTTATATTAATGCTATTTGCGACATTAACGTCAGCGATTGCATTGTTAGAGATTGTCATTTCAACGGGCATTCGCACCCGATATGATCGACGTCGTCGCGCTTCATGGGTATTCGGAACTTTGATTTTCATTATCGGCTTCCCAAGTGCACTATCATTCGGATTACTGTCAGATGTATCAATATTTGGCGGAACCTTTTTTGATTTTGCAGATTTGATTACGAGTCGTATTGGGATGCCTATCGGCGCATTGTTTATTTCCTTATTTGCAGGTTTTGTTTTGACGAATCAACAAACGATTAGAGAATTAGACGTTCATCCGTTCATTCACACTACTTGGAAATTTCTCGTAAGATTTATTGTGCCAGCCGCAATTATTGTTATTTTTGCCGCTTGGATTTTTGAAATTTCTTTGTAAACTTTATTTCCATAATAAAACCTTCCATATACACGCAAGCATTATCACGTGTATGTATGGAAGGTTTTTTGTATAACTAATTAGTTTCACTAGTTGTCCCTATTAACGAATAGCATTTAATATAATTGCCACACCTGTCGTTGAACCCGTATGCATTAATTTGCGTGTTATTCATTTCTAATCGTAAAATGATTCACTGAGGATTCCAGGTCTCCTGCTAAATTGGATAATTCTTCTGTACTCTCACGAATCGTTTCGATTTGGAAAGTTGCTTGCTCAACGGAGGCAGTCGTTTCTTCAACGCCAGCCGCAGCTTCTTGGGCGATAGAGGCGACCTCTGTCACTTCTCCTGTCATTTTGCTGCCCATACTTTCAATTGCATCAAGTTCTGTAGACATCGAACTTGTTAATCCATTCATCGTCGTAACAAGTTGCGTAATTTCCTCGAAAATTTCACCTGTCGTTTCGATTTTTTGTTGTCCATCTGAAACGTGACGATATCCTGTTTCAAGGATGGTTACAGCTTCCGAGGAGCCTTCTTGTACAGTGTTTACAATCGTTGTAATTTCACTTACAGAATCCGCTACTTGTTCAGCAAGTTTTTTAACTTCTTCTGCTACGACTGCAAATCCTTTTCCTTCTTCTCCGGCACGTGCTGCTTCAATTGCCGCGTTCAATGCGAGTAAATTTGTTTGTTGTGCAATTTCACTAATGACGACAACGAGTTCTGAAATCTCTCTCGTTTGGTTATCTAAGTTTTGAATACGTTCTACAGCTCTTGTTACGACTTGGTGAATTTCCTCCATCTGTTCAACAGAACTTGTCATCATTTCGTTTCCATCTGCCGTTCGTTCTAATACAGCATTTGATGCGGTTGCAACTTCGCTGCCCGATGCGTTTACATTTTGAATATCTTCAAAGAAGTTACCGACCATCTCAGCCATATTCGTAGCTGAACTGGCTTGCGCTTCCGATCCAGCAGCTAGTTGTTCCATCGTTGCGGCAATTTGATTTGAAGAATCACTAACTGCACCAGTTGCATCTGTTAAGTTTGCGCTTCGTTCATTCACTTGATGAGCAATTTGCAATGTGCTAGCGAGCATATGGTTCATTTGTTTGCTCATCTCATTTGTCGCCGTAACAAGTTGTCCCACTTCATCTCTTGAATTTAACACTAGAGGTTCGCCACTTAAATCACCATTTGCGATGGATTTCATTCGATCCATCACCGTATTGATTGGTTTGGAAATGATGTTAGATGTAATAAGTGCTGCAGCGATACTGATCAGAATGACTAAGATTGTAACAGTATTTCCAACAACAAGTGTACTATTTCCATTTGCAATAATATCTTCTTCAATCGCTTGTATTGTTATTCGTCTTTCTTCCGCTAATTTTACATACCCATCCATCAATTCATTTGCAGCGGGCGTTAATACATCTAAATTCCTTATTGCTTCATCATGATTTCCTTTATCATATTCATCAAATACCATTGTGGTAATCTGTTGTCTCCACTCAATTGTTTGATTTATAAGCTCGTCAAATTCCTCTGAAGCACCTATACTTCTTATGATTTCTTCTTGACGTTGAGCTTGCTCAGTATAGCTATTAAAACGATCTCGATATTCACTGCCGAATAATACATACCCACGAGCAGAAGCTCTTCTATCTGCCATTAGAGAAGCGAGCTGCTCATTTGCAATTAATAATGGCAGTTCTTTTTCGACGATATTTTCCGCCTCAGCATTACTATTTTTCACGACTGAAAAATTATACACGCCTAATATTAGGACAAGTAAAATAACGAGAGAAAAAGAAAACAATAATTTTCCTTTAATACTAGTGAATTGCAGTTTTTTCATACAAGATTCCTCCCTTTCCTTCTCCCTTGTTTATCGGCGGTCATTTTACTTTGTGAACAACTTATTATAAAATTTCTTAGTATTTTTTCTAATATTAAAAAGAGGAAGAAGTAATTCTACAGTTGCTCCTCTATCAGATGAATTAAACATTAGTTTGTTCACTCTTTCACAAAACACGGAAATTTATCGTTTTACATATCGTGCCAGCTACGATTATTGTTATTTTTACGTTTAGATTGAAATGACACATTCATTATAAAAAAAGAACAACCTTACACACACCTACACGCATCTATGCTTGTAAGTGATGGAAGGTTGTTTTATTGTGCTAAATGTCTTGTCTATCTATGCCCGCGTACGTTTTATTTCATTCTCAATCGTAAATTGGTTAACGGATTCTTCAAGATTTGTCGCTAAGTTAGCCAATTCCTCGGCCCCTGCATTGATTGTTTCAATTTGGAATGTCGTTTGTTCTACAGAAGCCGTCGTTTCTTGAACACCCGCAGCCGACTCTTCCGCGATAGAAGCAACTTCTGTTACACCTGTCGTTAATTGTTCGCCAATCTCTTCAATATGATCAAGGTTTTTAGACATTTCATCTGTCAACTTGTTCATATTCGTGACTAGGTTTGTAATATCTTCAAAGACAGTTCTCGTTTCAAGTACTTTATCTTTCCCGTCTCTAACGCTTTGATAGCCACTCTCCAATGATTGCACTGCTGTCGAAGAGCCTTGTTGGACGCGATCAACAATGGATGTGATTTCATTGATTGAATCTGCAACTTGCTCGGCTAACTTCTTAACTTCTTCAGCTACAACTGCAAATCCTTTCCCTTGTTCTCCCGCTCTTGCTGCTTCAATGGCTGCGTTTAATGCAAGTAAATTCGTTTGTTCTGCAATTTCACTGATCACAGTAACCAGTTCGGAGATTTCTTTCGTTTGATTGTCTAGTCGTTGAATTTGTTCAACGGAATCATTCACTACCCGATAAATTTCGTTCATCTGCTCCACTGAACTCGTCATCATATCATTGCCGTCCCCAGTCCGCGCTAAAACTTGATCAGCGGCATCTGAAACTTCACTCCCAGCTCGATTCGTTTGTTGGACATCTTCAAAAAATGCCCCAACCATTTCTGCCATATTCGAAGCAGTGTGTGCTTGTGCTTCAGATCCAGCCGCTAATTGTTCCATTGTAGCCGCAATCTGATTGGATGAGTCATTCACCGTAGCTGTTGCGCCTGTTAAGTTACCGCTACTGCTATTTAATTCTCGTGACATAGCTAGCGTTCCACGTAATGTCTCTTGAATTCTTTCACGCATTTTATTGATTGAATGAACTTGCTGCCCCACTTCGTCTTTCCGTCGTGTTTCAAGCGGTTCATCATTAAAGATGCCGTCCGCCATTCTTTCCATTCGTTCAGAAACCGCCATAACCGGTCTTGAAATACTTCTTGCCATGAAATAACTTACCCCTAAGCCGAGGACTAGAACAGCTATAGTAATGATGAGGTTGAAGAGTGCAGTGGATTTACCTTCGCCAGCACGTTCAATCCCTTCCACTAACATAAAATTTTGGCGATTACTTGTCATTGCATTAAAGTCTCTCAATAACTCATTCGCCATTGGTTCAGCAATTTCACTATCAATTCTAAGGGCTTCTTCCTCGTCTCCCGCTTTAATCGCCGGAAATAGTTGATCAGTTAATACCGTCCGCCACTCGTTACTTCTGTTAATTAACTCATTGACTTCTTCATTATTTACTCTTTGTACAAGCTCTTCTTGTAGTTCTATGCTTGACTCGGTTAAACGGTTAAAATCCTCTATATATTGCTCATCCAAAGTGAGCATGTATCCCCGCGACAATGCGATACGTTCTGCAATATTATAGGTAAGCCTTGAATCCGCAATCAGTATTGGCAATTGCTCTTCCGACATCTCTTCAGAATAATTAACTAAGCTATTAATCCCAATGATCGCATTCCCTGCTAAAATGGCTACTAATAACATCACTGCTCCAAATCCGAGCATTATTTGTGCACGTAAAGTCTTCAAATGATTCTCCTCCAACTGGTTTTGTATACAATGTATTGTTTTACTTACTAGTCATATCGTCAGATTTTTGGATTGGTTGATTCATAAACTTCCTCCTTATTACTTAACTAAATTTATTATCGGCCACTTTTTATTTTTGTGAATGAATTCACAAAAAAGTATTTAATAAATCGAGTAGGAGGCTAACCATTATTTGATTAGCCGACCTCTCACACCACCGTACGTACGGGTCCGTATACGGCGGTTCAATCTCTTAAGTATCGTGACTCATAAAGTTGGGACATATCTTTCAATCCCCATTTTGTGAGTCTTTCTTTTGTTATGGCGCGATGGATAATCGTATTCCGAGATATTCGCCAGTACCCTTTACGTGTATTGGCTAGTTTCATCGCGTCGTCACGGTTAATGCCATATTTACGAAGCATTGTGTAGTCCGTACCTTTTTCCATCTTTTCCATATCAGTTGCCTTAATCTGTGATTTAACCATTGTTGAATTGTTTCAATAAAAGTTTTCATATTCGCAATTCCATAGTAGTTAATCCAACCTGTTGTTGTTTGGTTTATCTTCTTGATGATTTCCCCGAAAGTTCCAGGTCGTTTTCGGCTTGTTAACTTCTCAAGTTTAGCTTTGAGTCTTTGTTTTGCCGACCTACTTGGTCGGCACCCTACTTTCCCATGAGATTTTGGATGTTGAAACCGAGAAATGAGGCTTTTGTGGCGCCACATAGCTGGCTCTTCTCTTGATTAATTGTCAGTTGAAGGTCTTTTTCTAGGAATTCAGTGATTCCTTCCATTACCCGTTCACCCGCACGTCGACTCCTAACGTAAACGACAAAGTCATCCGCGTATCTGATAAAACGATGTCCTCTTTTCTCAAGTTCTCTGTCTAACATATTAAGGTAAACATTTGCCAGAATTGGCGATAACGGTCCACCTTGTGGTGCACCTTTCGTCGTCTCAATATAAATGTCTCTATCGAGAATACCGGAGCGTAAGAATTTCCAGAGAAGGCGAAGTACGATTTTATCCGGGATGAAATATTCCAAATAACCACGGATTCGTTGGTGATGGATAGTGTCGAAATAACTTTTCAAGTCACAGTCCACGACTACTCTGAAGCCCTCCCGATAATATTCCTCAGCCTTTTTGATAGCTTGGTGGGCACTTCTGCCTTTTCGGAAACCGTAGCTATTGTCAGAGAAATGTGGGTCAATAATCGGCTCTATGACTTGTAGAATCGCTTGTTGCACGACTCTGTCCAAAACACAAGGAATACCTAAATACCTTTTCGAACCATCTGCTTTTGGAATCGCAACCCGTTTTACGGGTTGAGGTTGGTAAGTTCCATCTTTTAGTTTTTGCTTTAAAGGTTGATAGTACTTTTCCAGATGACCTTTTAATTGGTAGACTGTAATGCCATCGACTCCTGGCGCACCTTTATTCTTCCTGACTTTCTTGTAGGCTCTCCAAAGATTATCATCTGCGATAACCTGTTCGATTAAGTTGATACCATCTTGTTCTTTCATATCCATGCGACATCCCTACACACTCCTATGTACCCTTTCGTTTCCAACTTATCTCTCCATAGGTAGCCACCTTTTGGTCATTACCGCGGTGTTTTCTGTGTTTTGGCGGCGATGTCTACACCTCCTTGTTTTCTCAAGATTTAAGATTGTTCGGTCCTTCATTTCCTTAGCGGAAACTACTATGACTTCTGCTGACTTCTCACGACAAATCTTATTTGAGTTATATCTAACTCGTCCGTGAGACCTCCCCGGGTAAGAGTAATCACTTTCATCTCATGTAACTGCTATATCTACTGTATGGGATTCGGGCAGTATTGGACTTTGTCTTGTAATGCAGACTTATCCGTCCCAATTCAGCCTTTTATATAGTTTCTGTTCGTCAGTTCGAGATTTTGCATACGGCTTCCTTCAGATTCCACTTCGCAATGGACACCCTTGCCTTCTGCTAACAGTTCCTACTGCCAAGCCTGTAGCGGACTTTCACCGCCTAGCGACTCCCCATGCCGGGCACACATTAAAAAAAGAGGGAAAGTAGATAAATCTACTTTCCCTCTTCCCCTCTAAATATTTCTGTTAAACAATACACTTCGCTTCATACTTGATTGCTAGAAGCTTATACGATATTTGGATGCATTTTTCTATCGGTATCCATAATTCAAAAGAATGTGCATAAATTTCCCGAATGCTTTTTGCTAAGTCGACTGGATGATCGAAACGATGTAAAGCCGCGACGACATCGACAATTTCAAGTTTATATGCATTATTCCCTACTTGAAACGGATCCCATTCTTCTAAAACCGCGATAGCTTTTTTATTCATTTCCATTATTTCCATATCATTCACCTTATTTTTATTTCAATAACTATATGATAGCATAGGAGAAGAAAAAGAAAAGGGGGAGCGATTGATGAGTGACTTTGAACGTGTCATTGACAGAAGGAAAACCCGTTCCACTAAATGGGACAACATGCATGAAGTCTACGGTCTAGAGAACGCAGATGATATTTTACCGATGTGGATTGCAGATATGGATTTTGCCGCACCAAAAGTCGCGATAGACGCAATGCGTGAGCGACTTGACCATGGTGTTTTTGGATACTCATATATATGTGTTGCATGTAAAGATGCAGTACGTAATTGGTTGACAGAATATCATTCTTGGGAAACTAAAAATGAATGGATGCTCTTTCATCACGGTGTCGTACCAGCCATTGCTTCTGTAATTGAGACGTTTACAACAGAAGATGATGCAATATTAATTACACCGCCTGTCTATCCGCCATTTTTCCAAGTACCGGGTCACATGGAAAGGAAAATCGTCACATGTGAAATGATAGAGACCAATGGGGAGTATGCGATTGATTTCGTGAAATTCGAGCAGGCTTTACAACAAAATGTGAAAGTATTCATTTTATGTAACCCGCATAATCCTGGGGGCATCGTTTGGTCTGTTGAAGACCTTGAAAAAATAGTTGAACTTTGTACGAAATACGACGTCCTAATTTTATCCGACGAAATTCATGCTGATCTCGTTTTTCAGCCTCATAAACATACACCAATTGCTGCGATTGCTGGAGAAGAAGCAAAACGTATTATTACTTGCGTTGCACCCACAAAAACATTTAACCTTGCGGGTGTACAAGCTGCAATTATGATTGCTTCGGATGAACAAGTAAGGAGTAAATTAGAAAAACATGCAATGGCTCATGGACAAATGAATTTAAGTCCGTTCGCTTCCGCCGCTTTAAAAGCTGCATACGAGGAAGGTAGACCTTGGCTTGATGAATTGTTGACGATTATTTCTAGTAATATGGATTATGTCATTGAACAGCTTCAAAAAAAGTTGCCGAAAATTAAAGTGAGGAAGCCGCAAGCGACTTATTTAATTTGGATAGATTACCGGGAAACAGGACTTTCCGAAGAGGAAATGATGGAGAAACTTTTACAAGTTGGACGACTTGCGCTTGAACCAGGTAGTAAATATGGCGAGTCCGGTAGAGGATTTTTGCGGATGAACGTTGCTTGTCCACCGTCTATTGTTAAAGAAGGCGTGGAACGTTTTATTCGAGCACTTGATTGACAATTGAAGCTTCAAATATAGGGATAACTTTCAAATTATTTTCGACCAAAAAAAGCGAGCGTCTTCAATTTTGAAGATGCTCGTTTTCTCTTGCTGCCTTTTCAGCTTTACGTTCTCGTAAAATACGTTCTTCAAGCTCTTTTGTTTCAGCTTCTTGCTTTTGTGAATTACGGCGAATCCACATAAAGGCAAGGATACATAAAATCATAAACGCCGTGAATGAAATAGCCGCCGGAATATATTCCGATTTATCTTCTGGAAAGTAAAGGAACGGCATTAATAGTACGTTCATTTACATTCACTTCCTAACTATAGATATTTCACAGACTTATTTTTGTAAGATTTCGATTGATTCAATAACAACATCTTCAACTGGCTTATCTTGTGCACCTTTTTTAACTTTTGCAATGTTATCAACTGTATCCATACCTTCAATCACTTGTCCAAACACTGTATGTTTTTGGTCAAGATGCGGTGTTCCACCATTTGCTTCATACGCTTCTGCGATTTCTTCAGGCCAGCCACCTTTTTTCATTTGGTCAGCACTTGCAGGTGCCTGTGAATTTTGCACAATGAAAAATTGACTGCCATTCGTTCCAGGACCAGCGTTCGCCATTGATAAAGCTCCGCGAAGATTAAACAATTGCATGGAGAACTCGTCTTCGAATGATCCACCAAAAATACTTTCTCCACCCATACCAGTTCCTGTCGGGTCCCCGCCTTGAATCATGAAATCTTCAATGACACGGTGGAAGATAATACCGTTATAGTATCCGTTCTCTGCATGTGTTAAAAAGTTTTCAACTGTTTTTGGAGCAAGTTCAGGAAATAATTTAATTTTAATCGCACCATGATTTGTGTTCATCACAACAAGTGCTTCGTTTTCTGCAACTTCATTTGATAATTGTGGGTACATATTGTGTAGCCTCCTCTTCATCTTTCAACACTTTCACTTTACCACACCTCCCTCAGAATTTCGAGAATAAGCACGTTACTTCCTTCGGGACTCGAAGTGTTTTATACTGAGGAGAGTGGTCGTACATAGAAAGAAGGTTATTCTGAAATGGACGTTCAAAAACGTAATTTTATCATTATGTGGATTTGTAATTTCCTCGTTGCTGGCACGATGACAATGATCATGCCTTTCCTCTCTTTATATATCCATACTTTTGGCAATCTTTCTCCTGCCTACGTTCAAAAATGGGCTGGACTCATTTTTGGCGCGACATTCGTGTCGGCTTTTATCATGTCTCCCATCTGGGGACGCATTGCCGACAAACACGGATTCAAACCAATTCTTATCATTAATAGTTTAGGCCTCGCAACTTCTGTTTTTCTTATGGGCTTTGTTCAATCCGTTGAAGCTTTTTTCTTCCTTCGTTTATTTATGGGATTTGTGACGGGATTTATTCCTACTTCATTGGCGTTCATTTCTTCCCAAACTTCTCGTGAAGAAGCTGGTAAAATGCTCGGTACGTTGCAAATGGGGAACGTATCAGGTATGCTTTTCGGTCCAATTTTCGGAGGATTACTTGCTGACATGTTCGGTTTTCAATATGCGTTTATGATTACATCCATCACTTTATTGGTGGCAGCATCTATCGTCTTCTTCGGCATACATGAGATTAGAAAAGTAAAAACTAAAAAACAAGTACTCTATTCAAGACAGTCTATTCTAACAGGTATTTTAAAACATCGTTTAATGTTCAACATTATGCTCGTGACGACAATCATTCAAATTGGTAACTTTAGCGTGCAAC
The DNA here is from genome assembly GCF_001753205.1 of Sporosarcina ureilytica. Classification (GTDB taxonomy): domain Bacteria; phylum Bacillota; class Bacilli; order Bacillales_A; family Planococcaceae; genus Sporosarcina; species Sporosarcina ureilytica. The sequence continues at coordinate 1,002,881 of NZ_CP017560.1, read as the reverse complement.
CGCTTCTTTCTTTATATGTTGCGGAATTAACAAATGCAAAAGACGTAGCATTTCTTGCTGGACTAACTTTTAGTGCAGCTGGATTAGGTAATTTATTATTCGCGAGAAAATGGGGGGAAATTGGCGATGATATCGGTTATGAAAAAGTCTTGTCGATATTGTTGGTACTCTCATTTGTCTTCATTATCCCACAAGCTTTCGTCACGCATCTATGGCAACTAATGATTTTCAGGTTGCTATTCGGCATTGCTATTGGCGGGATGATTCCGGTGACAACTGCGCTCGTACGAAGAGAAGCACCGATTGATATTCAAGGTGAAGTGATGGGATACAATACTAGTTTCAGATTTTTAGGCAATATTATCGGACCGATGCTCGGTGGAATTATTAGTGGCTTTATCGGGATTGCCTCTGTTTTTATTGTGACGGCTTCCCTATTTCTTTTCGGTTTCGCTTTTCTATATATCGCGAGACGAAAACCTTCCCAAGCCTTTGAAGATTTTGTCGCAACCAAACATCAAACTTCTAGTACATAACTTTTTTCAGTAGTATGTGCTATTCTTTTAAATAAGACTAGATTTAAAGGAAGAGATGTAGTTTGAAGCGAATAATCGGTGTACTATTTATTGTGATTGCTACTCCTTTATTATTCATAACGCAACGGGCCATTGTTGCAGAAATCGACGAAGTAGAAACGATGAAGTCTCAACTTGCCGAGACCGTTCAATTTACGGCACCAACCTATGAATTACCCATTACGATGAAAGACCGAAGTGGCGATGTTTTTTCTGAAATTTATGTTGAATGGAGAACGCCGCTTCCACTGTCGGACATCCCACACTTTGCAAAACAATTATTTTTAGAGAGTGAAGATAACCAATTTTATACCCATCGCGGCTATGATATTTCTGCAATTATTCGTGCATTCATCGCCAATGCTCAGACAGACCGACTCCAACAAGGTGGGTCCACGATTACGCAACAATTAATTAGAATGCAATATTTAACGACTGACAAAACATATGAGCGAAAAGTATTGGAATTGATCTATGCAGCAGAACTTGAAAAGCAATTGACGAAAGATGAAATTCTTGAGGCTTATTTAAATGAAATGTACTTTGGCAATCGTGTATATGGCATCGGCGCAGCTGCTACCTATTACTTTAATCGCCCTATTCAGGAATTAAATCATGCCGAGATTGCGTTTATCTCTGCGATTCCGAACAATCCGAGCTTATATGATCCACTTGTTAATTTTGAATTGACGAAAGCGCGACAGGAACGATTACTTGAGACGATGCAAAAAAATGATTTCATGACGGTAGAGGAAGCGGAACAGTTAAAGAATGCGCCTATTCAGTTATCGTTGAAAACAAAAGCAAATGACTTTCCCATGTATAGTGATTACGTCATGACAGAATTAGATGAGTTGATTGCACAAAACGAAGGATTCACGTCAAAAATTGCGCTTGCGGAAAATGACGACGAAAAAGAAGCATTTCAGACCGAGCTTGAAGAAAGGATTTCACAAGTACTCCGTGAGGGCATTGTAATTGAAACTGCCCTTCATGCCGAAAAGCAATCCGCGGACGAAAAAGCCTTATCTGCCTTATTACAATCAGGAAATCTCCAAGCTGGTGCAGTTGTCGTTGATAATGATACTCGGGAAATTGTCTCCATTTTTGGCGGACGGGATTATGTATCGACCCATTTCCATCGTGCTTTTCAAGCGGTCCGACAACCAGGTTCGGCCATTAAGCCATTGCTCGTCTACGGTCCATTGTTTGAAACTCATCCATATACAGAAAAAACAGCGGTCAATAGTGGACCCATTTGTATTCAAGCTTATTGCCCTAAAAATGTTGGTGGTTATACATATGGGACAACGACGATTCAAGAAGCATTTCGACATAGTCATAACACAACCGCGGTTCGCATGTTGCAATTAACTGGCATTGAAACAGCATTCGCTTATTTAGAACCTTTTGCTTTTCAATCCGTTTCATCTGTAGATATGAATTTCCCATCCGCTTTAGGCGGCTTCCAAAAAGGTGTCACACCACTAGAATTAGCAAATGCTTATACAAGTTTTATAGATGGTGCTTATAGTCGACCGCATGCGATTCGGACTGTGAAAAATCGAGAAGGTACCGTGTTATATGAATGGGACGATGAAAAAACAGAAGTTTGGTCCCCTTCTACCGTTGCGACCATGCGCGCACTTATGAAGGATGTTGTGCTTAATGGAACAGGAAAAGGTGTCCCTTATACAACTTCTTACACTGGCATTAAAACAGGTACGACCGATTATTACAAAGACTTGTGGACGGCGGGTTTAAATGAGCAGTACACAACTGCCGTTTGGCTTGGCTATGATAGACCAAGTTCGATTCAATTTGCGAGCCAACAAAAAAGACATTTACAAGCAATCGGTGAACTGTTGAAGGTTTATGAGTGACAGAAAAACCATTCAACAGTTCACTTATTCAGAAAAAGCTCAGAACTTTAATCTGGGCTTTTTAAATGCTAGCGTTTTAGATGGTTGCCTTCCTCAAATGAACTTGTTGTACAATTCATCCTGCTGCTGCATTCGCTTCGGCTTTCGCACAGTCAATCGCTACTACGAGCGCCACAAGAAGTTGTTCCATTTCGGTATCCGCAATTTGAAGCTCATAGCTATCTCCCCAGGTGAACCACTTTTTGCTCACAGAGCCGATAAAGTTTCTGTTTTAATACACTTCAAAATCCATATCCCACCAATTCCCTTGTACTTCGATTCCTGCCGCATCGATGGTATAACGTGCTTTCAAAAAAGAAAATTGCTTTTTTATCGTCATCTTTTCCTTCCCATGTACGTCGACGAAGAAAGTCGGCAGGAGACTAAATGTTTTTCTCGTAATCATAGCCACCTCGTTCCGCTTGCCGTCCATAACGGAAAAGGTCTTCGGTATTTTCATAAAACTTCCCTCTACAAAATAGACCTCATTCTCTTCCGCATCATGGACGGAAAATTTTCCACTTAGGCTAAACACTTTTTGTTTAATGTACAAATGCCTCATAGTACTTCTCCTCCTATCGAAAATGGTCTCTAGTCCATCCTCTTACTTCTAATACGATTGTGTAGGAGAAATGTTTCAAAAAGAGACGGTTAGGAACTTTTTAAGTAATTGGCAAACTAGCAAGTACGCCGTTATACAATTTTAAACTGATATAAATGACAACAGTTAACAAAACACCCCACATGATCACTTCAAACGCAATGAGCCCTATCATACTTGTTAACGACATAAATTTACTCAACTTAAATACGGTATAAATAAAATATAAAACGGTCGTCAATAAAAAAAGGAGTCCCATTATTTTTATTGAATGAATTCCGCCTGCTGTAGCGATTGCGCCGAAGAAATAAATAACATTTCCAGCACGCGCTTCACTAAATGACTTTCCTTCCATATCCCTTGAAAAAAATAACATGGCACTGTTATGGATTGTTTCTCCGATTAACTTCATTGCCGAAAAAACCATAAAGTAAAAAAGCGCATAAATGATAAGTAAAGATAAACGTAATTGAATATCGGATAGGAATTCACGCATGCCACTGTATAAACCGATTTCTTTAAATAGGTCAATTGAAATACCAACTGTATAGACGCCAAATGTAAGCGAGAAAAAAACAACTGTGACGAATGGTAAAAAACCAAATATGTATGGATTTCTCATAAAATACCTCTTTCCTATTTTGCATTTAAGCAAATGATCGTATCACAAAAATTGATTCTATTACATTATATTCAAATAGCATAGTGAATTTATTAAAATACTTTTATAATAGTCTTACTTTTCTACTCAACTTGCATTATAATTGAATATTGTGAGGAGGGAGACTATGATTTTAGGTCTTACAATTATTTTAATTCTAGTTTTATTTTTGCCGTTTACTGTAAAAATTGTCGAACGAAACCTTGAAGTGTTTTTATTTATAATGGGTGTTGCTGCCGCGTTCATAAGTGGTGTGTTCAATAAATCACTTCTTTCAGTCGCACTTGTTGATCCGATTAATATTACACTGGCAGTTTTAATTGCTGGTTTATTATTCCGTTGGTTGCAAAGCCCTATTGAAAAAGGGATTGGCGGTATTAGTCGAGCAATGCCATTTCGACTATTTCTCGTGCTTGTAGTCATTATACTAGGAATCATCTCCAGTATCATCACAGCAATCATTGCAGCGATTGTTCTCGTTGCAATTGTAAGCGTTTTAAGGATGGACAGGCAATCTGAAATTCGCTTCGTTATTTTAGCTTGTTTTTCCATCGGAATGGGTGCAGCCCTAACGCCAATTGGAGAACCATTATCGACAATTGCTACGAGCAAGCTGAACGAAGACTTCTTTTATTTACTGAAAACGATTGGACCTGATGTTATTCCGGGCGTACTTATTATCGGTATCCTAACTGCAGTCTTAGTTAATCCTAAAAGATCGTCTGATGGCGGATTAACGAGTTTAGAACAAGAATCTTACGGTGAAATTCTCATTCGAAGCATTAAGGTTTACTTATTTGTAATGGCGCTCACTTTACTTGGCGCAGGATTTGAACCGTTTATTGCAAGATATTTACTAGATTTAAGTCCACTCGTTCTTTATTGGATTAACATGATTTCCGCTGTACTTGACAACGCAACATTAGCGGCGGCTGAAATTAGTCCTGCGATGGATGAACCGACAATTAAAGCGATTTTACTCGGTTTATTAATTAGTGGTGGGATGCTTATCCCGGGGAATATCCCGAACATTATCGCCGCTGGTAAGCTAAATATCACGAGTAAAGAATGGGCTCGTTTCGGTGTTCCGTTTGGTCTTATTGCAATGATTGTGTATTTTGTTGTCATTTTAATTTTCGGCTAAATCGTCTATCGATATATTTTGACAGTTTTCGATTTTACAATTCGGACATGCCATGTTATACTTGCAAAAGTTAAATAATTGAACGTTTTGGAGGAGTCTGTCACCAAGGGGTATCTATGCCTTTTGGTAACAGACTCTCTTTGCGTTCAATTACATAGGTCGTTAACTTGTAGATTGCAAGCATAAGTCGAGAACAAAATAGGCAGTCTAGAGTCTGACGCTGTAGCAAATGTATCCTTGTCTTTCATTATGAACTGCTTCATTTATCGTTACGATTAGCGACCAAACTTTAAAGGTGAATACTGTTTATGAAAAGTTATTCACAACCTAAGAGCTTTATTGTTTCTTAGAGAATAAAAATGCAAAAGGAGGATTTCCTTGGAATTCGTATGGTTTATCTTTTTGCCAATCGTGGCAGCAATTATCGTTCCTTTCCTATTTAGAGCGATAAAAAACGTACATACAGGATGGTTTGTCCTACTTGTTCCAGTTGTATTGTTTATCTATTATGCTCGTTTTGTGAAAGGCATTTTGAATGGAGAAGTACATATCTCTGAGCTTCCATGGATTCCGTCATTAGATATTTCTTTTACGGCTTATATGGATGGACTTAGTATCTTATTCTCCTTACTCATTACCGGAATTGGTGCACTCGTTGTACTCTATTCAATTTTTTACTTGGACAGAAGGCGTGAAAAATTAAATAACTTCTATGTTTATTTACTTATGTTCATGACCGCGATGTTAGGAATTGTACAATCGGATAACACCATTTCCTTGTACTTGTTTTGGGAATTAACATCCATCTCCTCTTTCCTACTCATCGGTTATTGGTTTACAAAAGACCGTTCACGTTTTGGCGCGTTAAAATCGATGATGATTACCGTCTTCGGCGGACTGATGATGCTTGGGGGATTTGTACTCCTTTCCATTATGGGCGATAGCTACTCCATTCGTGAACTGATCGCAAATTCATCGTCTATCGTTGGACATGACTATTTTACGTTAGCGATTGTCCTCATTTTACTCGGGGCATTTACGAAGTCGGCTCAGTTTCCTTTTTACATATGGTTACCTGATGCCATGGAAGCGCCTACGCCTGTCAGTGCTTATTTACACTCGGCTACGATGGTTAAGGCTGGACTTTATTTAGTCGCACGCTTTACACCTGTGTTTGCAACTTCTGAAGTGTGGATTTGGCTCGTCACGGGCATTGGCTTACTCACATTGTTCTGGGGATCATTTTTCGCAGTAAAGCAAACCGATTTGAAAGCAATTCTTGCTTTTTCAACGGTGAGTCAACTCGGGCTCATTATGTCCTTACTTGGCGCGAGTGCTGTTGCCTATCATGTAACGGGCGAACAGGCAGCTATCTTTAAAGTGGCAGCTTTCGCAGCAATATTCCATCTCATTAACCATGCCATGTTTAAAGGAAGTTTATTTATGGTAGCGGGGATTGTAGACCACGAAACAGGCACACGTGACATTCGCAAACTTGGCGGATTAATGAGCATCATGCCAATTAGCTTTACTGTTGCGTTTATCGGCTCGATGTCGATGGCTGGTCTTCCGCCATTTGGTGGTTTTCTCAGTAAAGAACTGTTCTTAACATCCATGTTAAGTTTACGTGAATTTAATTTATTCAATTTCGATACGTGGGGCATTGTGTTCCCTGTCGTTGCTTGGATAGCTAGTGTTTTCACATTTACTTATAGTTTCTATTTTGTTTTCAAAACATTTAATGGGAAATGTCAAGAACATGCATTGCCGAAAAAGCCGCACGAAGCGCCTCTCGGGATGCTTCTATCACCAATTATTTTGGCGATTGCAGTTGTTGCGATTTTCTTTATTCCAAACATGGTTGGGAAAGCGTTCGTCAATCCTGCAGTTGTTGCAATGCAAGCGGGGCTATATGCACACCCGGACGATATTGGCATTCAAGTATCTGCATGGCACGGTTGGACACCTGAATTAATGATGACAATAGGAATTATTGCGGTTGGGGCATTGTTATTTATAACGATGAAACGTTGGCAAAAACTTTATGACATTCAGCCACAGTATTTTTCCTTGAACGCTTTGTATGATTCGCTGATGGTGTTCGGTGAAACAGGGATGAACCGTTTGTCACGTTTTTATATGACAGGGCTTATCCGCTCTTACTTAATTTATATGTTTTTCTTTATCGTTACGATTACGACAGGGGCATTGTTTATCCAAGATGCCTTTTCAGTTGACATGGATAGTTTTTCACCGGTCAATGCGTACGGTATAATGACCGCGATTATTCTGATCATTGCGGTTTGCATGGTGTTATTTGCGAAGACGAGACTTGCAGCGATTATTGCGCTTGGCGGGGTTGGTTATTCAGTAGCTTTATTCTTTGTAATTTACAAAGCGCCTGACCTAGCACTCACTCAACTCGTTATCGAAACGGTTTCCGTTGCCTTGTTTTTACTTGCGTTTCGTTATTTGCCTTCCCTAAAAAATCACGGGGAAACAAGGAAAATACGTTTGGGCAACTTACTTATTTCTGCGGCGGTCGGTGTTACGGTAACGTTAGTTGCGTTATCTGCACATTCACAAAAACTAATTCCATCTATCTCTCAGTACTACAAAGATACTGTCTTTACAGAAGCGGCTGGCGGAAATATTGTCAACGTCATTCTTGTAGATTACCGAGGATTTGATACATTATTTGAAATTGCTGTTCTTGCCATAGCAGGAATTGGTGTGTACAGCATGATTAAACTGCGTTTGTCAAGAAAGGAGAAGTCTGATGAAAGCGAATGATGTTATTTTACAAACCGCAACGAAAGTTGTCTTTTTCATCATCTTTCTTTTCTCGATTCACATTTTCTTTGCCGGTCATTTCGCGCCAGGTGGAGGATTTGTTGGCGGACTTTTAACAACCGCGGCAATCGTCTTGTTGTTACTCGCTTTTGATTTAAAAACAGTGCAACAAGCATTGCCTTTTAACTTTATGATTGTCGTTGCAATCGGTTTACTACTCGCAATTGGCATGGGAGCCGGATCATTTGTCTTTAATGTTCCTTTCCTCACACATGCTTTTGGTGATTTTTACTTGCCATTGTTCGGTGAAACTTCTTTACATACAGCGATGATTTTTGACGCTGGTGTGTATCTAGTCGTTGTTGGCTCAACAATTACGATGATCCAGTCGATTGGAGGCGAATCGTAATGGAATTTGTGATGGCGATTGTCATTGGGATTTTATTTATGGCGGCTGTTTATTTAATTTTATCGAGAAGTTTATTACGTATTATTCTTGGAACGGGGCTGTTAAGTCACGGTGCGCATTTGCTTATTTTAACGATGGGTGGACTTGGTGGAACTTCACCGCCCGTACTGGCAGAAGGTGTCACAGATTATGTGGATCCCCTTCCTCAAGCGCTTATTTTAACAGCGATTGTTATTAGTTTTGGCGTCACCGCGTTTATAATCGTGTTATTTTTCAGAACGTACGGTGAACTTAAGACTGATAATATGAATCTAATGGAGGGAAATGACGAACATGATTAATCTTTTATTATTGCCGATCATTTTGCCGTTTTTCTTCGCCGTCATTCTTCTATTTTTCAAGGAGAAGATTGTCGCACAAAGAATCATAACATTTGTCAGCCTCATCATTAGTTTAATTGCATCGATTATTCTAATGGCTACAATTAAGTCTGATGGTATTCAGACAGTTACACTTGGTAGCTGGCCGGCACCTTTTGGCATCACGATGGTTTCAGATATGCTTTCTGCGTTGCTTGTGACAACGTCGATCGTCATTACCCTGTTTGTTGTGTGGTATAGTTTCAGTTCTATCGGAAATGAGCGAGAACGCTTCTACTATTATCCTGCTGTACTGTTTATGCTTACAGGTGTGAACGGTGCATTTACGACGGGCGATATTTTCAACATGTTCGTATTCTTCGAAGTGTTGTTGATGGCTTCTTATGTACTCATTGTACTTGGCGGCGAGAAAAAGCAATTACGTGAATCGATTAAATACATACTCGTAAACGTAATTTCTTCCGCTCTGTTTGTCATTACAATCGCTCTATTATACTCTGTCATTGGTACAGTCAATATGGCAGATATCGCGGTTAAAGTTGCAGAAGTTGGACAACCGGGGATTATTACGGTAATCGCCATTTTATTCCTACTCGTTTTTGGAATTAAAGGTGCGATTTTCCCACTTTACTTTTGGCTTCCAGGTTCGTATGCTGCCCCGCCAATGCCAGTACTTGCATTGTTCGGCGCGTTGCTCACGAAAGTCGGAGTCTATGCGATTACAAGAACGTACACATTGTTTTTTATCCACAATACAGCAGTGACGCATGAGTTATTACTCATTTTGTCTATTTTCACAATCATCGCTGGTTGTATTGGCGCACTCGCCTATTTCGATTTAAAACACATTATGATTTATAATATTGTCATTGCTGTTGGGGTTATTTTATTTGGCGTCGCGCAAATGAATGATAACGGCATGACAGGTGCAATGTATTATTTAATGCATGACATGATTATTAAAGGCGCACTATTCTTATTGATTGGCATAATCATCGCCATCACCGGAACATCCAATTTAAGAAAAATGGGTGGGCTAATGAAAACCCACGCTCCCCTTGGCTGGATGTATTTAGTTGCTGCTTTTGGGCTTGCAGGAATTCCGCCGTTAAGTGGATTTGCGGGTAAGCTGTTAATTGCCAAAGGGGCTTTCGAAGCTGGTCACGCATGGGGCAGTATTATTATGCTCGCTTCTAGTTTAATTGTTTTATTATCTGTCATTCGGATTTTCATCTATGCATTTTGGGGTGAACCGAAACTGGACGAAGCAAATCAATCTGTTTCTTATCGCAACTTAATGACACCGGCTGTTTTACTTGTGATTCTTTCTGTCGCGTATGGTGTCGGTACAGAGTGGCTTATCCCTTATATGACAGATGCCTCAGATGTATTATTAAACCCGTCTATGTATGTTGACGCGGTGTTAAAGGAGTAGATGACGATGGCCTTCCAAATATTGTTGAACTTTTTCATCGCAGTCGTATGGATGTTTTTAAGTTCTTCGATGACGGTTACGACATTCGTCATCGGCTATGGTATCGGGATTATATTATTAATGATGATGCGACGATTCTTTCCAGAAAGATTGTATTTCGAATGGCTTTGGGCAGCGTTTAAGCTAACGCTATTGTTTATTCGCGAATTAACACTTTCAAATATTGACGTGTTACGTGTAGTGCTCAGACCTAAACTAGATATTCAACCAAGAATTTTCGCATTACCTACGGAGTTAAAGCACGATTGGGAAATCACTTTACTGTCGAGCTTAATTACATTAACGCCGGGAACGGTCGTCGTGCACGTTTCTGACGATCAAAAGATTTTATATGTACACGCGATTGACGCGGATGATGTGCAGGACGCCGTCGATTCCATTAAAAACACTTTCGAAAAGGCGATTAAGGAGGTGAGTCGTCCATGATGACATTTATTTGGATTTCCTTAATCATTGTCATAGTTTCGATGTTTGGCATGCTATATCGAATTTTTCGTGGCCCCTCGACTCCGGATCGACTTATTGCATTAGATGCGATTGGTGTCATGTTTATTTCAGCAACCGCCTTATTGTCTTTGCTATACGACACAGGGTTTTTCCTAGATGTAATCTTACTTCTTGCTGTGTTATCGTTTATCGGGACTGTCAGTTTCTCGAAATTTATTGAGAAAGGAAAGATTATCGAACATGACCGTAATCGCTAATACACTTATTGTTTTGACAATCGTCGTAGGACTCATTTTCACGGTCGTTACCGTGATCGGTGTCTTACGCCTACCGGACGTTTACACACGGGCACACGCCGCTTCTAAAAGCGCTACACTCGGTGTTCTTAGCATCTTAGTTGGAACCTTTTTTCACTTTTGGTTTAATGAAGGCTACTTTAGCGTTAGAATTTTACTCGGGATTCTTTTCTTATTCATTACCGCACCCATTGGCGGTCACTTAATGAGTAGAGCCGCTTACTTCTCGGGCGTAAAACCGACGGAGTTGACTGTCGGAGATGACTTAGCGGAAGTTGTAGAACGTGCGAAGAAGGAAATAAAATAAAGCAAATTCAATAATATAGGCAGATGGTGAAAAACAATTTGTTTTTCGCTATCTGCTATTTTTGTAGGTGAAGCTACTGAGTCTATTTTATCTAAGGCGTTTGGGAGGACAAACAACGATTGGCAGAGGACATTCAAGGGTATTCAGCAGACATCCGAAATCGAAAAGGCACTATACAAAAAAAGGCTTTCCAATTGCACTTGGAAAGCCCTTTATTATGGCCGATACAATTAATATGGATAGAAGCCGCCGAATTGATAAGGATAATAAGGGTAATAAGGATAGTACGGATACCCGCCAAAACCATACCCGTAGCCACCATATCCGCCAAATCCACCTGGGAATAATACGCTACCAAGTAAACCTCCCGCAAGTCCCCCTATAAACGGTCCACCAAATCCTCCAAAACCGAATCCGCCATCTCCAAATCCACCGCCGCGATGACCTCCACGATGTCCATGATAACTTCTAGGCAAGTTACCTCCTCCTTCGCACTTATCCTATTCATACACGTTCATAGGAAGGAGGGCAATTGCCTATTCGTTCTGATCGTTTTCAGCGGCCATCCGCTCAATTAATGTAGCAAGCGTACGTACCATGACGCCTGTTGCCCCTTTTGGTCCTAAATCATGCGCAGCACTTGCATCAGAAGTACCTGCAATGTCCAAATGAATCCAAGGCGTATCCTCTGCAAATTCACCAACAAATCCACCGCCGAAAATCATATGACCGTCACGCCCCGGTGAGTTATTTAAATCGGCAACATCACTTTTTCGAATACGCTTTTTATCACTTTCAGTTAATGGAAGACGCCATACAAATTCTCCTGTTTCTGTTGCAGCGTGCATAAACTCTTCAAAAAATGCTTCATCGTTTGTGAGCGCACCTGTTTTATCATTCCCAAGTGCGATGATGACACCGCCCGTCAGCGTTGCAACATCAACTAAATAATCAGCACCGGATTGCTTCGCATAGGTCACCGCATCCGCCAGGACTAAACGACCTTCTGCATCCGTGTTAAGAACTTCAATTGTTTTTCCACTTAATGAAGTAATGACATCATCTGGTTTAAATGCCTCGCCTGAAACCATATTGTCAGTCGATGCGATGACCGCAATCACATTTTTAGCAGGACGCGTTTCTCCGATAATCGTCATAGCGCCAAGCACAGCGGCGGCCCCGCCCATATCACCTTTCATACCTACCATACCATCACGAGGTTTCAATGAATAACCGCCAGTATCATAAGTAATGCCTTTTCCAACTAGTCCTACAACATCTTCCCATTGTTCGGTTCCAGCATATTTCAATACAATGAGTTGTGGTTCTTCTACAGATCCTTTATTGACCGCAAGAATTGCGCCCATTCCTTGTTCTTCCATTTCTTTCTTACCTAGAACTTCAATTTCAAAGTCATATTTCTCCGCAATTTTCCTTGCATAATTTGCCATTTCAGTTGCTGTCAATAAATTCGGCGGCATATTAACGAGTGTGCGCGCCTCATTAACTGCATAAGCATTTACTTTTCCAACTTCATACGCCGCTTTTAGTTCATTTGCATCGGAAGAAGATAAAAATGCGACTGTCTCCAGCGCAATATCTTGTTCATTTGAACTTGTTTTGAAATCTTCAAACTGATAGCCGCCCAACCCTAATCCTTCCATTGCAGCAAATACAACATCATCACAAACAAGATTTTCGTTTGTAAATGGCGCCGTCCAAATAGCAACTGATGATGCTTTTATTTTTAAAAGCTCTTTTCCAATTGTTGCAAATGTTTTTCTTAAATCATTTTCTGTCAATGACCTTTTTGCACCTAATCCAATAAATAAAACGCGTTTAAAGGAATGATTATCAAATGTTGGGATCGTAACGATCTTTTGTTTATTCGTATGCACATCCCCATTTTTCACCCATTCTTGTAACCGTGGATGATAAAAGTCAGTAAATGCTTCCCAACCATCTATATTTTCAGGATGCTCTGGAACCCCAATAATGAGCACGTCTTCTGTGACTTCGCTAAATTGTTCTTTAATTAGAAAATTCATTATGTAAATTTCCTCCTCTTTAATATCTATCTCATATTATATAGCATATTTTTAGTTATTTTTATTAAATTGCATTATATATGCATAATCAGTTTTTGAATGGATTAGATTATGCTATACTAACACTACTATTTTATTCAAAAAGGGAGTGGACTTTAATTGGCTATTTTTCAGAACATCCCGCTCCTTGCGGCATTATTAGGCATTCTTTTAGCTCAATTTATCAAAATACCGGTCACTTATTTCCTAACTCGCAAACTTGACTGGAGTTTAATTACGTCGACAGGGAGTATGCCAAGTTCCCATTCAGCTGCCGTGACTTCATTGACGACTGCCATTGCTTATGAAAGTGGACTCGCCTCTCCACTATTCGCTGTTTCTGCAATTTTTGCTGTCATTGTCATGTTTGATGCAACGGGCATCCGTTATCAAGCTGGGCAACAAGCAGTTATGATTAATAAAATGCGCATAGACTTTCAAACTTTTGTACAGGAAGCGAAAGGATGGCAGCAAAAGGATGACGAGCAAAAAATCCAAGAATTAAAAACGTTACTAGGACATAAGCCGAGTGAAGTATTCGTAGGGGCTCTTTTAGGAATTATCATTTCCATCGTCATTTATACGTTCATTGTTTAATTATAAAGGAGATAAAAAAACGGTGTATTCAAGCAGATGAACTGAACCCCGAATAGTGGACACTTTAAAAAAAGTGACCTATTCGGGGTTTTTTCTGTTTTAAAAACCCGTTATACTAAAAAAAATACTTAGAACGGGAGATTTTCGAATGAGTAAAATAATTTTCAACGAAATTCAAAGAAAGCAACTAGAATCAAATCCAAATGTCGCCTCTGTATCAGATCGTGCCATTCAATATAATGCGGAATTTAAAATACGTGCCGTCAAAAAAAATATGAACGGTAAGGGACCGACTCAGATTTTCATGGAGAATGGATTTAACTTGGATGTGATTGGAGCTAAAAAAGCCCAATCGGCAATAAGTCGTTGGAAAAACACTTATAAAACATTGGGGGAACAAGGTTTTTTAGAAGAGCGTCGGGGGAAAGGCGGCACAGGTCGCCCTTCCACAAAAGATATATCATCTGAGAAGAAATTAGAAAAAGCTGAAGCCCGTATAAAGTATTTAGAAGCTGAATTAGAATTACTAAAAAAGCTAGAGGAACTCGAAAGGCAGGTGAAGAAGTAATTTTAGCACCCCGCGAAAAATACGCATTGATTAACGAGGTCATTCGGAAATATCAACTAAAGAATATGACGCGTTACCTTTGTGCTTTAACAGGTGTAAGTAGAAGTGGATACTATGCCTGGCTTCAAAATTCGGAGAAACATGCGATTCGTGAAGAGCAAGATTATCAAGATTATTTATTACTAAGATGCATTTATGATGCATTCAAAGGGAAAATTGGGTATCGAGGACTTTACATGGCATTGGAAGAACTAGTGGTGACACCGATGAATCACAAAAAGATTCTCCGCTTAATGAGAAAGTATAATTTCTTTGCGAAAGTGCGTCGAGCAAACCCATATAAATATATTGCGAAAGCAACACAGGCACATCGTACGGTTCCTAACCATTTGAATCGAGCATTCAATCAAGATGAGCCCGGAAAAGTATATTTAACTGATATTACTTATTTACAGTACCGTAATGGTCAAACAGCTTATTTATCTTGTATCAAAGATGTAGCAACCAGGGAAATCGTCGCTTATGAACTTTCGACTAGCTTGAAAATGGGATTGGTTTATCGCACATTAGATAAATTAGAAGAGACATTAGACGGAAATATTCACCCAGAAGCAATGATCCATTCAGATCAAGGTGTCCATTATACACATCCAGAGTATCAAGGACGCGTTAAGAAAATAGGCTTACTTCAGTCGATGTCACGTCGAGGAAACTGTTTAGATAACGCACCAATGGAGTCTTTCTTTGGGCATTTTAAAGATGAAGTAGATTATGAGGAAGCATGTAATTTACGTGAATTAAGGGAAATGATAGACGAATACTTGGAGCATTATAATACGACGCGCAAACAATGGACGTTAAAAAAGATGACTCCGGCACAATACCGAAGTCACCTAATTGCAGCCTAGACTGTAAAAAGTCCTTTTTATTAAACTGTCCGTAAATAAGGGTTCAGTTCAAGATTTGCTTAAATACACCGTTTTTTAAAACATTTGATAACCTGCCTTACGCAATGCTTTCATTACGAATCCTGCAATAATTGCGCCTGCAAAACCGCCTGCCAGGATAACAACATCTCCTGTTGAGAGGGATATTAATTTATTGCCAAGCGCTTTAAAAGCATAAATAGGTCTGTTTATGTACTGATAAAACTTTACATCGTCCACAATAAGGATCACAATAATCGGGTAAACGACCGCCATCAACCAGGTCATTCTTAACAACATATTCAATAAAAAGCCAATACCAAAAAATATGACCATAAAAAGAAGTACTGATAACACTGCTTGAGGTAATGTAATTTTCGCTACGGGTGCTGCGATGTTTGCTAAAATTAATCGTTCTACCATTCTCTCATAACCCCCATTTTCCATCATAATTTTACATGAATCAGCAGAAGCTTTCAATAGAACATCATCGGTTCAACAATTTGTCGAATATGGGCCACTCTTTATCTATCAAAAAAGCACCTGTCGTCACGTATAATGACGTACAGGTGCTTTTAGATTGCGATTCATGATTATAGAACGTCGAACTTCCCTTTTTTCAATGTTAAACCAACGCCGCCAATCATATATAGCGCACGGTTATCTACCATTTTTTTCATGAATGATGCTTTTTTGCCCGTCAATTTTTTACCCATTACAACACCGATTGCATCATCGCTTCCTAGTGAGCAAACGCTTCCTTTTAAGTCCGGAACAAATTCAGTAGTAGGATCACCTTTTAGGAGAGCAACAATATTATCCGCACAAGTATCTCCTTGTTGCATTGCAATTTGCGCTGTCGGTGGATATGGACGGTTAATTTCTTCGTTAATCATTAGTGCACAGTCTCCAACAATAAATACATCGTCGTGTCCTGGTGCACGTAAATCTTTGTCGACTTTTACGCGTGCACGCATATTCTCAATACCTGTCTCTTCAATTAGACGGTTCCCGCGAACACCTGCAGCCCAGACGACTGTTCCTGCTTTGATGAATTCAAATTCGTCTTCACCTTTTTTAATTTTTACGCCTTCTGGAGTTGCTTCAACGACAGGCGTACCAATTGAAAATTCAATGCCTTTTGATTCTAATTGACTAACAGCATAAGTGACTAATTCTTCATCAAATCCTGGTAATACCATTGGCGCAGCTTCCACACAAAGGATACGTACTTTTTCAAATGGCACATCAAACTCTTTACACATTTCAGGTACGCGATTTCCAAGTTCACCAAGGAATTCGATACCCGTAAATCCTGCACCGCCCACGATAATGGTTAAACGGCTGTCATCTTTTTCTTTTTCAATAGACCAAGTCGCAAATTGATGCTCCATATGTTCGCGGATATAGCGAGCTGCTTTAACGTTCGCGATGGAAAGTGCATACTTGTCAAGTCCTGGAATCCCAAATGTTTCGCCTTCAAAGCCGAGTGCGATAACTAAGTAATCGTATGTATGCGTTCCCACACTTGACGTGACAACTTTTTCTTTTATATTGATGCCTTCAACAGTTGCTTGAATAAAATTAACTTTTTGTGCGTCAATAACCTTGCTAATATCATAGCGTACTTGCTCAGGAGTTAACGTACCCGCCGAAGCCTCATGCAACCATGTTGATTCGTAATGATATTCATTTTTATTTATAAGAACAATATCTGCCTGATCTGTTCCGAGTTGCTTCTGCAATCTCACAACAGTAGATAAACCGCCGTATCCTGCACCTAAAACTAATATTGTTGGTCTCTTCAAGAAGATCGAACCACCTTTATTTTTATTTTAATTGAACACAAGAAATCGTGAGAACTAAAGCAGGATAATACCTCTCTCTTTCTCACTGTCATACTTTTGGTCTCTTTCAGTTTCGATAGCTCCCTCTCCCTTATAGTAGCCCTTTCAAGTAAGATTTTCAATACTTTAGCTGAAATAGCAATGCTCCGAATATACAGAAATATGGACATACAAAGAAACTCCCTTCTTATCAAAAAAGAAGGGAGTTATTCATTAACAATCTGATGGCGTGCCTGTCTTTTTAGCGGTTCTGAATGATGTCCCGCAACCGCAGGAAAGAATCGCATTCGGATTATCAATTGTAAAACCGCCACCCATGAGTGATTCTTTGTAATCAATTTTCGTTCCATTTAAAATATCAATATCATCTGTTGCAACAATCATTTCAATGCCATGTTGCTCTAACAATTGATCCTTCTCTGTCAGTTCTGTTTCAAATCCTAAACCATATGTGAGTCCACTACAGCCTCCACCATTTATCGCAACGCGGAGATAGGCACCTGTTTCACCGTTATGCTCCATCATTTTTTTCACGTGGAATGCTGCGGCTTCAGATAGTTCTACTAATTGAGTCATTTTCGCCTTCACCTTCCCAACTTTTATATTCAGTATAACAATTCAACCAAATGATATGCAATAAAATTTGCTTATAGTACATTTGAGGATTATATTCTAACGTCGTTCATTTCTACTCCAGGCATATCTTTAATAGAAAAAGTGAAATCAACTCACATTTTCAATATCTTTCCTGTACAATTAAAGTATAGAATAATGAAAAAAGAGCCTTGTGGGCCCTTTTAAAATGATTCAATCGTTGGTATAGGTAGATTAGAATACTTGCTCTACTTCTACTACGCCTGGAACTTCTTCTAGTAGTGCACGTTCGATACCAGCTTTTAGTGTAATGGTTGAACTTGGACATGTTCCGCATGCACCTAGTAGACGTAGTTTAACAATACCGTCTTCAATATCTACAAGTTCGCAGTCACCGCCATCGCGTAGAAGAAATGGGCGTAATTTATTTAATACTTCTTGAACAGATTCCATCATTGTTGTGTTTGACATTTATTTTCGGCTCCTTTCCTTATAATAATCATTATAAACTGGAAAGCGGAAAAAATCCAATTAAGAATTTGAGGAGGAAGTTATCATGGTAAAAAAGAATGCTGTTATTGAAATTTTTGGAGCGGATGTTGTTTGTGCAAGCTGTGTAAATGCACCTTCTTCGAAAGATACATTTGAGTGGCTTCAAGCCGCGATTAGTCGAAAATACCCTGAGCAACCTTTTACGATTGAGTATATCGACATCGATTCAACACTTTCAAACAAACGTCACGAAGAAATTGCCGAACAAATTCAAAATGACGAATATTTTTACCCACTTGTTATGATTAACGAAGAAATGATTGGTGAAGGTCATATTCAGTTAAAACCTGTTTTTGCTTCGCTTGAGAAGCTAGGGTATGTAGCTGAGGCTAAATGATAATATTGGAAAAATACTCCGAATGACAAAGTCATCGGAGTATTTTTATCTCACCCATTATGTCTTTTATACAGCCAAAGGACACCGGATTTTAATAGTCTTGCTATTCTACCTGTCACTGTGCGATCAGCCAAATAGGCAAATCCTTGTTTTTTCCCTAATGAACCTAAAAAACCTTTTAGTTTAATTTCCGGCATTTTTTCCGGAAGTGGTTCCTCATTCCATACGTGGCGTAGAATCTTGACAATTTGTTCCCCTTGTTCTTCCGCAACTTGCGCACTTGGTGCATATGGTAAATCAGCGCAATCCCCTACAACGTACACATCCTGATATTCAGGTAGTTGGTGGTATTTATTTAACACGAGACGACCCGAGTTTCCTTTTTCTGTCTCGATATTTTGAACGACAGTGACTGGACGAATCCCTGCAGTCCAAACAACGGCATCTACTGGAATGGTCTCGTCATGGTTATACAATGCATCTGCTTCTACTCTTGTAATATTGGATTCTGCGACGACTTCTACATTATGTTCGTCAAACCAACCCTGTACATAGTTACTTAAACGTTCTGGAAAATCTCTTAAAATACGTGGACTTCTATCAAATAGTTTAATCGTTAAATCAGGTCTACTTTCCCGCAGTTCACTTGCAAGTTCAATTCCACTCAATCCAGCTCCGATTATCCCAACCGTTGCACCGCCTCCAAGACCAAGCAGCTTTTCATATGCTGTACGTGATTTTCCAATTGTTTGTATGCTATATGTATGTTCTTTAGCGCCAGGTACATCATGATAATTATCACGGCAACCTAGGCCAATGACAAGTTCATCGTATTCAAGCTGTTGTCCATCTTCCAAGAAAACACATTTTTCATCAGGTGAAATTTTAGTAACTTCTCCTTCTACAAATTTTAATTGATCGTGTTCTGGTAGTGGCACACGCACGACAGTATCCGACACTGTTCCAGCCGCTAACGCATAAAACTCCGTCTTTAAACTGTGGAAAGGTGTTCGATCGACAAGCGTGATTTCAATATCTGACGGTAAATCTTTCGTAAGCAAGCGTAGCATGATTCGCATATTTCCATACCCCGCACCTAATAAGACAAGTTTTCTCATGACCTTCTCCTTTGATTTCCGCTATTTTCCCTAATACATTATATCAGTTTGATACATGCCTCACAATGAGGCACAGCAATTGACGTTTATTCAAAAAAAGAGTAGCATTCCTAATAGTGAGGTGATCTACGTGAATCCGATCGTCGAATTTTGCATAAGTAATCTTGCAAATGGTTCACATAAAACGTTAGAAATATTGGAAAAAGATCCAAACCTCGATGTTCTTGAATATGGTTGTTTAAGTTACTGCACTGCTTGTGCAGATGGCCTGTATGCGCTAGTGAATGGCGACATTGTAAAGGCTGACACACCTGAGGAACTGACAGAACGTATTTATCAATACATCGAAGATAATCCACTCTTCTAAGATTCTTTGGATCGTTTTTACTATAACAGCACCCGGCATGTTTAAGCCGGGTGAATTCGCATAGCAAGTAGCGTTAATAGCCTAAGCTAAACATTCAATAATGACCTAAGCTTTCCATTACATACCATGGAAAGCTTTTTCAATAGAAACACTTGCTAGATTTTCCAATAAATACGTTGGATGGTTTTCCTTTAACAGCACTTCTTCGCGCGATGTGACGCCGCCTTCAACATGTGCCGTCGCAATGCCGTATCGAATCCCCGCTAGTATATCCGTATCGTAGTTGTCGCCAATTAAAATCATATCTTCTTTGCTATATCCACTCTTCTCCTGAATATAACTCAACATGAATGGTTCTGGTTTGCCCATAAACATTGGTGTCACCCCAGTTGAATATTCAACAAGTTTAATAAACGAACCCGTCCCAGGCAGTAACCCTCTTTCTGTGGGCATCGCTCTATCGCCATTTGTTGCAATAAACTTCGCGCCTGCTCGGATATTCAAACAGAGGTCTGTTAATTTTTCATACGTTACTTCCCGGTCTATCCCCATCACGACGACATCTGGTTTTGAAGTGACCAATTCAATTTCCTCAGCCACTAAAGCTTCTCGCAAACCGGTTTCGCCAAACATTTGAACTTTTGCGCCCGCAAAATTTTCTTTGCAGTAATGCGCGGCCGCAATCGCAGAAGTCACAATATACTTCGCTTTTGTATGTACCCCGAATCCTGCTAACTTTCGCTGAACTTGTACAGGCGTAGCCGAAGAATTATTCGTAATATAATAAGGTTCTATTCCTTGCTCTTGAAGTTTCTCGATTAAAGCGACCGCTTCTGGTACAGGTTCAGTTCCATGATACACAGTCCCGTCTAGGTCAAAACAATATACTTTATAATTTTTCATTATAACTCATCATCAGCTGGTAAAAATGCTGAGACTGGCCCTAACTCATGCTCTAAATAATGACGTACTTTTTCGGGAAATAAACGGATTGCTTCATAAGATTCATCTAGCGTCGAAATAATAGTTTTCGTATCAACATCAATAAACTCACGAACAATCATTTGTCTTAGCGCTACCACTTTTTTTATCGGGTCTGTCATATCGGCCGTTATTACTTTTTCATCATCCATAATATCAATAATGTCTTCATAACTTCCCGGATCCCTCATAATAAATCCATCAATCATCGTGTTCCCGACATCAATTATGCCCTCGATAATATCATGACTTAGTCTTGCTAGTGCCAAGGAATGAATGAGGTCTTCATGCCAATTCTCTTCTTTTTGATAAAGTGCTAGTAACCTTTCTATATGACATAATGCTTTTTCAATTTGATTGCGGTCAACAAAATACATAATGTTGCCTCCTTACTTTATATTCACGTCTATATCTTATCATAAATAAGGAATATTTTTCTGAAATTTAATTTTAATGTGCAGTTTTGCAATAAACACTTTACAAATTCACTGACTTGTCTTGGTTAACACTGCCAATTTACTGGGAAGTTGTATGAATAAAAAAAGATAACTTTTCACATAAATAAATTCAAGCGTCTCTTTTTTTCGATAAATATCGTATAAGGCGTCAAAAATTGCACATAATAATTGTTGAAATCTAAATAATCATTTTGAGGAGTGTTTTTATGGGCGTTATGGATGGAAATCCTAAAAAGGAACCAATGCACTACGGAGAGGTAATTGGCACATGGGCATTTATCGGTGCAAACAATGGATTAATCAGTGGGTACGAAGCATTCGTCAATCATGCGAGTGATGATGACCTTATAAAGCTGCTTGAGGAAGCCATCAAGATGATGAAAGCTGAAACCAAAGAACTCGAAAAGGTATTAAAAAATAACGGTATTACCCCACCCCCTTCGTTACCTAGTCGTCCTAAAGCAAAGGCAGATGAAATCCCAGCAGGAGCAAGGTTTTCAGATATTGAAATCAGCGGGGCCGTTTCTATCAACGTCGGACAAGGACTTGTTTCTTGCAGTCAAGTAATGGGACAATGTCTAAGAGAAGATATCGCCATGATGTTCGGAAAATATCACGCTGAAAGAGCACTATTCGGCGCAAAATTATTACGTTTGAATAAAGACAAAGGTTGGATTATCCCACCTCCACTTCAAATCAACAATTAGTATAACGTCAACTAGAACTTAAAGCTCGACGATAAAAAAACCATGCGAATCAAAAACATATCGCATGGTTTTTTCAAGGTTATTTTTTTACTTTTTTTAAAATAAAATGTGCACAACCAAAGTTACAGTATTCATATAAGTAATCTTCTACTGTGCTAATTTTCGTTTCATACGTTGCTTTTGGATTGCGGTCGTCAAAAAAGCCTTTTAAGCGTAATTGGCCGTATCCCCAATCACCCAATATATAATCATATTTTACAAGCACTTCGCTAAATCTTTCGAGCAATGGATCTGTTTGGAACCCATCCCGAAAATCTTTTACCAGTTCATACTCTGTATTTTCAAGCATTATCATACCTTTTCACCACCACTCAACTTTGCAGTGTTGCTTGAAGTTGTTCTTCACCTTGACGTTGCTTCTCTTTCGCTGCCGCATTTACTTGCTCATCGGCATGGTAACTAGAACGAACGAGCGGTCCTGCTTCACAATGCGAGAATCCTTTCGACATTGCAATTTTTCTTAATTCGCCAAATTCTTGAGGAGAATAATATTTTATAACTGGCAAATGTTTTTTGGTCGGTTGTAAATATTGACCAATTGTCATGATATCAACGTTATTTGCACGTAAATCATCCATCGTTTCAAGAATTTCTTCATGTGTTTCACCTAGACCAAGCATTAAAGAAGACTTTGTCGGAATTTCAGGATACATTTCCTTCGCCCGTTTAAGCAATTCGAGAGAACGGTCATAAGTCGCACGTGCTCGGACTCTTTTCGTGAGTCGACGAACCGTCTCAATATTATGGTTTAGAATATCTGGTTTCGCATCCATTAACATTTCTAAGTTTTCATATACACCACCCATGTCGGATGGAAGAACTTCGATTGTCGTAAATGGATTTTTCCGACGAATTGCTCGGATAGTCTCCGCAAATACAGCCGCACCGCCGTCCTTCTGATCATCACGTGCAACCGCCGTAACAACGACATGCTTTAAGTTCATCAATTGTACGGAATCAGCCACGCGCTCCGGTTCAGCTAAATCAAGCTCGTTTGGAAGGCCTGTATTGACTGCGCAAAAACGGCAGGCTCTCGTACAAATTGCACCTAAAATCATAAATGTAGCTGTTCGACGCTCTCCCCAACATTCGTGAATATTTGGGCACCGAGCTTCTTCACAAACTGTATTGAGATTTTGTTCACGCATTAACTTTTTTAAATCTCTGTAGTTCTCGTTTGTATTCAACTTAATCTTTAGCCATTCCGGTTTCCTTAAACGGTCAGTTTTCTTTCCTGTTTCAGGTCTACATGACAAGACAATCGACTCCATTTCTTGAGGACTTTAGTGAAATATTACACCATTGCTGCAATTATTCTTATTATCTTGACTACCGTAAATGTATCACAATTACATGGTTCAAACAACCTCAATCACTGGGAATCCGACAAGTACAGAGAATTGCGGGAATACAAAGAACTGTAGATTTCATCATAATTCGACGCCATCTACAGCCCGTTAAATTTTTTTAAAAATAAAATATACTAAGCTGAATTTTTCCTCGATTTCGAAACTGCATTGACAATGCTTGCTGCTAATCCTCCCCAAATAACGAGGATCCCAACAACCATCATTAAAATTGCTCCTCCACTCATTTCGAATCCCCCTTAGTCTTCTTCATAATCCGAAGTTTCAATTGTATTTGGTTTCCATTTGGATAGTGTGAATAAGACCGCCAATACTAACGCACCTAATGCGACAGACCATCCTCCAAACAGAATAAATGTATCCGAGTATCCTTCATAGTTTCCATTATCAGTCTCGTGAAGTTTTGATAAGTTCGTACGGAATAAACCAAACATCATATACCCCAGGACTAACGGTGTAATAAATTTCAAACAAATTTGCCACCACGCACCTATACGAATATCAGATATCGCGTTTGCATGGTTTTCAAATACGCCAAGCTTTCTAAATGCCCATGCAATAAGGATAACTTCTATTAAGCCAATTGCTGCGACTCCAAATTGGTTGATGAAATAATCCGCTGCATCAAGGAAAAATAATCCTCCTCGTGTTGCAAATAATGTAGAAACAATTGCAGCAAGACCAGCCCCGAAAAGAACAGACTTGTTTCTAGAAATATTAAACTTATCCGAAAGTCCAGCAATATACGTCTCACAAATTGAAATGAGTGAAGTAATTCCGGCTAATACGAGTGATAAGAAGAATAAGAAGCCAAATAAGCCGTTCAATCCAGGCATCTGATTAACAATTTCTGGGAAGACAACAAATGCGAGTCCTACTCCCGCCGAAGCAACTTCTGATACAGCAACATCTGCTTGACTTGCCATAAAACCGAGTGCTGCGAAAACCCCAATACCCGCCAATAATTCAAAACCTGAATTTGCAAATCCTGTAATAAAAGCGTTATTCGTAATATCGGATTTTTTCGGTAAGTAACTAGAATACGTAATCATAATTGCAAACGCGATAGATAAACTAAAGAAAATATGTCCATATGCCGCTACCCAGACGGTTGGATTGGTTAGTTTACTTAAATCGGGTTTAAAGAATGCATCTAATCCAAGAATTGCGCCATCAAGTGTGACCGCTCGTATAACGACCATTAAAAACACAATGACTAACATCGGGATAAATATTCGGTTTGCGAGCTCAATTCCACGCTGTACCCCCGCTAATAGAATGATAAAAACGATTGCCCATACAAGTAGTAAAGGAATAAGCACGCCAGGAACGTAGCCTCCCACTACTCCAGGAGTGTCTGCTAGGTTAAGTACATCCCCAAACAAGAATCCAGCTGTATCTGTACCCCAAGACAGATTAAACGAATAAATCGTATACTTCATTGCCCAGGCAATAATGACAGAATAATAGGTTGAAATAACAAAAGAGACGAAAACACCCCACCAACCAAGCCATTCAGCTTTTTTGCCTGACATTCTAAAAAACGAAAGTGGTGCGGAACCGCGATACTTATGACCGATTGTAAATTCCATAATTAAAATCGGAATGCCTGCAGTTAATAATGCAAATAAATAAGGGATAAAAAATGCACCGCCGCCATTTTCATAGGCTACATAAGGAAATCGCCAAATATTACCAAGTCCTACCGCAGATCCAACAGCCGCCATAATAAACCCTGCTCGAGTCCCCCATTGTGAACGTTGTGACATGAATTTTCCTCCTTTTCTTTTTCTTATTTTCTCTGAAAATTCAAAACCAACACGCAAATTAATTATATCTTTCTACTATGCTATTGTCAAAACATTTTTTATATACCCACTATTTTTTTCGACAAAAAAAGAAGTGATGAACACCATCACTTCTCTTAGGGTTAAATTGATTGATGTAACGCGACTTTCTCGCTCTTTGCACGCATTGTCCAAACCGAAAACAATATAATTAATATGACAATAACCGACAATAAACCAATCCATATAGATCCTGTTAAACCTAGAACTAAATACCCGACCGTTGTAATTCCAGCACTTAGTAGCGCATATGGAAGTTGAGTAGATACATGGTCCATATGATTACATCCGGCACCTGTAGAAGATAAGATTGTTGTATCTGAAATCGGTGAACAATGGTCTCCAAATACCGCTCCTGCAAGCACTGCCGCCAATGCAGGGAGTAGCATTTCTGGGGAAGCATCTAGCATAATTTTACCCGCAATCGGCAATAAGATTCCAAATGATCCCCATGATGTACCCGTTGAAAACGCCATGAGTCCAGCAAGTACAAACATGATCGCTGGCAAGAATGCAACCGGTATATTTGCTTGCATCACAACATTAGATAAATAAATTCCAGTATCTAACTTATCAATTAAATCAGTTAAGCCCCATGCTAAAATTAGAATAAGTACCGCTGGCATCATCGCCTTTACGCCACTCATAAAGGCTTGCCCCATTAAAGATGCATTTGCGGTCTCATTATTTTTAAATTGCAACATATATAAAACTGCCGCTAATCCAGCTCCAATTAATCCACCAATCACTAAAGAGAATGGAACATTTGTATTCTCAAAGATTGACCAAATCGAAACAGCAATCCCATCTGCAACACTTGCTTGATAACCCGTCCATACCATCATGAGTAACGTCATTGCAATCAGTGTTACGATTGGCGCTGCAAGATCACGCACTTTACCATACGCATGCACGGGAAAATCTTCTTTTAATTGACCCGGAATTTCTTTATCAGGATCGTATAATTGACCTGCTTTTTCCGCACGGTCTTCATGTTTTTTCATTTCAAAAAAGTCGACATTCGTCCAAGCAAAGAAAAATACTAATGCTAGCGTTGATACAACGTAAAAGTTCATTGGCGCCATTAAGAGAAATGCAGATAATGGCGAATAAGTAACCGCCGCAGCACCTGTAAACATAATACCGAGCAACCCGATTAAATATGCGCCCCAACTAGAAATAGGAGATACAACACAAACAGGCGCTGACGTGGAGTCAATAAAATAAGCAAGCTTTGCTCGCGAAACCTTATGTTGATCTGTGATTGGTCGAGAAATTTGACCAACTGCAAGTGAGTTAAAATAGTCATCTACGAAAATGGCAATTCCTAAAGCGACTGTTAAAAGTTTTGCGCCTCGCTTCGTTTTCACATGGCGGATTGCCCATTCTGCAAATGCCCTGCTTCCGCCAGATACACTAACAAAAGCTGTAATGACACCAAGTAATAAGATAAACAACATAATATTAATATTATCTGTGTTAATGGCACTGCTGCCCCAATCCCAAAATGAGACTGTGACAGACTCCCATAATTCGATGAATGTTTTCGCTGGTGAAAACGCAGCAACAATTAATGCACCCGCTACAATACCAGATCCAAGTGATAATAAAACGCGTCTTGTCAGAAGCACCATCACAATCGCTATTATTGGCGGGACTATTGAAACCCAAGTTCCTATCATTCTAAATTCCTCCAATTGATTGGGGATGAGGGGTTTTTAGGTAATTAAAAAGCCAGCTACTCGTCGCACAATTGAATGTGTTACGGGAAGCCGGCTTACTCTACTTTTCGTCTGTTTGATAAATATAAATGCTTATCTCACGTCCGATTTGTAGCTCATCATCAGCAAATATGCTGTATGACAGTGTTATTCTTATTCAGAATAACCCCAACCTGATGATTTTTGACAAATTCATCAGACTTCGGCAAAACTCCCTTTCACACATGATCATCGTTGTCACACTTCCATGTACTACTGATAAGTAATGCAGCCTCTACCCTATCGTTATTTTCTTTGTAAAAGTGATTATATCAAATTTTTTTAAGAACATCAAGTGCATTTTATTCTTTTAATTCAGGCTTCAGTGGAACTTCAACATCCACATTCGGTTTCATCGCTCCATCCCCAGTACTGTAAACTTGCGGTACCGGACCTTGTACAAGTCCAATCGCAATCGGGACTGTTTGTTCAACGATTGAAGTCTTTGTAGCAAGGGGGACAATAATTTTAACTTGCACTGTAAGTACAATGTTCACTTCAACATACGCATTATTAATACCAAACTCCTTAATATAAGGCACAACAGTTGCATGGGCATCCCCAATCACATGAAAGCGAATCGGAATTCTTGGCCCAAGATTACCGAGAAGCGGTAAATTCGTCACTTGCCCTAGGGATACAAAAAAGACAACGCCCCCTTGCGCTTGCATTTGCTCCGCATCATATTCTATATCGTCATCTAACGGTAATATATCAATATTGCCTTTTTCAATTTCATCTAAGTTTTCATCGACAGTTGTACGAACATCCGCAAGTATTCGATTGATCACTTCTGTATTATATTTCGCAATCACTTGATCCGAACTTTCGCCCGTTGGTACGTGTTGGATAACATCATTCACATCAAGGACATTCGCGATTCGTTCCGTAATCGCTTCACTGATAACGTGATTTGCGATTTTCTCGGTTTGAACTTCAGCATAACCGATGTATATTGGAGTGAGTTTTTGATTGACATAGTAAAAAAAATACACAACCGCTATAATCACAGCAAGGAAAATAAACGGCAACAACTTTCTTTTTCGCCGATAGATTCCTCTTCGTTTTATTGGTTTTTGAAATTTCAAAACGACTCCTCCCGTTATAACATATGCTAAGGAAGAGTCGTTGATTCACCATTATTTTGTCCGTACTTTGCTAAAACATCTCGAATTAAATCAGGCATATAATATTCTTTTTCTAACTCTTTAAACAATGGAAAGAAAAAGCCAAACGTAAACATATCTAACGTTGCAAGTGTATACGTTTCTTCGGGCACAACTTCCTTGTTTCCCGCGAAAAGCGTACCCCAGCGGTTCCTATACAGTCTCTCATGAAGAATTGCCCCCATCAAAGTACCACGAAATCCTAATCCTTTCACTTCAATTTGCGCCAACTCTTCGTTTAACGATTGCTCATAGACGTCGAGCAATTGATCGCCGGTTAATTCAAGCGTACAGACATTAATCGGATGTGGCAAAATTCGGTGCATATCTCCTTTTGTGATCCATCCTTTTTCCAAACTTCCTAAAAAGATGCCCGCATTAAATAACGCGCAATCCGCGTCGGTATAATCAATTAATGCTCTACCAAAATAAGAGGATAATTCACTCGTTCCAAAGAGATTTTGCTTCAAATCCATCGCATTATAAAACATTTTTTCCTCTAGCGCTTTTTTTCCAACGTCTATATACTTCGTTATTTCCTCAACATCTTCTTCCAAAACAGGTAATTCTGCTGAGCGATAAAGGCTCGCATGCTTATCGATAACCTGTTTTTTCTTATCGTTGAATTGCACGGTCACATGACCAACAAAATCACCAAACTTTCCCGTCGCCGCGAGTAATGAATTGTTCACATACTCGCCCTCCGGTAAAATATGATGTGTATGGGCGCCTAAAATAACATCGATATGCGGACATTCCGCAGCTAGCAATTGATCTTCTGGAAGCCCTAAATGGGATAAACAAATAATCACATCCGTTTTGCCCACAAGCTTCTCTGCTTCATTTAAGAGTTGATCCCGTGAAGGGGTAATTTTCCAATCCAACGTTTCATAAAACTGTTTGTAATAAGCAGTTGCGCCAATGACGCCGATTTTCGTTCCTTTTGCAGTCGTATAAATGGTAGACGAATTTGCCCAGTACGGAAGTTCATCATTAGTATTAAATAAATTCCCAACAATCACATCAAACTGTGCATCTTCATAAAGGTCATCTAACGCAGCTTTTGACATCGTGATTCCTTCGTTATTCCCTATCGTCACCGCATCATAACCCGCTTTATTTAATAGTTGAACATTCCCTTTCCCATTTGTACCTTCTGTAAAAGGGTGTGAGCGGTCTACGTGGTCGCCGATATCGAAGAGAAAAACAGCATCCCCACTTGCGATTAGTTCTTTCCTTTTATCCACAAGTAAACGATGAATTTGTGGCCAATATTCAAAATGACTATGAATGTCATTTGTATGCAAAATATGGATTGTTTCCATCTAATAATCTACCCCCAAATTCCATCAACAATTGACCGTACACCTAATAGAAGTAGAATGATACGTAACGCAAAGACAAGCGTTTCAGATTTCATTTTATTATTTAAATATGCCCCGATTTTCGCACCAAAATACGCTGCCGGAATGACAGGGATTGTATAGAGCCAAGGAACGTTACCGAGAGAAATATGTGTAATAGAATTAACAATTGCAGATAAAAAAACCATAAACATCGACGTGCCTACCGCGACATGCGGTGGGAATAAAAACAATAAAATCATCGCTGGAACAATAATTGAACCGCCGCCGATGCCGAATAAACCGGATGCAAAGCCAACACCAAAGGTTAACAGTAATGCAAACCAAATAGGATATCCGTAAGTATGTTCTGTTCCGTGAATATCTGTAAATGTCCTCGTTTTACCACGCTTAACAAACCACTGTACTGGCTTTAAATAATCTCTTACTAATAAAAGTGTCGCTAAAATAATGAGCAATATACCAAAATACAAATTAAATGATGGCAAATCTAACTGTTTATTCACAAACGCGCCAATTAACGTTCCAGGTGCGCTCCCTGCGAAAAAGATGGCCCCACTTTTAAAGTCGACCGTTTTCTTTTTCATATAAGATAACGTTGATCCAAGTCCTGTAAAAATCATCATAACAACGGATAGTCCAACGACCGTTTGAGGTGTAATCCCATCAATCCAACCTAAATTAATGCCGATAAAAAGCGTGGCGGGAACGAGGATAATGCCGCCCCCAAGACCTACAAGGGCCCCGATTACCCCCGCGCTCAATCCAATTAATGCTAACAGTAAATACTCCATCACCAATCCCCCTCGAACAAACTCAGCTGCTGTGAAGCTAAATTATCATATGTAATGTTTAGTTGTTGTTGAAATTGTTTTGCATTTTGTGCTGCATGTTTCCCAGAGTTATTATTAAAAACAACAAATACTTCCTCTGTTTCAGCAGCTAATTTTTGTGTAACGGCTTCAAATTCTTCTAATTCTTCCGTATTGTAATCATATAAATAGCGCACAGTACGCCATGATTTATCGTCTCCTGAGGTGTTGCGCCAACCGTATATATTCCGACCATGCAAGCGAAAGAGCACCTTGTCAGCCCTTGTAGATATAGGCACGAGGGGGATGCTCCCTTCCCCGGCTTGGGGTTCATCACAGACAGTGTGGATCACATTTAATTCGCGTAAAAAATCAATCGTTTTTCTTTTATAGGGCGGTGAATACCACGATTGGTGCCTAAACTCGATCGCGATGTCAAAGCCATTTAGCTTCTCGCATATTGTACGGATTTCATCCACATGTTCTTTCACACAATCAAACCAAGGTGGAAACTGCACGAGCACCATCGCCAACTTCCCCGCCTCTACTAATGGTCGAATAGATTGAATAAATAATTGGTACATCTCTTCTTCCGATTCAAACGGCAATTCCCCACGGTGATGTCCTGTTATCCCTTGATACGCCTTTACGATAAATTGAAAGTTGTCCGGCGTATTCCGTATCCACCTTTGAATATTTCGCTCCGGCTGTATCGCATAAAAAGTAGAATCTAATTCAACGATTGGAAAATGGGCCGTATAATCTCCTAATTTATCTTTCCCGGTCGAATTCGGATGAGCAAGATCCGGATGATCTCCCCAACCGGTCAACCCGATTTGTATCATCTTCTCAGCCCCTTACTTAGAAAAGGAATACTCTTATCCTATCATAGATTCTACTATTTTTTCAGAAAATGCTTAATACCATGCAAGACGTAAACTAAATGAAAGGATTGTACGCTCAATCTTTCGGAAGATCATTTCAATTCGTTCGATAGGTAGGAATAATCCCCTTTTTATAAAGAAAAGCGATGCCATTCAAATAGGATGTAGCAATCTTCTTTGGAAAGAATTGTTTTCGATAAAGCTGTTCGTACGCTCTTTTAAAATGTTGCCACTGCACACAGGTTTTTTGTTGTCTATAACGTGCAACATCAATGATTTTGATATCGCCATCCTTCGTAATGAAAATGTTGCGCAAGTGAATATCAGAAGGATTTAATCCTTGTTCAGTGGCCAATTCCAGCGCGTAATCAATTTCTTTCATATGAAGTGGTGTTATGATTTTCCCCTTTGCTACGCATTCAAAAAGGGTTAGCCCTTCAATATAATCAATCACTATATAATTCGCCCCTGCGTCATAAATGGTCGGATAATAAGGGATATTTTGTAGAAGACGATAAATTGCCATCTCTTCTTTTGCGATATGAGCAAATTCAGGGAAAAATATTTTAATGACTTTATTCGATGACTTTATTCTAAACACAAATGCACTTCTGCCTTTGCCAACAAGCTTCAATGAGTTGCCATGACGTATTAGACGATTTTTCCTGTCAACAGCAACTGTTCTAGCTAGCGCTTGATAAATATTCAAGGTTCGACCTCCAATGTTATAGAAATTAAAAGAAGCGCAGTAACCGATATTTGGTTACTACGCTTCAAAAAAAGCCTCACCAAATAAACGGTAAGGTCTCGCAAACAACGGGTGTTGCCAACAAAACCGAGGGACTTGGCCCTGTACTGACGACTTTGCTGTGTAGCTACTCCCCTTAAAGAAAGTTGCGTAATTATGATATTGGGTAAAGTATAGATGCTACTTGATGCAGAGTCAATTATTTTCATCATCGTGTTAATATTTTGTGTAACTAATTCGTTTCAATACATGAGAGACAATATCCCTCAATATAATCATAAATTCTTCCTCTAATCCATACTGTTAGATGATTAATGTGAAAGGTGGAAATGAGATGAGCGGAAAGCAAACAGAAGTCGGTTTAGTCAGTATCGTTGATTCCTACTTATATCAAAGGCTACTCGGCTTTAGAGGTAAATGGGTTGTAATTAATACGACGAAAAATCCTTTACAAGGCCTATTACACTCAGTTAGTCCAGATCATGTTGTCATTGAAGTAAGTGACACACCATTTTATGTTCGAATACAAGAGATTGTATGGATAACGGAAGCATGAATGAACCTCTTTATGGAAGGAGAGAAATCATCCATTGATCAAACGAGTTAAAAAACTACCAATCGATTTACCCGTTCCTGAATATGGAGATGCGAATGCAGCTTCAGTCGTTCAAGAGCTGTTAGGGGGTAAGTTCGGTGAAATGTCAACATTAAATAATTATATGTACCAATCATTTAACTTTAGACAAAAAGGAAAATTAAGGCCTTTTTATGATTTAGTTGCCAGTATTACAGCTGAGGAATTTGGCCATGTAGAACTCGTCTCAAATACCATTAATATCGTCAATAAAGGAACTTCCTTCACTGCAGATCCTAATTTAACCCCTCTACAAGATGCTAAAAATAAGCGAAATTCATATAGCTTCATCGCAACTGCTCAAACTTCAATGCCGGGAGATTCCATGGGCCAACCATGGCGCGGAGATTATGTTTTTTCTAGTGGAAATTTAGTACTCGATCTATTACACAATTTTTTCCTCGAGTGTGGAGCAAGAACACACAAAATGCGCGTTTATGAAATGACCGATCACCCTACAGCCAGAGAAATGATTGGCTATCTTCTCGTTCGAGGAGGTACTCATATTCTTGCCTATGCGAAAGCGCTCGAAATGGCAACGGGCACTGATTTAACAAAAATGCTTCCAATCCCTAGCTTAGATAATCGCGCCTTCGATACTGCAAGAAAATATGAAGAACGCGGACACGGGAATGTGTTATTTACTTGGAATGATACGGGCGAATATAATGACATCCGTCAAATTTGGAAGGGAACTAACCCATCTAGCGGTGATGCTCTATACGTTCAGGAAGGGATGCCTAAAGGATACGATATCCCAGAACTTGAAGACCTCCCTGAAGAGTTCGCACCTGGAATCGGTCCGGATGAGTATCAACAAATTGCCAAACGGTTATTATCGAATCTTTGATAAAGAATAACCAAAAGAGCGACCTACCAAGAATTTGGATAGGTCGTCTTTTCATTTTCAAGTGAACATAAGGCTTAATGCAAGAAATATATTATACTGTGATTTCTAATTGAGCCTTAAATTGCGCTCGTGCTTTTGCTCGATCAACCTGATGACCCATTTCGTTCAATGTTTCACCAATTAAATCAACTGCTTTTTCAAGCATTTCAGCAGTGGTATTGCCCATATGTCCGATGCGGAATGCCTTCCCGCCTAGATGAGCAAGTGCACCCGCTAAAATCACACCTTTTTCAGCCATTGCAGCGCGGAATGATGCATCGTCAACACCATCTGGATATAAAATACAACTTAATGTAGAAGCGGCGACAGATTCTTCTGCTAACGCTTGCATCCCATAAGCTGCTAATCCAGCTCGCACGGCCTTTCCATATGCCGTATGACGTTTATAACGCTTTTCCATGCCTTCGTCTAAAACGAAGCGCATCCCTTCATGATATGCATAAATTAAGTTCACAGGCGGGGTTGCAAAGTATTTACCCGGGTCATGCATAATTGGAATCCAGTTATAAATATCTGCGTAATAAGCAGGCACGCGTTCAATTTGTTCACGAGCTGCTAGAGCCGTTTTATTGAATGCAACAATTGCGAGACCCGGTGGTACACCAATTGCTTTTTGCGAACCTGTTAAAATCACATCAATTTTATAGTCTGGATGACCATATATTTTGCTCATATCTTCTTCAATTGCAGCTGTCGCAACGACGCCATCCAAAATAATAAGTGCTCCTCGCTCTTTAATAATTGGCACGAGCGCATCTAAATCAGCAACAACGCCCGTCGATGTGTCTGCGTGCGTGATTGTTACTGCTTTAAATGTACCTGTTGCAAGCTTCGCTTCGACTTCAGTCGGAGTTACTTGCTTACCCCACTCAGATTGGAGAACTTCTACATCTATGCCAAAAGCTTCGCCTAGTTTAATAAAACGGTCGCCGAAATAACCTTGGCTAATGACTAGAATCTTTTCGCCCGCTGCAACTGTATTGACAAGTGCCATCTCCATCGCCAATGTTCCCGAACCTGAAACTACGAAGACTTCCCCGTCTGTTTGAAACATTTCTCTGGTCATCTCAATGGCTTCTTTATAAATTTTAGTAAACCTGCTATCGGTATGACTACGTGTTTCCTGTGCCATCGCATCATAAATCGAATCAATCACTGGCGTTGGTCCAGGAATCAGCAACATATCTTTGTTTCGCATTATTTAGCCCCCCCCTAAAATCATTTCTATCTACTAGTGTAGCATTATTCTGATTTTCTTCACATTGAAGCGCTCAAGACAAAATTTACAAAGTTCTTTGAAATAAAGCATATTTTATGTAGGTATCTATACAAGCATGAGCGGCTTCTTTTCCATTCCCCTATTTTCTTTCATTAGATAGTAAATCCTCGCATACAGACGATGGAATATTCCGCTTATATGAGCTTTTACTTCACTCTTTTATCTTTATCTCATTGGACAGGTTCCACAAGTATTACCGGCTAATTAATGTAAACGCATACTTGATTGCCATTTCCTAACTTTTTTCACATCGTTCGCTTTTCATGTAGACTTTTCCGTAATTAGTTATTATAATAGCCAATATATTAATTAAAAATGAACATTGAGGTGTATACTTTGATCGATTATTCGCTTATTTTCCAAGGAACTGCATTTACAAGTAAATCATCCAAGGAAGTTACTATCTTGAATGACCATATTTTTTGCGTAAATTCAGACGGTATGATTGAAAAAATAATCTCCCCTACTAATTCCGATTACGAAAGTTTTGTTACCGCCCATCAAAATAACAAAAATTTTCACCGTTTAGATGAAGGGCAATTTCTCCTACCCGGTTTCATTGACCTACATGTTCATGCGCCACAATGGGCACAAACAGGAACAGCTTTAGATTTGCCGCTTTATGATTGGTTAAATACGTATACTTTTCCAATCGAAGCTAAGTTCTCTGATATTCAATTTGCCAAAGAAGTCTATGAGCAAGTCGTAAATCAACTGCTAGCAAACGGAACAACAACAGCACTCTATTTTGCTACGGTTCATAAAGAAGCAAGTATATTACTTGCACAAATTTGTGCAGATAAAGGGCAACGTGGACTGGTCGGTAAAGTTGTGATGGATGACACAAGTCAAAATCCAGCATTCTATCGTGATCAAAATACTGCTAGTGCATTAACAGATACTGAAGATTTTATTATTGCGGTTAAAGAATTAGCTAAAAACGTCAAACAAGGTGTGTACCCTGTTGTGACACCAAGATTTATTCCTAGTTGTACGGATGAAGCTTTAAAAGGGTTAGGGGAACTTGCGGCTAAATATGATACGCATATTCAATCACATTGTAGCGAGAGTGATTGGGCACATGGATATGTTAAAGAACGTTTTGGAAAAAACGATGCCTTTGCCTTGCATGATTTTGGTTTATTACAAGATAAGTCAGTGATGGCGCATTGTAACTTCTTAGAAGAGAACGACCAAGATTTATTTAAAGAGACCGGCACTGCAATCGCACATTGCCCAATTTCAAATGCATATTTTGCGAATAGTGCACTTCCGTTAAAGAATTTTAGTGAAAAAGGAATTGAAATCGGGTTAGGGTCAGATATTTCAGGCGGCTTCTCACCTAGTCTATATGACAATATTCGCCAATCCGTCATCACTTCAAGAATGTTAGAAGACGGTGTGGATCCATCATTACCTTCACAAGAACGCGGTCTAGAAAATTCACGTATTACCATTAATGAAGCCTTCTACTTCGCAACCGCTGGCGGCGGGGAAAGTTTAAGCTTACCGATTGGAAAGATTCAAGAAAATTATACGTGGGACGTGCAAATCGTTGATACGAAACATACAACAATCCCACTTCCTATTTTCAATGGGGATGAGTTGATTGATATTTTCCAAAAAATCATGTACTTAACTCGTCCAGAGCATATTCGCGAAGTATGGGTTCAAGGTGAAAAGGTTCATAGCAAACAAAAATAATCTGAGGTGTAAAACGTGAGTACTAAAGCAAATACAACTGATACAAATCAAAGTTTAACCGTAGGTCCAGATGAAAAGGTATCCTTCGGCCGTTCAGCCATTCTAGGATTACAACATGTTGTAGCGATGGATGTTTATGTTGTTCCATTTCTTATCGCCATGTTAATTGGTTTACATGCCGATCAATCTTCCGCTTTAATTCAAGCAACTTTTATCGCAGCTGGAGTCGCAACAATCATTCAAACCCATTTTTGTATGAAACTACCAATGGCACAAGGTCCATCTTACGTCCCAATCGGTGCAATTATTGGGATATACGCTGCAAGTGGGGGCGGAGAATTAGGATGGAGTTCGGTCCTTGGGGCTAGTCTGATTGGTGGTATTCTAGTCATTATCCTTGGATTTACTGGTGTTTTTAATAAAATTGTAAAAATCTTTATTCCACCAATCGTTGGAGGTACAATTATTTTCGTTGTCGGGCTTTCTTTAATGCCTGTTGCGCTAAACAATAATATTTATAACGGTGCCGGTGCAACGACGAGTCAAAATATCATTTTGGCATTAATCACAGGTGGTGTATTAATTTTATGTGTCATGTTAGGTTCGATTCTCCGTAAACGCGGGGGCACTTTCCGAATAACATCCGTAATTATTGCTTTAATAGCTGGTTGTATTGCTTCTAATTCTATGGGGATCTTAGATTTATCAGCAGTAAGCAAAGCTAGCTGGTTTAGTTTACCACAAATCCCTTTTGTTGATTTTGGATTTACCTTTAATTTTTCGGCCATTT
Source organism: Sporosarcina ureilytica (assembly GCF_001753205.1). Taxonomy (GTDB): domain Bacteria; phylum Bacillota; class Bacilli; order Bacillales_A; family Planococcaceae; genus Sporosarcina; species Sporosarcina ureilytica. The sequence continues at coordinate 965,387 of NZ_CP017560.1, read as the reverse complement.
TAACAATGATCATCATTTATATTGTTTTAATGGCGGAGACGACAGGTACATGGTTTGCCATTAGTGATGTCATCCAAAAACCGCTGACAGACAAAAACATTAATAATGGTGTAATTGGTGAAGGTATTGGTTGTGTGGTAGCTACTATGGCCGGTTCTACACCTGTAACAGGTTATTCAACGAATGCTGGTATTATTTCCATTACTGGCGTTGCAAGTCGACGAGTATTCATCGCAGTTGGTATTTGGTTTTTTATATTTGGTTTATCTGGTAAATTAGCTGCGCTTATTTCATCCATTCCCGCTGCTGTAATTGGAGGCGTATTTATTATCATTTGTGGAATCATTTCAATCAATGGATTACAGGTGATTAAGAGAGTAAAAATTACCGAGAAAGAAATGTATATTATCGCAATCCCAATGATTTTAGCATTGGCACTTGCATTAATCCCGGCAGACTTTTTATATTCATTGCCTACATTCATTCAATATTTATTCGGTTCATCAATCGCAACAGCATCCATTGCAGCCATTTTATTACACATTATATTACCGAATACAAATAAAATAGTTGAGAGATAAAGTCGGCACGCTTTCAAATCTATAAAAAAACAACCCCGTCATAAACTTTGTTATGACGGGGTTTGTTGTATTATCCAATAGAACCTTCCATCTCGAATTTAATCAAGCGGTTCATTTCTACCGCGTATTCCATCGGTAGTTCTTTTGTGAATGGCTCGATGAAACCGAGAACAATCATTTCGATTGCTTCTAGCTCTGGAACACCGCGGCTCATTAAGTAGAAGAGCTGATCTTCAGATACTTTAGAAACGCTTGCCTCGTGCTGAAGTGAAATGTTGTCGTTTAGGATTTCGTTGTATGGAATTGTGTCGGAAATGGAGATGTCATCCATTAGTAGCGCGTCACACTCAATGTTTGAGCTAGCGCCGTCTGCTCTACGTCCGAAGTGTACAATTCCACGGTATGTTCCAACTCCACCGCCGTGAGAAATCGATTTAGAAACGATTGTGGACGATGTATTCGGTGCTAAGTGCATCATTTTCGCACCAGCGTCTTGTGTTTGGCCTTTACCTGAAAGGGCAATGGATAATGTCATACCGCGTGCACCTTCTCCGCGAAGGAGAACTGCTGGGTATTTCATTGTCACTTTTGAACCGATATTTCCGTCAATCCATTCCATCGTACCGTGCGCATCTACAACTGCACGTTTCGTAACGAGGTTGTAAACGTTGTTCGCCCAGTTTTGGATTGTCGTATAACGGCAATAACCATTTTCTTTTACGATAATTTCTACAACGGCACTGTGAAGTGAGTTCGTTGTGAAAATTGGTGCTGTACATCCTTCAACGTAGTGAACGCTTGCGCCTTCGTCAACGATGATCATTGTACGTTCGAATTGTCCCATGTTTTCCGAGTTAATACGGAAATACGCTTGTAGTGGGGATTCTACTTTCACACCTGGTGGTACGTAAATGAATGAACCACCTGACCAAACTGCTGAGTTCAATGCAGCAAATTTGTTGTCAGAGTTCGGGATGACCGTACCCCAATACTTTTTAAATATTTCTTCGTTTTCTTGAAGCGCAGTATCTGTATCTTTAAAGATAATCCCTTGATCTTCTAATTCTGATTTCATGTTGTGGTAAACAACTTCAGATTCGTATTGTGCAGAAACCCCTGCTAAATACTTTTGTTCTGCTTCAGGAATTCCTAGTTTATCAAATGTGCGTTTAATTTCTTCTGGAACTTCATCCCATGAACGTTCAGTTGCATCAGAAGCTTTTACGTAATAGGTGATTTCATCAAAGTTAAGCGCACTTAAATCTCCACCCCATTGCGGCATAGGCATTTCGTAAAATAGCTCTAATGACTTTAAACGGTAGTCGAGCATCCACTGTGGCTCTTCTTTCATAGATGAAATTTCTTCGACGATTGCACGTGTTAGTCCACGTTCAGAACGAAACACCGAGACGTCTTCATCATGGAAACCGTATTTATATTCGCCGATTTCAGGCATTTTTTTAGCCATTGATTATTCCTCCGTTCATATAATATACGCTTGAAAAGGTATAGAGAGCATCGCCCATTCCGTTAGCTCCAACTGAATAGACGATAGCACTTTTCAAACAAATCGTTTATTCCTCAGACTCTTCTTCTCCGATTCCTTTTTCCATTGCCTTCCATGCAAGCGTTGCGCATTTAATGCGGGCTGGAAACTTTGCCACACCTGAAAGTGCTTCAATGTCTCCTAAATCGATAGAAGTGTCGTAATCATTACCAAGCATCATTTCTGAAATTGTATCTGCGAGTTGTAACGCTTCTGCCTCAGTTTTCCCTTTCAGCATTTGCGTCATCATTGACGCAGATGCCATGGAAATCGAGCAACCTTCACCTTCAAACTTCGCAGCTTTTACTGTTCCCTCTTCAACTTGCATCGTTAAATGGATCACATCACCACAGGTCGGGTTGTTCATATCGACCGTGACACTGCTCTCATCAAGAACGCCTTTGTTTCTTGGCGTCTTGTAATGATCCATGATAACTGAACGATATAGTTGGTCAAGATTTCTAGACGACATCGCTGAAATACTCCTTTGCAGTCCGGAGTCCATCTACGAGACGATCAACATCTTCTTTTGTATTGTAAACATAGAAACTTGCTCTTGCTGTCGATGAAACATCTAACCACTTCATGAGCGGTTGAGCACAATGGTGACCTGCTCTCACAGCAATTCCATTCATGTCCAATACAGTTGCTAAGTCATGCGGATGAACACCTTCTAGGTTAAATGTAATGACGCCGGCACGCTCGTCGGCATTCATTGGTCCGTAAATGGTCAATCCTTCAACGTCTTTAAAACGTTCAAGCGCATATGCGGCAAGTTCGTGTTCGTGACGTTCGATATTGTCTAGACCAATTTCTTCGAGGAAATCGATCGCTGCACCAAGTCCTACTGCGCCTGCAATAATCGGCGTCCCACCTTCAAACTTCCAAGGCAGTTCTTTCCAAGTCGATTCTTGCAGTCCGACAAAATCAATCATTTCGCCGCCAAACTCTACTGGCTCCATATTTTCAAGTAAACGTTTTTTCCCATAAAGGACACCGATACCAGTCGGCGCACCCATTTTATGTCCGGAAAATGCATAGAAGTCACAGTCTAGTGCTTCCACATCTACTTTAATATGCGGCGCAGCTTGTGCTCCGTCAACGACCATTACTGCACCATGTGCATGTGCTATTTCTGTAATTTCTTGAATCGGGTTAATCGTACCAAGTACGTTTGAAACATGCATAATTGCGACTATTTTAGTCCGATCCGTAATGACTTCACGAACTTTTTCTAACGAAATCGTACCGTCCGCTTCTAAGTCAATATAATTCAGTGTAGCTCCTTTTGCTCTTGCAAGTTGCTGCCACGGAATAATATTCGAGTGATGTTCCATATGTGTAATGACGATTTCATCGCCCTCTTGTACATTCGCTTGCCCGTAACTTTGTGCGACTAGGTTTAAAGCCGTTGTTGTACCGCGCGTGAAAATAATTTCCTTCGTAGACTTTGCGTTAACGAAACGACGGACTTTTTCACGTGCGCCTTCATAAGCTTCTGTTGCACGGTTACCAAGCGTGTGTACACCGCGATGAACGTTCGAGTTTTCATACGTATAATAGTGGCTAATCGCATCAATCACTTGCTGTGGCTTTTGCGATGTTGCCGCACTATCGAGATAAACGAGCGGATGCCCGTTTATCTCTTGGTTTAATATTGGAAAATGATTGCGTATGTCTTTGTTAAGCATTAGCGCACTTTCCTTTCAATAACCTCCGTCAACAGCTTCTTCACACCATCTGATGCTAATTCAGATACGACTGGTGCAAGGAAACCGTGAATGATGAGGCGTTCTGCTTCTTCTTTTGAAATTCCACGGCTCATTAAGTAGAACATTTGAAGTGGATCTACACGTCCAACCGTTGCCGCATGACCTGCTGTTACTTCATCTTCTCTTATGAGTAAAATTGGGTTAGCATCTGCACGTGCGCGGTCATTTAGAATTAACATACGTGACTCTTGCTCAGCATTGGAACCGATGCCGCCTTTTTCAATTTTACCGATACCGTTAAAGATTACTGTTGACTCGTCTTTTACAACGGCGTGCTTTAAAATCATACCGTTTGTATTTTTACCGTAACTAATAATTTCAGTTGTGAAGTTTTGACGTTGTTTTCCGCGACCTACAACAACTGTTTTCAAATCACTATGAGAACCGTCACCAATTAGGTGAGTAATATTCTCAGCAATTGTGTCACTGTCGTTCATTAGCCCAAGCGCCCAGTTTAACTGGCTATCTCTTCCAGTTACACCACGACGGCTAACGAATGTTGTAAAGCCTGTTGGCAATACATCCACAGCACCAAATGTTACTTGCGCATTGTCGCCAGTAAATACTTCAGCTACAATATTCGCTTGTCCTTTAGCTTCAGTTACTGTAGACATATAGTTTTCGATATATGTTAATGAACTGTTTGCCTCTGCAACAACGATAACGTGGTTGAATAAAGACGCTTGTTCATTGTCATGGAAAAACACTGCTTGAATTGGTTCTTCGACAACGACATTTTTCGGTACATAGACGAATACGCCACCGTTCATACATGCAGCATTTAAAGCCGTCAGCTTATGCTCGTCTACTTTTACGCCGTCCGTCATATAATATTTCTTCAACAGCTCTTCATGTTCGCGAGTTGCTGTGAACATGTCTGTGACAATAACACCTTTTGCTTTTAAATCTTCTGAAATTGAAGTGAATGCAGGTGTATTATTATGTTGAACGTAAACGTTATTTTCTTTATCTTCACTCAAGAGTGCGCGTACTTCTTCAGGTAGTTCATTTAGTGTGGAATATACAGTTCCGTCTACCGAATGGATAGGGAATTCTGTAAAGTTCCAACGATCAATCCTTGTTTTATCTGGTTTAGGCATAGGGAGTTGTTCCAATTTCGCAAATGCGTCTGCACGGAAATCTGTCATCCACGCTGCTTCATTCATCTTTTCTGAAAAGGAACGGACATCCTGTTCGGTCAATGCCAATTTTGTTTCAACCGTCATTTTGAATTGTCCCCTTTCTTATGCTTCTTGCTCTGCAGTTTCTGCTTCAATACCAAGTTCTTGGTGTAACCAGTCGTACCCTTCAGCTTCAAGTTTTTGCGCTAACTCAGGACCACCTGATTTCACAACTTTACCTTGCATCATTACGTGTACGTGATCCGGTGTAATGTAGTCAAGTAGGCGCTGATAGTGTGTAATGATTAAGCAACCAAAGTTTTCTCCGCGCATTTCGTTAACACCTTTAGATACGATGCGAAGTGCGTCAATGTCTAAACCGGAGTCGATTTCATCTAGGATTGCAAACTTGGGCTTTAACATCATTAACTGAAGAATTTCGTTACGCTTTTTCTCTCCACCTGAGAATCCTTCGTTTAAATAACGTGTTGCCATATCTTCGTGCATTTCGAGTGTATCCATTTTCGCATCTAACTCACGAATGAAGCCCATAAGTGGAATTTCGTCGCCTTCTTCACGTTTTGCGTTAATTGCTGAACGTAAGAAGTCTGCGTTTGTAACACCAGCTACTTCACTTGGATATTGCATCGCTAGGAATAAACCAGCATTCGCACGCTCGTCTACTTCCATTTCCAGTACATCTTCACCATCTAATGTGACTGAACCTGAAGTGATTTCATATCTAGGGTGACCCATAATCGCTTGCGCGAGAGTTGACTTTCCTGTACCGTTCGGACCCATGATTGCATGGATCTCGTTTGTATTAATCGTCAAATCGACGCCTTTCAAAATTTCCTTGCCTTCGATTTCAACGTGAAGGCCTTTTATTTCTAAAGTTGCCATTCCTATACCTCCAATATGATAAATGCGAATGGATAGCCATTCTCAATTTAGTATAATTCTAATCTTATCCTATAAACGGTCCCCTTGCAAATGTTTGAATTAAACACATTCCAAACGGCTTACTCGTAATTCCCCGCTTATCAATCCTAGTATAGCAAAAGAAATGCTTTTTCTCAATTGACTATTAGTCATTGAGAAAAAGCATTTCTTGAATTCTCTATTTTTTTGTAAATTTATCAACCATAATCGCAATCGCACCGTCACCAGTAACGTTCGTTGCAGTTCCGAAACTATCTTGTGCCATATAGAGTGCAATCATTAAAGCAACCATTGCTTCGCTAAATCCAAGCATAGAACTTAATAGGCCTACTGCAGCCATTACAGCCCCGCCCGGTACACCAGGTGCTGCAATCATTGTGACGCCTAGCATTAAAATAAATGGTAAATACTCTACAAAACTAACTGGCATGCCATTCATCAATAAGACACCAATTGAACAAGATACAAGTGTAATCGTACTCCCCGAAAGATGAATCGTTGCGAATAGCGGAATTGTAAAGTCCGTTACTTTATCGGATGCACCTGTTTTACGTGCTTGTCTTAAAGTAACCGGAATCGTTGCAGCTGAAGATTGCGTTCCTATTGCTGTAAAATAAGCTGGAGACATTGTTTTCATTAAAAAGAAAGGATTCTTTTTCGACATCGCACCAGCAATTGTATATTGAATTGTAAGCATGAGTATATGAAGAATAATAATCATAATAAAAACAACTGCGAAGACAGAAAGTACTTTTCCAACTTCTCCTGTATAGGTCATATTCAGGAAAATCCCTAAAATATGGACAGGTAGTAATGGAATAATTACATAGGAAATCACTTTTTCAATAAGCATTTGCAATTCCTCGAAAACGGGTAACATCGTTTTACTACCGATGGAAGCCATTCCAATTCCGAATAAAAATGCAATGAGAAGTGCAGCCATTACACCCATAATCGGTGGCATTTCAAGCTCAAAAAATGCTGTCCCTGCTTCTCTTGCTGCATCCCCGATATTGTCGCCTGTAACATTTCCAATGAAACCAGGCAAGAACGCCGTTGCAGCAATAAATGCCATAATACCAGCGAAGATTGTAGATGCATAAGCAAATACAGTTGCAAGACCTAGTAGTTTTCCTGATCCTTTTCCAAGCTTAGCAATTCCCGGTGCAATGAACCCAATGATAATTAATGGAACAACAAAATTCAAGAAACCGCCAAACAACATATTAAATGTTGCGAATAGCCTAACAAACCATTTCGCAAACCCTTCGTGAATCCCCGGTAACAATAACCCAAGACCAACCGCTAGTGCTATCGCAATGATAATTCTTCCGATAAGGCCGATTCGTAATTTCAAATCAATTCCCCCTTTATTTTCTAACTATTTGAATATAAGATTAACATATATATTTGAAGAAATAAACATACTTTATACCTATTATTCAAACCCCAATAAGCGAACATTGAAAGGTTATTACCTGAAAGCGTTCGCCTACCAGACACTTCACCATTACTTCACTAATAATAACATTTAAAAAACCCTGTATCACGAACGAGGAAGTTACGCCATCAATCCTTTCCCAAAACCGCGCCCAGGGTAGTTACTCTTAATTAGAAAGGTACCCCCTAGCCCTTTTCTCACACCCCTCCCATATGTACATGATTTCATCTTATGCAATTCCAAAGAAACATATCAATTGAATCCTACGTCATTTAATTATTCTCTTATAATAAGTTAAAGCGCCACTTCGCTTGGAAGTGACGCTTTAGTTTTAAAACTTATTTTACAGGAACAACGATACCTTCCCATTCTTCAAGAATAAAGTCCTGTATTTCCTTTGATCTCAGTACTTCAATCAGAGCTTTAACCTCTTCTTTATCTTCATCACCTTTACGTACCGCAATAATATTCACGTATGGTGAATCTGACTCTTCAATCGCAATCGAATCTTTAAGTGGATTTAAATCCGCGTCAATCGCATAGTTCGAGTTGATGAGCACGGCATCCCCTTCATCATTATTGTAAAGCTGAGGCAATAATGCTGCTTCATAGTTCGCATCGAATTGAATGTTTTTCGGATTATCAACGATGTCCTTCACTTCTGCTTTTGTCTTATCAATACCTTCAGCAAGCTTTATCAAACCCTGTGCTTCAAGCATTGCAAGTACACGACCGTGGTCTGCGACAGAGTTACTCATTAAAATTGTTGCACCTTCCGGCAAGTCTTCAAGGGAATCGTATTTCTTTGAATAAACGCCGATTGGCTCAATGTGAATACCACCGGCATTGACAAAATCATAACCGTGATCCGCAATATTCGACTCTAGGAAAGGAATATGTTGGAAATAGTTAGCATCTAAATCGCCAGACTCCAAATCTTTGTTAGGTAACACATAATCCGTGTATTGCTCAATCACAAGTTCAACGCCTTTTTCTTTCAATAGCGGTTGAGCTTTCTCAAGTATAATTGCATGAGGTGTGTTCGAAGCGCCTACAACTAATGTAGATTCTTTATCACTTTCACTTCCGCTAGTCTTTTCATCATTTTTCGTACCACATGCGACCAATGTTAAAACAAGTGCCGCTAATAAAATTGCTGATAAAAACTTTTTCATTGTATGAACTCCCCTTTTCCTTATTTCTATATGGTGAATAGGCTAAGCCTATTATTCCCTATAATTATCTTTTATCTAATTTTCTCACAGACAAATCTCCAATGATTTGGATAATGAATACGACAATTAAAATTAAAATCGTTGCCACCCAAACGACATCTTCTCGACTTCGTTGGAAACCGTCCAGGAAGGCCAATGTACCGAGCCCGCCCGCGCCAATGACACCAGCCATCGCCGTATATCCAACTAGCGCAATCGCTGTTACTGTAATTCCTGAGATGAGGGCTGGCATTGATTCCGGAATTAACACTTTAAAAATAATTGTAGATGTTTTTGCCCCCATTGACTTCGCTGCTTCAATAACACCTTTATCAATTTCTTGAAGGGCAATCAATACCATTCGTCCGTAAAATGGCGCCGCACCTATAATTAACGCCGGTAAAGCGGCCTCCGGACCGCGAATCGTTCCAAGAAGGAACTTCGTAAACGGAATCAATAATATAATTAAAATGATAAATGGAATGGATCGGAATATATTCACAATGGCGCCAGTAATCGTATGGACAAGTTTATTTGACCATAACTGTCCCGGTCCTGATAAGAATAATAAGACGCCGAGCGCTAATCCAATAACAAACGTAAATAACGTTGACATCACAGTCATATAAAGTGTTTCTACAGTTGCTTCCCACATTTTATCCCAATCGACGTTTGGTAAAAGGTTTTCAATCATTACCAATCACCTCCGTCTGAACATCGTGCTCGTGAAGATAACGAATCGCTTGTTCGATGATTTTATCATCACCAACAAGTTGTAAAATGAGGCTACCGTATGCCCCTGCTTGTGTATGTGAAATATTTCCTTGGACAATATTTACATCAATATTGAACTTTCGGATAAGACTTGCAAGAAGCGGTTGCTCTGTCCTTTCACCAACAAAAGCAAGCCTCACTAGTTTTCCTGTCGGGAACGCTTCTCCAATATGCTCAATTGCCTCTTTCGCATCAGTAGGCTCCGTCAATTGCGCCACAAATCGTTTCGTAATCGGCTCTTTCGGCATTTGGAATACTTCTAGTACATCGCCAATTTCAACAACTTTTCCTGCTTCCATGACTGCTACGCGATGACAAATTTTACGAATCACATGCATTTCATGCGTGATGAGAACGATCGTTAACCCTAAACGTTTATTTATGCCTGTCAATAAATCGAGGATGGCATCCGTGGTTTCCGGGTCTAGCGCTGATGTAGCTTCATCGCAAAGTAATACTTCCGGATCATTTGCAAGTGCACGCGCGATGCCTACTCGTTGCTTTTGCCCTCCTGACAATTGAGACGGATAAGCATTTTCACGGCCGCTCAAACCGACCAACTCAATTAATTCTGCTACTTTTTTCTCTCGTTCCACTTTCGCAACACCCGAAATCTCAAGCGGGAAAGCAATATTTTCTTTCACCGTTCTTGACCATAATAAGTTGAAGTGTTGGAAAATCATACTCACTTTTTGACGCGCCATTCTTAATTGCTTGCCTTTAGTTGAGGAGATTTCTAATCCGCCAACCTTAACCGTTCCAACAGTCGGCATTTCAAGCCCATTTAATAGACGAATTAACGTACTTTTTCCTGCACCACTATAACCGATGATGCCAAATATTTCGCCTTCCTTAACAGAAAGCGTGACGCCATCTACAGCCACAATCTGATTAGCGCCTGTCCCATATTGCTTCACAACTTCATGCAAATGTATCATCTTTTATCCACCTTCATCTAAAAATCCAATTACATAAACGCCTTGTAAAGTTGCGACAAGCGTTTTGAAGTAAAGTCTGTCTCTCACTTAGTATGTTACATTTCGGTAAATTAAAAAGCCTTTCCACCAAGTGAGTAGAAAGGCTTAACGTTTACTTAAAAATCGTTCGTCCATTCTCTCATCTTCCAAAGCAATCGCTTTGCGTGAATTGGCACCAATTCACAAATGTGATGGTTGCCGGGCTTCATAGGGCACTTCCCTCCGCCGCTCTCAATAAGAGTTTTACTATTTTTTTATTATAAACTATAATCTATCACATAATGCCGAATTTTGTCAACCTATCTTTTCAAGCAAGTGAGGAACTGATTGGAAAGCATAGATTTTCTCTTTAATGACACCATCTTCCGCAATAAGTAAACAAGGCACACTTTCAATTTGATAATCGACCGCCAAATCTTCAATATAATTCAAGTCCGCCTTCCCCATCGGTATGCTTTCCCTCATCGCATGAATGACTTCCATCATTTTAGAGGCAACCATACAAGTTCCACAAATTGGCGTATATAAATAAAACAATGCTTTATTTGAACTTTGCATCATCGTTTCCCATTGTTCGCGTGTCCATATCTCCATTACCATCATCCTCATACAGTAAAAATTCTCGGTGAATATTAAAATGGCCTTCCAATTGTTCCGCCAATAGTTCATACGGTGTCGTTTCTACTTCTTTATAAAATTCATTCGTATATAAATGGATTGCCCAAGGGAAGTTTTTTTTGAATAAAGTGCGGATTTTTTCCCCCGTGTCATCTGCATCTACAAAAACAAATAGTTCGCTTGTCTCGTAAGGCTCCATCAATTCATCAAGATGATATTCACTAATCGTACCAAATGTACAAATGATTTGAACAGGTTCAGCAAGGATCCGTTTTAACCGAAAGCGATCCGCTTTACCTTCTACGATAATCACTTTTTGTCGGCCCACACAATCCCTCCATCCTCGTTCATCATCTTATTCAATCGCTATGATGTTTAGTTTTCCATTCATAACCTTTATCATACTCATTTATGCGCAAAATTTCATGCATGAATGGTTGCATGAAAAAAACGTCAGGAATCTCTCCCAACGTTTAGTTTTTCATTGATTACTCAATTGTCATTTTATCGTATTCTTCAGCTGACATGAGTGAATCTAGTTCTGATGCATCTGATGGTTCAACGACAATCATCCATGCTTGCTCGTATGGAGATTCGTTTACAAATTCTGGGCTATCTTCTAACTCTTCGTTCACTTCTACTACTTTACCGCTAATTGGCGCATATAATTCCGAAACTGTTTTAACAGATTCTACGCTACCAAACGGCTCGCCTGCAGTAATATCATCGCCTTCTTCCGGAAGCTCAACGAATACGATATCGCCAAGCTCCGACTGTGCAAAGTGCGTGATACCAATACGGTATTTACCGTCCTCGTCTTTTACCCATTCGTGCTCTTCAGAATACTTAAGTTCTTTTGGTGTGTTCATGTCATAGCCTCCAAATATTCATAGTTTAGTCAATTTCATAATCCAATCTTTTCGCTGCGCCGATACAATCTATAGTTTGGGCAATTATGAAATTGCCTCTGTAGAGTTAAACCGTTCTCAACTATATATTGTATCAGCTTAGCGGTTTTAGGTATTTATGAAATTGACTCAGTTAATTGAATTAATTTCATAACAATACATACTGCAGGAAAATCCGAACAGCCTTCATTTCCATTCTGGGAAGACTCCTTCCACTGCAATTAACGGAAATAGCTTCAAGCAACCGAACTTTCCGAGGTAAACATACCATAACATTCGTGTTTGGTGCCATAATAAATAATTATAAAATTAATTCAGTCTCTTCAATAATGCCATAGTTTCCTCTAAAATACAAGGTTACTTCGTGAATCTACTAACTTATTAGATAACTTCCTCACTTGAAATTCGGAACGATTAGCCCCAAACTTCGTCAAACGTTTCTTCTTTAAAACCTACCGTGGTTTTCCCATCGCCAAATACAATTGGCCTTTTAATCAGCATACCGTTTGAAGCGAGTAAAGCTACTTTTTCTTCGTCCGACAGAGTTGGTAACTTGTCTTTCAATTTTTGTTCACGATAAACTTTCCCACTAACATTGAAAAACTTTTTAATGTCGAGTCCCGAAGTAGCAATCATTTCTTGTAAGGTTTCTGCAGTCGGCGGCGTTTCTACAAGATTCACCTCGGCAAAGTCAATGCCATTGTCCGTTAGCCACTTCTTCGCTTTTCTACACGTGCTGCATTTTGGATATCCGTAATATGTAATTTTCATAAATATCATCCCTCCATTGCTCTCATCATACCAAAAAATCCTTCAGACGCCTTGAAATTCGTCTGAAGGATTGAAGGTATTAAACTGTGTATTTCGCCTCGTCAATCAATTTCGCGGCAGCTTCACGTTTCTTCGCGATAATATTATACGGGGTGGAACGAGTTAATTTACGCAGTGCGGACAGCATCATACGCTGGTTATCGCCTTCTACCGCCGCAAGTAGTGTTTCTTTCGCATCTTTTTCAATCGCTTCGAATGCTTCTTGACAGAAAATTTCAGTGTATAAGATTTTCTGTTTCTCTTTCTCTTCGCCATTCCGTGCAATTGCTTTTTCAGTACGAAGGAGTGCTGATTCCATTGCGAAGATGTTTTGTGCAATATCTGCAATGTTCACTAGCACTTCTTGCTCCGCCTCTAGTTTTGTACCGAAACGCTGTGCGGCAAGACCAGCTGCAAGGAGACCAATTTTTTTCGCATTTTTCACAAGTACTTTTTCTTGTGCAAGTGCCTCTTCACCAATTTCTTCAGGCATCATCATGAGAAGCTCTTCCTGTAAGCTTTGCGCTTTTTGCAGAAGTGGTAATTCACCTTTCATCGCTTTCCTCATAAATGTTCCTGGGATAAGCAGACGGTTAATTTCATTTGTTCCTTCAAAAATACGGTTAATACGGGAGTCTCGGTAAATGCGTTCAACTTCGTATTCCGACATAAATCCGTAACCGCCGTGCAATTGAACCGCTTCGTCTGCGATATAATCTAATACCTCGGAACCGAATACTTTGTTAATCGAGCATTCAATGGCATACTCTGCAATCGATGCTGCAACTGCTTTACCATCTTTTAAATCTTCTTCCGACATCGCACTTTCACGCTCTTCAAAATTACCTACTGTACGGTAAATTAAACTTTCGGCAGCATACAATTTAGAGGCCATCATTGCGATTTTCTCTTTTGTTAAGTTAAATGAAGAAATCGGTGTGTTAAATTGCTTTCGATCATTTGCATAAGAGATTGCTAATTCTAAAGCACGTTTAGAACCTCCAACCGTACCAACGCCTAGTTTATAACGGCCAATATTTAAAATATTAAAGGCAATCACATGCCCACGACCAATTTCTCCTAATAGATTTTCAACCGGTACTTCCGCATCTTGTAAGATTAACGTACGTGTTGAAGATGATTTAATTCCCATTTTCTTTTCTTCAGGTCCTACTGAAACGCCCGGAAAGTCTTTTTCTACGATGAACGTTGAAAATTTATCCCCATCAATTTTTGCATAAACAACGAATACGTCTGCAAATCCTGCGTTTGTGATCCACTGTTTTTCGCCATTTAGAACATAGTGCGTTCCTGCATCATTCAGCTTAGCAGTAGTACTTGCACCGAGTGCATCCGAACCAGAACCTGGCTCAGTTAACGCATACGCAAAGATTTTCTCAGCTGTTGCAGAAACCGGTAAATATTTCCTCTTTTGCTCTTCGTCACCAAAGAGAACGATTGGCAGTGATCCGATTCCAACATGAGCGCCGTGTGTGATAGAAAAACCGCCTGCAACGGACATTTTTTCCGAAATTAATGCAGAAGAAATTTTATCCAAACCAAGACCATCGTACTCTTCAGGAATATCTGCTGCTAATAAACCAAGTTCCCCAGCTTTTTTCAATAGTCTTACAGAGTGCTCAAACTCATGATTTTCTAAGTTTTCAACAACAGGTTTCACTTCTTTTTCAACATATTCTGCCGTCGTTTGTGCAATCATTTTTTGCTCATCCGTAAAGTCTTCTGGTGTAAATACACGTGCCGGCTCAATGTCCTCGATTAAGAATGCGCCGCCTTTAACAAATTCATTTACTTCTACTTGTTTCGTCATTTTAAATTCCTCCCCTTTTTTATGAACATGAACTTTCCTTTTCCCTAAATTGAAATTCAATATTCTAATCTAATTTACAACAAATCATCTTTTCTTGATCCAGCTTCAAGCATCAGTCACTCAGGTCATAAGCAATCTGACTATATGGCAAAACGCGCCACGTCGTCAGCTCGACTTATGCCTGTCGCGCCTAAACGATGCTTTCAGCTTTTCCTATAACATCTCAAATACGCCCGCGGCACCCATACCGCCACCAATACACATCGTGACAACACCGAATTGTTTCTGTTGGCGTTTTAGTTCATTCATAAGACGAATGGTTAAAATTGTACCTGTTGCGCCAAGTGGGTGACCGAGTGCGATGGCGCCGCCGTTGACGTTAACTTTATCCATATCTAGCCCCAGATGGCGAATGACTTGTAAGGATTGTGAAGCGAATGCTTCGTTTAATTCCCACAGGTCGATGTCGTCGATTGTTAATCCGGCTAATTTTAATGCTTTTGGAACGGCTTCAATTGGGCCAATTCCCATCACTTCTGGTGGGACGCCTCCTACAGCAAATGAACGGAACTTTGCAATGGGTGTAAGTCCTTCTGCTTCAGCAACTTCACGATCCATAATGAGCACTGCACCTGCACCGTCAGAAGTTTGGGATGCATTTCCAGCTGTGACGGAACCAGTAACTGAAAAGGCTGGTCGTAATTTGCCAAGTACCTCTTCTGTCGTACCATGACGAACGCCTTCATCCATTTCAAAAGTGAACTTCTTTTCATGAAGCTTTCCATTGTCGTCAACGCTTCTTTTTACAACGTCGACCGGTACAATTTCATCAACAAATTTTCCAGCTTCGATTGCCGCCGCTGCTAGTTCATGCGACCGTACTGCGAATGCATCTTGGTCCGCACGGCTGACATCGTACTTCTTGGCAACTTGTTCCGCTGTATGCCCCATCCCCATATAATATTCCGGTGCAGTTTCAGCTAATCGCGCATTAGGACGTACGGTATTGCCCATCATAGGTACCATACTCATCGATTCTGCTCCGCCTGCTAGCATTGCCTTTGAATGACCAAGCATAATTCTTTCAGCACCGTAAGCGATAGACTGAAGTCCAGATGAACAAAACCGGTTAATCGTAATCGCTGGTGTTGTATCTGGGAGTCCGGCAAGTGCCCCGATATTTCTTGCCATATTCATCCCTTGTTCCGCTTCGGGCATCGCACAACCGATAATTAAATCATCAATTGCACCGTCATAACCACCAGCGCGTTTTAACGTTTCCTTTACTGCTAGTGCCCCTAAATCATCTGGACGCACGGTTGCAAGAGAACCTCTTTTCGCTCTCCCTACCGGTGTTCTCGCCCCGGCTACAATCACTGCTTCACGCATGATAAATTCCTCCCTTTTCCAATCTTCCTATCGATCCAGCTTCAACCGCGCCAAATGCTCGAGTCATAAGTCACATCAACTCCGTGACGAAAAACGGGCCACTGCGTTGCTTCGCCTTATGCTTGTCGCATCTAAACGGCGGTTTCAGCTTTTATTATTCAATTACGAAGTGGCTTCCCTTTTATGAGCATGTGTTGCATACGTTGCTGCGATAGTGGATCCGCCACTAGGCTTAAGAACGCTTCACGTTCTAAATCCAATAAATATTGCTCATCAACGAACGTGCCGTATGGAACATTTCCACCCGCAATGACATACGCAAGTTTTTTCGCGATTTTCAAATCGTGTTCGCTAATATAGCCCGATAAATGCATGGCTTCCGCGCCAAGTAACAATGTCGCATAGCCTGATTCTCCGGTTACTGGAACTTTTTCGTGTTTCGGTGCTTTGTATCCGTTCTCATATAACGCAAGCGCCACTTGTTTCGCATCATAAATTTGATGGTCACCGTTTACACTAATGCCATCCGCAAAATCTAAGAAGTTATTGTCGCGCGCTTCATCGCCAGAAGTTGAAACTTTCGCCATCGCAATTGTTTCAAATACTTTATTGGCAATGTTTTGGTAATCCACGTCCACGCCATTCGGTAAACCTTTCAAATGCTTCGTATATAAGTTGATGTTTCCGGCCCCGCCCGGAATTAACCCAACGCCGACTTCGACAAGTCCCATATATGTTTCGGTTGTCGCTTGAATATGTGCAGCTGGTAAACAAACCTCCGCGCCCCCGCCAAGCGTCATCGCAAATGGTGCAGCAACAACAGGCTTTTTCGCATATTTAATGTTCATCATCGCTTGTTGGAATGAACGAATGACATAGTCTAATTCAAAGATATTGTCGTCTTGCGCCTCCATTAAAATTAAGCCAAGATTGGCACCCACACAGAAGTTTTTCCCTTGGTTTCCAATGACGAGTCCTTTATAGTTTTTCTCTACTTCTTCAATCGCAAAGTTAATCATTTGAATAATGTCTAAGCCAATCGCATTCGATTGCGAATGGAATTCTAATAGCGCAACCCCGTCGCCTAGGTCAATTAAGCTCGCACCTGAATTTTTCTTAATGACACCATGCTTCTTTTTATATTGTTTTAAATCAATCACTTTTTCATTAACAGGCACTGACTCATAAGTTTCTCCATTAAAGAAGAACTGTTCGCCATCTTCTTCCTTATAAAAAGTTTCATAGCCTTTCTCTAATAAACTTTGAACAAAGCTTGGAATTTCAAACCCTTCTGCTTTCATCTTTTCTACGGATGTTTTCACACCGATGGCATCCCATGTTTCAAACGGGCCTTGTTGCCAGCCGAAGCCCCATTTCATTGCATTGTCAATCGCGACAATATCATCAGCAATTTCTCCGTTTAATTCAGCTGAATAAAGAAGTGTTGGTGCAAAGATATTCCATAAAATTTCCCCTGTACGGTCTTCTGCATAAACGAGTGTTTTTACTCGATTCGCAAGTCCTCTTTGCTGTTTTGCCATTTCAATTGAAGGCGTTTTCATTTTTTTCGTTGGAACGTAGTCAAAGGTTTCACGATCTAGTTCTAAAATTTCTTTGCCTTTTTTCACGTAAAAACCTTGTTTTGTTTTTGCACCAAGCCATCCGTTCTCCACCATTTTTCTCATGAATTCAGGTGTATCAAATACTTGTTGCTCTTCGCCTTCTGTGTGGTCATAAACATTTCTCGCGACATGAACGAATGTATCTAATCCAACAACATCCAGCGTTCTAAATGTCGCTGATTTCGGTCGACCAATTAACGTTCCTGTCACGGAGTCAACTTCCCCAATTGAATAACCGCGTTTTTCCATTTCACGCAAAGTTACTAACAAACCGTATGTGCCAATGCGGTTGGCAATAAAATTTGGCGTATCTTTGGCGATAACGACACCTTTTCCTAACGTATCTTCCCCAAAGCGAACCATGAAATCGACAACTTCTGGTGCAGTCGTACTTGCTGGAATCACTTCTAACAACTTCAAATAACGTGGTGGGTTAAAAAAGTGCGTGCCTAAGAAATGCTCTTGGAAATCTTCCGAACGCCCTTCCATCATCGCCTCAATGCTAATACCCGATGTATTGGAAGTGACAATCGTTCCAGCTGAGCGTACCGCATCAATTTTTTCATATAGGCTTTTCTTCACGTCTAAGTTTTCAACAACTACTTCAATAATCCAATCAACATCTTTTAATTTGTCTACATCATCTTCTAAATTTCCTGCCTCGATAAGCGACAAATTCTTTTTCGACGTTAATGGTGCAGGTTTTTGTTTGGTTAATTTTTGTAAAGCACCTGCTGCAAATCGATTCCGCACTTGACGATCCTCTAATGTAAGTCCCTGCTTTTCTTCGTCGGCTGTTAATTGCCCAGGGACGATGTCTAGTAAAAGTGCTGGAATCCCGATATTCGCAAGATGTGCTGCAATACCAGACCCCATTACACCTGAACCTAAAACTGCTGCCTTTTTTATTTGATAAGCCACGTGTCCTGCCTCCCTTTACCCCTTTTGAATGAATACTCATTCATTATTATTCAAAAAAATATAGAAACAACCTCTATGAATATTATTGTAATCTATCATTCTTGTTTTCGCAATATTTTTATTTGAAAAACACAGAATTAATGAATCACCGTTCATATTGTTTTATATGTTTGTTTAGCGTGAAAAGTGCTAGCATATAATAAAACAAAGCATTTTTTTCAAGGAGCTTTTTATGAAAAATATTCTCGCTTTAAAGAAAAAATCGCAGTTCGATCCCGACATTCATAAACGTTATCGCGCTTCTGCATGTGGTCCAGTTACAGCCTATACGATTCTTGATTATTATTTTCCTAACCATTTTCAAGATATTAATCAATTATATAAACGGCTAGGGGGAACGGCAATTGGCTTATTTACATGGCGTTTCGTCCGCAATCTTGCTAAAATACTTGGAGATGATTGGGTAGTAGCAGCTTGTTCAATTGAAGAAGTGAAAAGACAAATCGATAAAGGTAATCCGGTCGCAGCGAAATTTGACAAATGGTTTAGATGGAAGTGGCGCGGCCGGTATTCCTTCGACTATCATTGGGTACCTGTCGTTGGTTATGAGGAATGTGAATACGGATTGATGCTCTTTATTCACGATAATGGGAGTAAAAATCGTCCTTGCCAAATTCGTAAAGTACCATATGCCCCAAATCGGGACATTTTGACCTTTGTGAAAGTATATAAAAAAATACGCCAACAAGACGATTTGTAACTGTCTCGTTGGCGTATTTGTTAATTCGTTACATAAAGTGAATTTGCATGTCTCATGACAAGTGAATAACCTAATTGTTCAAGCGTTTGTTTCACATGATCATCGTAATTCGGAATGGGCATTTCCTCGAGTGATGCTTCTACTTCCAAATCGCAATGAATTTCTGCCAGTTTTCTCGAAAGCATGAGCATGTCCATACCTTCTTCAATTCTTTTTCGACGTGCCGGGGTTAATTCATCTAGCGCAGCAACAACACCGTCAACAGAACCATACTGTTTAATAAGCGTAAGCGCGGTTTTCGGACCGATGCCTTTCACCCCTGGATAACCATCGGCTGTGTCCCCAGTAAATGCTTTTTTATCGATATACTGTAAAGGTGTAATGCCGTATTCTTCTACAAAACGGTCTTCCGTGTAAATATCATATTCGCTATACCCTTTTTTAATCAAGGCAATATTGACGCCTGGACGAAGCAATTGCAGTAAATCTCTATCGCCGCTGACGACTGTAATTTCGGCTTTCCCGTCCCAATGAGTAATCATTGAACCGATTAAATCATCAGCTTCCATCCCTTTTTCCCCGTAATTTTTCCAGCCAATTAATGCAGATGCATCTCGCGCCATATCAAACTGTGGCACAAGCTCCTCAGGTGGTGCTGGACGATTCGCTTTGTATCCATCAAACAAATCGTTGCGGAATGTGTGCGCCCCCATATCCCAGCAAACTGCCATATGGGTCGGTTTAAAAATCGATGCCGCCGTCATCGTGTGGCGTGCGAATCCTTGAACCCCATTCGTCGGCACACCTGCATCATTCGGAAAAAAGTGTCCCATTGCCGAAGTTGCAAAAAAGGAACGAAATAAAAGCGCCATGCCATCTATAATCAGAATATGTGGTTTTTCTTCTGTCATCAATTTATGTTAGCCTCCAATTGCTATCTAGTCTCTTTACATTATAGCAAACTTTCATGCCATCGAACGTAGATTTAAACAATCGACGTAAGCATAAGTAAAAGTAAAAATAGTAAACAAGTCCACCGTAAGATAAACATGTGTAACTCCCCCTGGTTAATTATGTACGGTTGGAAGTTAAAAAGATTCATCCTTCAACATCGTTGTTGACCGAATGAATCTTTTCAATAAAATATGAATGAAGCAGTTCCCGTAACAGACCGACGTTGTAACTAGTTACCCCTTCTTCACTAACTTCGCCTGAACAACTAGCCTTCCGTCATTCGGGTCAAGTTCATAATCACATGTCGACAATGTTAAAATGTGATCATCCGGATTTACTTCTACGTCAGTTTCATACATAGATTTTTCGCGAATGCCTGTAAGCAACTGTTCGTACTCCGTGTCACTTGCAAAATCAGTTTGTATATAATCAAAGTCCGTCTTTGTAATGTAAACAGCGAATATTTCAGCTATATAACTATCATACAACGTATCAAACTCGAATGTTTTGTGAGTCTTAAAAAAGTCCTTATCTTGAAACTTCGTTAATTGTTCGAACATGGAACCGTCCTTCACCCGATGGCCATAGATAATCGTATTTAGACTTGGGTTTTGTACGTCATTCCGAAAATCCATAAAAATACTGCCCGCAATGTTTTTCTCTTTATAAAAATTTCTATTTAAATAATCAACATTATTATCCGCTTGTAAAATAGGATAATCAATTTGTGTCCCCTCAATCGTAATCCAGCCGACAAGTTCATCGTTTTCTTTTAACAACCTGTCAAATCCGGAACGAATCGAATTGGACTCACTAGCATATTCACCATCAATGATGGGATTATCCGAATTGTAGAATGTTTCCTGGAGATTGTTTAACACTTTTCGGTTTTTATAGTAATCTATCGCCGTATCAATCAAACCATAAGCCGCATAAATAAACACACCTACACATAACCAGGTGAGTATGATTGATAAAGTTTTCTTCGTCTTCGTGTTCATCAACATATCCCTCCAGGTATCACAATCTGTCAAATACCAATCGGTACAATATATGTCCCGACTTCTTCATCATTTTTAACAACGACATTGACACCGTAAACTTCTGCCATTAATTTTTCAGTGACAATTTTTTTCGGGTCGCCCGTTGCAATTACTTTCCCTGTTTTCATCGCTATAATGTGATGGCTATATTGTATCGCTTGATTAATATCATGTAAAACCATCACAATCGTCAAGCCATGTTCATTACATAATTGTTTCACAAGCTCTAGTATCTCATATTGGTAATAAATATCTAAGTTAGACGTCGGTTCATCTAAAAATAAAAATGGTGTATCTTGGGCAAGAGCCATCGCAATCCAAACACGTTGCTGCTGACCGCCTGATAATGTATCAATTGCATCATGTCGTTTTTCAGCAAGTCCTGTACATTCAATTGCCCAGTTCACCATCTGCTCATCCTGTTCCGATTGGGGAGAGAACGTGCTTCTATGTGGCAAGCGCCCATAATAGACAAGTTTTTCCACTGTCATATCAGCTGGTGCACTGTTTTGTTGATGAACAACACCTAACTTTTTTGCAAGTTCTTTCGGTTTATATTTATTGATCGTCTTCCCATCGAGGATGACTTGTCCGATTTGCGGCTGAAGATTATTTGTAAGCACCCCAAGCAGTGTCGACTTCCCAGAACCATTCGGCCCAAGAATCGTTGTGATTTGGCCTTTATGGATCCTCGCTTCTACATCGTGCAGACGCTTAACTTTATCTTGATAGGAAAAAGATATATCTTTAATTTCCATAAATACGATCACTCTTTCTAAGCAAGAATATGAGGAATGGTCCACCAATCACAGCCATGATGATGGATGCTGGAATTTCTATTGGTGAGAGAAGAGTTCTCCCCAATGTATCTGCTGATAGAATTAATAAGGCCCCTGCTATTGCGGAAAACGGGATGAGCAATTTATGGTCATTCCCGACTAAAGATCGTCCTATATGCGGTATCAGTAGACCAACAAATGTAAACATACCTGCGATTGCCGTGGCGATGGATGCAAGTAAAACAGCAATAATGGAAATGATAAATCGTGCTCGATTTACGCGAAATCCAAGATTTTTCAATGTCTGATCTCGTAAACTTAAATGGTTACACCATGCATAAACGAGAAAGCTTAAAATAAGTCCAATCGTTCCATACAAAGCAATCACTTGTACATCGTCCCACGTTTTCATCGTCAAAGTTGAAGAGCTAACAGAAATACCGGACATCATGCTACTGGCATTTCTCGCTGCCATTAATTCACTTAATCCAGTAAATACGGCATTAATAGCCACGCCGATTAAAATCATCCGTAAAGGATTAAGTCCAGATTTCCATGAAAATAAATAGACAAATAAAAATGCAACCGCCCCACCAATAAAAGAAAATAATGGCGTGTAGAAAAATAACGTTGGAAAGAATGTGATCATCATAATGGACATGAAACCAGCACCGGAAGATATACCGATAATGCCCGGTTCCGCTAACGGATTACGCATAACCGCTTGTAAAAGCACTCCGGAGACTGACAACGTTGCGCCGGCAAAAAGTGCAATGACAACTCGCGGCAAGCGTAAATCTTTAATAATTTCTACATTTTCATTCGTGCCTGTAAAGAGGCCTGTTAGCAGCTCTCCTACCGTAATCGCAATGCTCCCAGTCGTCATCGAATAGATTGTCAAAACAAAGAGTGATACGATTACGACAGCAAAACTAATGATTTTTTTATACATAACGCAAACCTCTTTCACAACCTATTATTCATATAGAATTTTCACTAATTCTTCCAATGCTTCAACAGCTGCTAAGTTCGCAGTCGTTCCAAATAGCACTTCCTCTAAATCATAAACTCGTTCATTTTTCACTGCTTTAAAATGGCGCCAAATCGTATTTTCTTTAAATTCTTTATTAAACATTTCAACGACTTCTTCCGGCATCCCATGTGCCATGCGAAGAATAATATCTGCCTCAGCTTGCTGCAAGTTTTCTGTGTTGGCAGAGATGTATTCTACACCTGTTTCTTTCATTGCATTCACACCGCCAGCGCGTCGAACGAGATCCCCAACATACGATTCTTCTGTTGCTACAAGATAACTGCCTGGGACTCCAAGTAAAATAAGTACTTTTGGAGATTCTTGGTCTTTTATTTTCGCTTCAATTTCAGCTAACTTTTCTTCAAATGCTTCTACTAATTTCTCTGCATGTTCTTCTCGATTATATTTTTCACCAAGATACTGAATGCCTTCATACATACCTTCTACACTTTCAAAGTCAAGATAGGTCGCCGGTGTATCCGTTTGAGTGAACGTTTCTTCTACATAAGATGTCAACGTTGTCACTGTTAAAACATCTGTCGGTTTTAACGATTTAATGATTTCCATGTCTGGATCCATCGCCAAACCAACTTCCGGTAACCCTTTATATCGTTTCGGTAATCCTTTATAGGTTGTTGGAATACCGACAAGGTCTAATTCCAATTGATCCGTAATTTCTGTTATCGCGACAGTCGTTGAAATGATTTGGCCATCAGTTTCGAGTGCTTGTTCATTTTTAGTTGCATCCGCTACTTCTGAGTTATTTTGATGAGTATCTTTTGAGGATTGATTTTCAGTTGCAGTGGATTGGTCATTTGTGCCACAACCTGCTAAAACGACGAGAAGGACTATAATGAGGAAAAAATTTAATTTTGTTTTCAAAACTTGTACACCTCTTATGGGGTCATTTTTTAATCTGATTTTTCCGAAAACCCTTATATAAAACTTAGAGTCTTACTGCTTGAAATAAACAGTAAGACTCTCGTTAGTTATAAATTTATTTTAGATTACGCGGCATTAGCGAAACGTCTTTTTAGTTGAATCGCTAGCGGAATTGCTGACCCAATGAGTAGCAATACATAAAGCATAATATTTGTTGTATCACCTGTTTGTGGGTTTGTTACTTTTCCGACAGTTTTCTCTTGGTTCTTCACGTTATTTTTGTCGCTACCACCAAGTTCAGGTTTCGGTGGAATGATATCATTTCCAGATTTACCGTCTACTGTTGGTCCATTGCCATTGCTAGCAGCTGCTAATTGATATTGGCTTGCATCAATTTCTTTCATACTGCTCTCATCTAAAAATAGACGAGCTTTATGCGTTTGGCTTTCATAGAAGCCTGGAACAGTAATGACCATATCGATCAACATTGCATCCGATATGCTGCCGTCTAATTTAAATTGATAAACAACAGAACCGTCAGCATTTGTTTTAACAACAACGAATTCACCAAATTTATTTTTTAGTGACTCGATATATTCGCTACCCGTTACAGTAATTTGAATATATCTTTCGCCATCTTTTTCTAATAAAATAGCAGGTTTCACAAAGAAGTTATCTGCCGCAGAAGCTTTATCTTCTGTTTCATGTTTAAATACAAAGTCAATTTCATACGCTTTGTCTGGTGCTAATGGATCTTTTGCAGGTGTTTCTGTTTCTTTATTGTTTTCATTTTTATCTGCAGATTCTTCTTGCTCTTCCGACTTGTTACTATCTTCTTTATCAGCTTGCTCTTCATCTTCTGAAGGTACTTCGACTTCTTGATTTACTGCAAGCAATGAATAACTCGCGGCGTCAGCGTCTGCTTTCGTGCTTTCATCGAATGTCAAGTCAACGACATGTGTCATTTCAGTTCCACGTGCATCGATGACCATGCCAAAATCTAATACAGTTGATAATGAACCATTTACTTTAAATTGGAAAGTAAATGTACCATCATCATTTTTCTGTCCCCAAGTTACTTCTTCACCGTTAATCGTCAATGATTTAATAAATTGACCACCAGTTCCAGTCATCTGGATAAACGTTTCTCCATTTTTATGGAGTACTGCAGCCGGGTTATTAAATTGGCCGTTAACTGAACGCGACTCAGATACAAAGTTAATTGTATATGCTTTATCAGGCACTAATGCCGGATTCATATTTTCAACTGGTGTTTCAGGTTTAGCCGGTTCTTCTACTGGTTCTTCTTCAGTCGGTTCTTCAACTGGCACTTCTGGTTCAGTTGGTTCTTCAGGTTTGACTTCTTCTACTGTTGGAATTGTATCTAAACCTACTAATGCAAATTTCAACGGAAGGTTATCATGCACCATATTAAGCGATGGAACTTCATAACTAACTGTAGCATTTAGTTCAGATTTTACGTTGGCTAATTTAAATGCCATATAAGTTGCATTTGCACCTTTTGTTACAGTTGGGTTAATTCCTTCAATTTGCAATCCAGTAATTTCTGCCATTGGATTGTGTGGCACAGTAATTGTCAATGTTGCCTCACCGTTTTTAATTGTGAGTGTCGCAGCCTCATTTATAAATCCCGCTGCTCCTGAAGGTTCACCTGTGTCAGCATTGAGCGCTTTGGCAGTTATCTTATGTTCTCCATCAGCAAACTGTTTCGTTTCTTCCGCAAACACCGCGCCACTAAAGAATGGCAATGCAAGTATTGCGATAAGCAGGGACATAAGCCATTTGTTTCGCATCTATTTCTCTCCTTTGGATTCTATTAATTAGTTACGTACAGGTCGAAACTTGCGAATTGCGACTAATGCAATTGCCGAGCCTAGCATTAATAGCGCATACATTCCAATAGGTGTGTTATCGCCAGTCTTTGGGTTCGCTACAGTTTCAGCTCCGTTGTTTGCTGAACTTTTCTCACCATTTGTAGCACCCGTTGCAGCACCTGCTTGCGGTAATCCGCTTACATTAAATACAGCACGGGCAGTATGCGTCATGTCGTACATATCCGGAACGACAATATGCATGTCCATATTTAGAGGTTGTGATAAGTCACCATTCACTCTAAACTTCACTGTTCTTGTCTGATTTGCAGTATTTTCACTAACAACCGAGACAGGGCCCGCTGGTGTTGAAAGCGATTTTACATAATTACTGCCAGTTACTGTTAACTGGATATATTGAACACCATTTTCAACGGTTAATGTCGCAGGCTTTGTAAAATAACCGTCCGCAATGGATGTGTTCGCATTGCCAGCCTCTTTCATTTCATAATTTACCTTATATGTACCATCTGCGATTTGAGCAGATACTGGTGAAGCAACAAGGAACGTAGCTAAAATGATAGCCGCGAACGTCATGAAAAATGAGATTCTGTTCTTCATTCTGAATTCCTCCTAATCATTTGATCGTCGGGCTAAAAAAGGTCTATTAGTCTTGCATATTATGTCGAAAAACATATTATCCCTTTATAAACCTTCTAGAAATTACTTTCCTAAACGTTGGAAACCCCGACATTACTTAATCTATCAATAGTTAGAACATTGGGCAATAGAAGTGCTTTGAACAAGAAACGACATTTTTGTGAATATTATTGTAAAATAAGATATTTCTTGATATTAATTGGGCACAACTGGCAAATCCCCCTCCATCTTGATTCTCGAAAGCACGGCTGTCCTTAGTATAAATCTATGATGAAACTTCCTGACCTTGAAGTTTGTAAAAAGAGTAGAAAGTTGTAGGGTTATAAAAGATTACTTCATCTAATCCCTTTTCTTATTTATAGAATAGAAATGATGCGATTACAATAATACCGATGATTAGACAACCAACTCGATGCGCTTTCATTTTTCAGTTCCAATGGAAATTCTCCCACTAATATTAATTAATTTCTTCCTGAGCTTTCCTCCAAGCTAAATAATTTTCTTTCTTAAACACATTCAACACACATTTCGAACCTGTTTGAGCTTCTAGCATCTTCAATTCTTCAGGAAATTCATCTTCAACACGTAATGTAATATAAGGTAGCTTTTCTTGCGCTTTTTGAGAACGGTAATTATCCGCCCTAGCCCCAGCGAAAACATAATTAAGTCCAAATTGATTAAACGCAATAGCTAATATTGCTGCCTTTGCAAGCTCATTATATCGCTGTCCCCAATACTCATGACCTATCCAAGTGCCAATATGAGAAGTTTTCTTGATCGGATCAATATCTTTAAGTGTAATCACGCCAATGAGCGTTTCTTTTTCATTTAAAATGCATCTAGAATATTGTTTTCCTAATTTTTCTTCTTTAAGAATGAACTCGATAAACCCCCTAGTTCCTTCTACTGTCGTCTGTTCGTCACTCAAACCTAAAGCATCTTTTACTTGCGAGTATGAGGACAAAGCCGACATTGCTTTCGCATATTTTAATTCGTGTGAAACTAATACAATTTTCCCCATGATAAGTTCCCCCATTCTTTAACAAACAGATGGCGTGAAAATTTCACACCATCTTTCATTTACTAATATTCCAAGTAACCATTATATGATTTTAATCAATTAGTAAAATGAAAGTTTTGAACAATTATATCCCACTTCTCCGCATATTAGATATTCATTGTGCAACATAGCCCTCTCCTAATAAAACAAGTGCTAAGTGAGCAAGCGGCGCTTCCGGAGATTTGCCTAGCCATGTCAAATAGAACTACGCATAATCCTTGCCGAAAAGTCCAAACGTCCTTTTCTGTCTAGCATATAGTAATAAGAATCGTTTGGAAGGAGAGAAAATTTGATGGTAAATAGCAATTCAGGTCAAAACAATGAGCAATACTGGTACCCACGCTTACCGGAAGGATATGACGGAAATACTAGGGAACAACTTGGTGGCCCAATTCCAATGCCTTCGATAAACCCAAGCGGATACCCAACTGGCTACGGTTGGCCAACATATGAAATGCCTAGTTCCCACCCAGGATTTACTGCACAAAGACCATCTCATGGCATGCCTGGATTCCCGCCGGGACACGGTGGTATGCCCGGATTTCCACCTGGACACAACATGCCAGGTTTCCCACCGGGGCATGGCGGACCTTCACACGGCATGCCAGGATTCCCACCAGGGCATGGCAATCAACCTGGTCGACCGCCCGGACAACACGGTAGCAACCA